>SXPB01000278.1 GCA_005776475.1 Planctomycetia bacterium
AGAAGACCCAGACGACGCCGGCGCTGAACCAGATCGGATCGTCGTCGATGCCCAGGTCGGCGAACCACTGGTCGATCTGGTCGTCGACGATCAGCGAGCCGTGCGCGCCGACGCGCACCGAAGTGCGGTCGTCGTATTGGTACTTCAGCACCACTTCGCCGCGCAGATCGGCGAGTCCAGACTCGTCGAAGCCGTACATCCACGCGGACTGCGCCTCGGACACGTAGCCGAGCGAGCCGTCGAGATCGAGCGCCCACTTCTCACCGAGCTTGATCGCCTCCGCGATGCCAGCGCGGTAGTACGCCCCGCGCACCTCGTCGAAGTCGTAGTGGATCGCGAAGTACGGGTTCGCTTCCAGCACCGACAGATTGGCGAGCACGAACACTTCGTTGGTGCCGCCGCGCTCGCCGTTCTGGAACTCCAACCCGTTCGGCAGGTTGTAGCTGTGGATGCCGCCGCGCAACGTCAGGTCACCGAGGGTGCGTTGGTACGAGCCGAGCATCTCGATCTGGGTGAAGCGCCCGGCGTGGCCGTCGGGAAACCACGAGTCGCCGTTCTGGTCGCTGAGCTCCATCGCACCCTCGGCTTCGACCTGGATGCGGTCGCTCGGGTCGAACGTCGTCGGCAGCATCGCCGACATCTTGGTCTGCAGCACCGCGTCATCGACGAGCGTCATGCCACGGTGCACGAACTTGGACGCCAGCGTCGTGCCGAACCCGACCGTCGGCGTCGCCTTTTCGGGGACGATGCAGCCGGTGGCCGCGAAGGAGACAAGAACGAGCGAAGCGGTGGCGCGGAACTGCATGCAATCTCCGTTGGTAACGGGCGTGACGGGTCGGGAGTGTCGAGTGGGCTCGTAGGGAATGCAATCGTGGAACGCGGCGTAGTGCCTGCATGCCCGCGACCACGGCCAGGACCCCGTATGCTGCGCTCGCCCCTCGAACGCGCCCGACCCGCACCCCGTGAACTGTCGCCGTCTTCGCCGTCGCCCTGGCTTCCGCCCGGGCGCGCCGCCCGCACTCCTGCTCACGCTCGCTGTTGCCGTCGCCTTCGGGGCCTGCACGACGCCCGTCGTGACCGCCCAGCTCGGTTTTGCACGCACCGAGATCGGGGGCGATCTCGCGCTCGCAACCGCGGGGGCCGGCACCACCGTGCAGGACGTGCGCTCGGCCTTCGGGCTCGGCGATGCGCACGGGTCGCCGTTCGGGCGGGTCGTCGCCGACTTCGGCGCGCCGGTGCTGAGCGCTTCGGGCTTCTGGTTGCACGAAGCGGGCGCGGGCGTGCTCGGCGAGTCGTTCGGCGGCCTGCCCGCAGCGACTGCCGTGACCACCGACTTCGACCTGGGCGTGTTCAAATTCGCGGCGGTCTACGAACTGCCCCTCGGCCCGATCACGCTGGCGCCGGGTGTTGCCTTCGACGTGTTCGCGCTCGACTTCCGCGTCGCCGAGTCGCCTGGCAACCGCGAGGAAGTCGACGAGATCCTGGGCCTGCCGCTGCCGTTCGTGCGCGCGACCGCGCCGTTGCCATGCTGCGGCCTGCGCGCCGTGGCGGAGATCGGCTGGGTCGACCTCGATGTGCTCGGGCTCGGCGACGATCGCTTCGTCGATCTCGAGGCATCGCTCGAACACGAACTCGGCCACGGCGCGCATCTGTTCGGCGGCTACCGCTGGCTCGCCGTCGATGCCGAAGGGGACGCCGCACCGGACACCGTGTTGCTCGACCTCGCCGTGCACGGCTGGTTCGTCGGCGTCGGAATCACGTTTTGAGCCCGTTGCCGGGCTGGCGGGAATCGTGCGCTCCGTCCATGCTTCCCGCGTCCATGAACAAGCTCGTCGCGCTGTTGTTCCTCTTGCCCTGCGTCGTCGGTTGCCGCGGCGCCACCTACCGCGCCGACGTCGGCCCGTTCTTCGCGACCGGCAGCGGTGACCTGGCGTTGCAGAACGCCGGCGGCTCCCTCGAACTCGGTCAGGTGCAGAACGACCTCGACGAGAGCCTCGGCCTCGGCGACACCGAGGTCGCGCCCTACATCCGCCTGCAGAGCGACAAGGACCGGCACCGCCTGCGGCTGCACGGCTTTGGCATCGATGCCGATGGCAGCGGCATCCTGACCGGCGATTACGGCGGCATCGTTGCCGGTGCGGTGGTCAACACGTCGATGGAGCTGTATGCGATCGCCGCCAACTACGGCTACGAGATGTGGCGCGGGGAGCACTACCGCGTGGCGCTCGGTGGTCAGCTCGGGTTCTACTCACTCGACGTCGCCGCCCGTTCCAACGTCGGCCGCGAAGAGGTCACGTCGAGCGTGCTGGCGCCGATGCCGTTCGTCGAAGTCGAAGGCCTGTTCGGTTCGCTGACGGTCGGCGCCAACGCTGCGCTCATGTCCGCCGACCTCGGCGACGCCAGCGGCCGCTACCTCGACGTCGAAGGCTACGCGCGCTGGCAGGTCACCAAGGAGTTCGACGTGATGGCGGGGTACCGCTATCTCGTGCTCGATGCGTACGGCCTCGCCACCGATCGCGACTTCGACGCTGACGTCGATGTGCACGGCTACTTCTTCGGCGCCGGCGTGAAGTTCTGAGCCGCCGCGACGCCGTCAGCGCGCACCGCGCACGGCCCGCACCGTCGCCGCCCGCAGGCGACGTTCCCAATCGCTGACCGCACCGTCCGGGCCGAGCCGCTCGACGTCGTCGAGCGTGAGCCGCACCGAGAAGTCGGGCACCACGCCGTCGGACTGCAAGCCGACACCGGTGCGATCGACGATGCGCGTCGAACCAAAACGCACGCGGCCGCCATCGGGCCCGATGGCTTCCTGGATCGCCGCCTCGGCGCCGGCGGTGCGTTCGCCGACGACCTTGGCGCCGGCATACCGCTGCAGCACGCGCGTCGCGTGCTCGGCAGCGCTGCCGGTCAAGGCGCTCGTCACCACCACGATCGGATGGGCGTAGATCGGCGGCCGCGGCTGCCATTCGCTGCGCACGAACATCTCGATGTCGAACAGGCCAAGCCAACTCGACGTGGGATGGCTCGGCACCAGCACCAGTTCGATCGGCTCGGGGAGGAAGCGTTCGACCAGTTGTTGCGCGCGCAGCCAGCGCCCGCCGAGGTTGGCGCGCAGGTCGAGCACGAACGCTTCGCTGTCGCGCGCGGCGTCGATGACCTGGTCGATGCGGGCGATGTCGAGCTCGTCATCGAGCGTGTGGACTGCAAGCCACGGGAACGGTCCGTGGGCGCGCGTCAGCCACGTCATGCCCGCGGCGTCGAGATGACCGAACGCATTGCCGCGGTGCGGCGTGCCGACCTTCGGCCGCGTCATCAGGTGTCGCGTGACGACACCGTTGCGCCAGCGCAGCTGCAGTTCGACGCGCGAATCGGGCGGGCCGAGCAGCAGGTTGCCGACCAGCGACAACACCACGGGAAAGCCCTCGACGCGCCACAGTTCGGGGCTCGCCGATTCGGGCAGGCCTTCGGGTCGCTGCGGTTCCTGCTGTGCTGGCCACTGCACGACGTGGATGCGGCCTTCGATCGGCATCAGCCGCAGCCCGGCGACGTCGAGCAGCGAAGTCGGTTCGCGGCCATCGACGACGAGACGGTCGGGCGGCACCGAGAGCGACACGTGCGGGTCGGAGAGCTCACTCAGCATGCCGGTGAGCAGGTGGTAGAACTCGTGTGGCGCGCGCGCGAACGGCACCGCCCCGCGATACCGCTGTCGCAGCTCGTTCCAATCGACCTGCTGCTTGCCGAACAACGGGTAGTCGTCGGCCAATGCCTGCCAGTAGAAGTCGAACGCGTCGATGCGTTCGGATTCGGCGCGGGTCAGTGCATCGA
>SXPB01000279.1 GCA_005776475.1 Planctomycetia bacterium
CCATGAAGGTCACGACCGGCGCGCGCAGCATCAGCTGTTCGCCTTCGGACTCTTCGACGAGCTGTTCGATCAGCTCGTCCATGGCTTCCTTGTGCTCGACGATCTTGATGTTGCGTTCGAGTTCGAGGCCGACCAGTTCGACTTCCTCGTTGGTCAGCATCGAGTTGATGTTCTTGCCCGCGATCTTGAGCTTGAACATGAACGTCGCGAGCAGTTCGGTCACCTTGACGCCGAGCGCCTCCGACAGCGCCTTCATCGAGACCGGTTCTTCGACCTCGACGATGCGCGACGGGTCGAGCATCGGGCCGGTCTTCGACTTGCGCGCGCCGCCGGGGCCCATCGGACCACGGTTGTCGCGGCTGCCGGAGCCGAAGCGTTGGCCGCCAGGGCCGGCTGGCGGCCGCCGCATGCCACCCATCTGGGTGGTCGGCCGCACGCCGGTGCGCTGCTGCATCTTCTGCAACGCCTGGCGGCGCAGGTCGCGCGGCGCGGCGGGGGCCGAACGGCGGGTGGCGTCGCGGATCGTCTCTTGCGGCAGTTCGATGCGGCCGACGACGGTCGCCTTCTTCTGCGGCACGAGCAAGCGGCGCACCGGATCGACCTCGGCGGCCGGGGTCACCGGGGTGGCCCCGGCTGGCGTCACCGTCGGGGGCGTTGACGTGCCTGGTGCCGCGGCGGCCGCCGCGGGCTGCGCCGGAGCCGGGGCTGCCTTCGCCGGTTCGATCTTGGGCGCATGCGACTTGTGGACGGGTGCGGCGGGAGCCGGTGCGCGCGCGGCAGCCGGACGCTGCACTTCGGGCTCGGGAAGGCGCGTCGGGGCCGGTGGGGCCACGGGAGCCTGGACCACGGGGGGCGGCGCCGGTGGCTCGGCGGGAGTCCGCGTCGGCGGCGGCGTGGCGATGCGCGCGGCGGGAGCTTCCACAGCGGGCGGAACCTGGGGTGCGACGATCGCCGGCGCCGGCTTCGCAGCGGGCGCCTTTTCGGCCGGCTTCTCGACCACGGCTGGCGGCGGTGGGGCGACCGGTTCTTCGCGCGCTTCGACCTCGTCGTCCTTCTTCGAGGGCAGTTTCTTGGCCGGAGCCTTCGGCAGCGGCAGCACCTTCTTCGGCAGTTCCTTCCGCACCTGCGCGGACGGTTCGGCGACGACTTCCCCGGCTTCGACCGTGTCTTCGGCTTCGGCGGTGGCGGTCAACGACTTCTTCTTCGGCAAACCGGTGGCGGCACCGGCGTCATGGCCTGCAGGAACCTTCTTGTGTCCCTGCGCCGACAAACGCGCTTCGACCATCATCAGGTCGGCGTCGTCGAGCACGGTCATGTGCGTCTTGATGTTCTCGAAGCCGATCTCGCGCAGCAGCTTCGCCAAGTCGGGACCCCGCATCCCGTAATCCTTGGCCAGTTCGAAGACTCGTACCTTTTTCAATCAGTGCTCCTCAACCGGGGGCTCCGACAAGTTCGGCAAGCGCTCGGCAATGTGCCAGGGAAGATGTTGCGGTGTTCTGGTTTCGGGGGATGTACGTGGACGGCGATCAGCTCGTCTCGCCGCCGCTCGCGGCGCCACCGGGCGGGGGTGCATCCGGCGGCGACTCGGGCGGCAGTTCGGTGGGTGACGAACTGGTGTCGTCGTCCTCGGCGGCGCCGGCATCGGCTGCCGGAGCCGCGCCATCGGCCTGCGTCTCTTCGGCAACCGAACGCTCGAGTTCAGCGCGCGTCATGATGTCGATGTCCCAACCGGTCAGCTTGCTCGCCAGGCGAACGTTCTGGCCCTTGCGACCGATCGCCAGCGACTGCTGGTCTTCGCCGACGATGACGAGGGCCTTC
Organism: Planctomycetia bacterium; assembly: GCA_005776475.1. Taxonomy (GTDB): domain Bacteria; phylum Planctomycetota; class UBA1135; order UBA1135; family UBA2386; genus UBA2386. Next base: position 1,819 of record SXPB01000279.1, read on the forward strand.
TTGGCCGCCGGATCGAGCGTGATGTCGCCGACTTCGGCCGGCTTCAGCGCGTTCGCGATCAGCGTGGTCGGGTCCGCGTTCCAGCGGATGATGTCGATGCGCTCACCGTTGAGCTCGTCGATGATCGACTTGATGCGGTTGCCGCGCACGCCGACGCAGGCGCCGACGCAGTCGACCTTGTCGTCGGCGGAATCGACCGCCAGCTTGGTCCGGTAGCCCGGCTCGCGCTCGATGCGGCGGATGGTGATGGTGCCGTCCGAGATCTCCGGCACTTCGAGTTCGAACAACGCGCGCACGAGATCGCGGTGCGTGCGCGACAGGATCACCTTGACGCGCGGTCCCACCTTCTTGACCTCGAACACCAGCGCGCGAATGCGTTCGCCGATGTTGTAGGCCTCGCTGCGCACCTTCTCGGCGCGCGGCAGGATGCCCTCGGTGGTGCGGCCGAGGTTGACGATCACGGTGTCGCCTTCGAAGCGTTGGATGGTGCCGCTGACGATCTCGCCGACCTTGCTCTCGTATTCGTTGAACACGACGTCGCGCTCGGCTTCGCGGATCTTGCCGGTGATCGCCTGCTTGACCGACATCGCGAAGATGCGGCCCTGCTCTTCCATCGACACGTCGTAGTTGCAGACGAACTCGCCCGTCTCGCGGTCGAGGCCGATTTCGACGTCATCGACGCCGTACTTCTTGGCCAGCGCCTGCGACATCGCCTGCTCGATGGCGACGATGAGCGATTCCTTGTCGATCTCCTTGTCGCGGGCGATGGAGTCGATGAAGCGGAGGATGTCGGCGTTGTTGGCCATGGCCTGCTGGGGCGTGCGGTGAGGGCGGTTTCGACTGCGGCTGGGACGGGTGCGGAGCTGGTGCGGATGCTGGCTGCGCGGCGGGGAGAGATCGGTAGGGGAGAGGTCGCTCGAAGACGGTGGATGGAAACGGCAAGCCCGGGCAGGCGGCAGAATCCCCGCGCCCCGAACCTCGATTCGGGGCTTCCAGAAGCGGCAAATGCCGTTCGCGGAGACTTCTTGGCCGACTGTCCGGGCGAAGCCGGTCGGTCGTTACTCGTCCGACCCGGGGGTCGCACGAGGGGCGAGATGGTATCCACCCCCGGAGAGTGGTCAAGCTGACGTTGTTGCCGGTGCGGTGGTTACCTTGACTCGCATGGGGCTAGAACAGGGCCTCGCCCGATGCTCGACATCCATGGATCCCTGCGTTTGCGGCCGTTTGCCCTCGCCGACGGTCCCGTGGTCGAACCCTGGCTCGACGGTCCCGGCTTGTCGTTGCCGGGCGGCCAGTTGCGCCGGGAATGGCCGCGGCACCTGGTCGGGAATGCGCGCATCGTCGCCTTGATCGCCGAGCGGGCCGGCCAGCACCTCGGCTTCGTCCGTCTGGACTGCGGGCCGGATCGCATCGCGGAAATCACCCTGGTGGTGGCGCCGGCGGCGCGCCGGGCCGGGTTTGGCAGCGCGATGTTCTTCGCCGCGCTGCTGCACGCGCGCCAACTCGGGTTGCGCGGCTTCGTGGCCTGCATCGACATCGGCAACGGCCCGGCGCTGGCGTTCTTCGCCGAGCAGGGCTTCGTGCAGGACGGTCTGGTGGGTGAGCGCATCCGCATGCGCCGGCTGGTGCATGCATGCGACCACGCTGCACCGCTCGACATCGGCTGAGCGGCCACGCCGCCACTTCCCGCGGCCTGCTGCGTGCCGTGCCCGGTCGTCGCGTCAGCGCGCGTCGTAGGAATCGAACACGCGCACCGCAGCCCAGCCCGCCTTGTTCTCCGCGACGAAGCGCTGGTGCCGCGGCGACACCTGGTAGTCGTCGTGCGCCTGCATGCCGGTGAACACCACGACCAGGGCGACGTGGAAGTCGCGCACGTTGACCGGGCGATCGAACTCGGCGGCGAGCGGTCCGGCCGCGAAGAACAGCTCGCCCGCATGGCCGCGCAGCAGGTCGTGGCAGGCCTTGACCAACCGCGCGATGTTCGGCGGCGAGCTGTCGTGCAGGGTGAAATAGACGGCGTGGGCGAGGGCGCCTTGCATCGCGGGATCGTGCGGCGGCGGGCGCAGGCAGGCAAGCGTGCCCCACTCCGGGCCGGGTCCCGACTACCTTGTGCGGGCCCCCGCGCCGGATTCTGCAACGCCGGGTCCGCGCGCGACGTCGGGCAGTAGCCGCCATGTCGTCTTCCGTTCCGAACGCATCCCTGGAGTCGCTGCTCGCGCACGGCCGTTTCCTGCGGCCGATCGCCCGCGCTTTGTTGCGCGGTGCGGATGGCGAGGACGACGTCGTGCAGGACACGCTGCTGCGCGCGTTCCGTTCGCAGGCGACGCCGGACCGGCCGGCCTCGTTCTGGGGGCGGGTCGCGCGCAACCTCAGCCTCGACCGGCTGCGGGCGGCGCGCCGCGAAGCGGGCTTGCGGCACGTGGTCGCGGCCGACGACGTGGCGCCGTCGCCGGCCGACGTCCTGCAGCAGGAAGAGCAGCGGGCCCGCATCGTGCACGCAGTGCTGGCGTTGCCGCAGCCGTACCGCAGCGTGGTGCTGCTGCGTTACTGGGAAGACCTGACGCCGGCGGCGATCGCGGCGCGACTCACGTTGCCCGGCGCCACGGTGCGTTCGCAGTTGGCGCGGGGGTTGGCGATGGTGCGCGAGCGTCTCGATGCCGAGTTCGGCGATCGACGCACGTGGATCGGGGCGCTGGCCCCGGCAGCGGGATTTGGACGTGGTGGCGATGTGGTGTGGAGGACGATTCTGATGACGAAGACGAAGTTCGCGGTGGCGGGCATGGTGATGCTCGCGTGTGGGCTCGGGTTGTGGTGGATGCTCGCCGATCCCACGCCACTCGTGCCGCTGCAGGGCAACTCGCCGACGACCGAGGCGGGCGTCGTCGCGGCCGCGGGGCTGTCGCCGCCGCCGGTTGCCACCGTAGCGGTGCCAGACGCCGCCAACGCCAACACCCGTGTCGCGACCCAGGCCGGCGAACTCACCGTGCGCGGCCAGGTGAAGCACAAGGGCGAGCCGTTCCCAGGCTTTGCGCTCACGCTGCAGTGGTTCGCTGGCTTTGACGCGAATGGTGCACCCGAAGCCGTATTCGCGGTGACCAGCGACGTGCAGGGCAACTTCGAATGGCGCGGTCCGATGCGCGCGACGCCGGGCATGGTGCGGGCGATTGCGTCGCCGCATGCCGTCCCTGCGAAGTTGTGGTGCAACCCCGAGCTCGTGTTGCCGGAGCAGAACGAAGCCGAACTTCCCGTCAGCGTGATCCCGTTCGATCGGGTGGTGTTCGGGCGCGTGCACACGCGCGACGGCGCGCCGATCGCCGGTGCGAAACTCGACATCAACTTGTGGCCCGAGACCGAAGTGCGCAGCGACGCGGCGGGGCGCTACGAAATGCGCGTGCCGGCGCCGGGCTACGGGATGACGGTGCGCGCCGCCGGTTTCGCCGAGCGGCTGATCGATTCGTATTTGCCCGAGGGCGTGATGCGCCAGGAGTTCGACGTCGAACTGCTGCCCGGCACGACGCTCACCGGGCGCGTTGTCGATGCGAACGGTGCCCCGGTTGCCGCGGCGAAGGTGATGGCGTCGGGCGCGATGCACGGCGTCGACAGCGGACCCGACGGCACGTTCGTGGTCGCTGGCGTGCGACAAGGCGACCGGCATCGCGTGACGGCGCAGAAGCCCGGCTTTCAAGTTGGAGCTGCGTTTGCCGTGCCCGGCGCGGCGCCGGTCGAGATCGTGCTGCAGGCGGGTCTGCGCATCGATCTGCGTGTGCTCGGCGCCGATGCCGCGCCGCTGGCCGGCGCCATCGTGAATCTCGTCGCCGACCAGTGGAGTGGTTGGCAACGCCTTGGCATCACCGGCCCCGACGGCATGTTTGCGGCGCTCGACTTGCCGTCGAAGGCCATTGAGCTCGTGGTCCAACGCCGCGGCTACCAGACGGCGCGGCACACCGTCGATGCCCGCGATGGGAAGAGCGAACTCGTCGTCACGATGCTGCAGGGGTTCGTGATCCGAGGCGCGGTTGTGGATGCGTTCGGCAAGCCGGTGGTCGGCGCTTCGATCTACTGCGAATGCAAGAACTCGTCGTCGACGACGCGCGCCGTTGGGACGCGCGACGACACCGACGCGCAGGGCCGCTTCGAAGTGTGCGACGTGCCGGCCGAGCCGTGCACGCTGTTCGCCTACCACGACGAGTACGCGCGCGGCGAGTTCGCCTTCGTCGGCGGCACGGTCGCCGAGACTACGTTGCAGCTGGTGCGCGCGTTGGCGTTCGCGGGTCGCGTCGTCGACGGCGTCACCGGCGCGCCAGTCACGAAGTTCACCATCGACGTTGAGCCCAATCGCGACCATCCCGTGTACGTGCGCGAACAACCGTTCACGGCAGCCGATGGTCGTTGGCGATTCACCCACCCGCAGTTGCCGGCCGGGGCGGCGCAGACACTGTGCATCACCGCTGCGGGCTACGCGCCGTCGCGAGTGCAGGTGACGCCCAGCCACGATGCGGTCGCCGACCACACCGTCGTGGCGATGTTCGCCGGAGTGACGGTCACCGGCGTCGTGCGCGATCCGGCGAATGGGCAACCGCTCGCGGGCGTCACGGTGGCACTCGCCACCGCCGATCCGCGCCCGCGACCGAACGACGGGCCAGCGACCGATGCGTCGGGCAAGTTCACGCTCGACTCGGTACCGGCCGGCGAACAGCGGTTGCGTCTGCAGCATGCCGAACGTCCCGAGCTCGTGTTTGGCCCTTTCGCCGTCGGCAAGGGACCCGGCACGCTCGAAGTGCAGCCGACGATGGGCGTCGGTGTCACGCTGCGCGGTCGCGTCCTCGGGGCGAGCGAGGTCGCGGGCCTCACCGTGAGCGCGTTCCGCGACGATGGTCGCACCACCAAGGGAACGGTGGGCGATGGCGGCGAGTTCGAACTGCACGGGTTGGGTGTCGGCAGCACGATCCTGCACGTGCGCGATGGCAGTGGTCGTGTGCGCATGCAGCGGATCGCCGTCGGCGAAGTCGACCTCACCGGTGTCGAATTGGCGCTCCGCTCCGGCTCGGGTGCGGTTGCTGTCACCATCGATGGGGTCACGCGCGGCGAACTCGCCGTGCGCAGGCTCGACCCGAAGCCCGGGGAGATGAGGACCCACGACGAAGTCGAGTTCGCCGCGCAGCCGGTGCGCCTCGACGGGCTCGCGCCGGGCCGGTACCGCGTCATCGCGACGTCGGAAGCCGGCGACTTGCGCGGCAGTGCCGATGTCGACGTCGGCCGCGGCGAAGTTCCGGTTCGCGTTGTCTGCGAACGGAAGTAGGACGCGGGAGCAGTGGTTGGGCAACGCCAGCATCACACCGAAAGGACTTCGATGCGTTCCCCGAGCCGGCGGATCCACTGCGGATTCCATGCAGGGTCGAGGCCGGGAATCTACGGCCTGGGCTCGATCCGGCCAGCACGCGCACCGCGCCGCCAGCAGCGAGCTTGACGCCGAAGGCCGGCACCGGAACCATGCTCGCCCCCCGAGGTCAGCATGCAAACCGTCAGTGTCAAACAAGCGCTCACCGGCCAAGTCGCGGTCGATTCCAAAGTCGAAGTGCGTGGCTGGGTGCGCACCCGCCGCGACAGCAAGGCCGGCATCTCGTTCGTGCAGGTCACCGACGGCAGTTGCCAGGGCACGCTGCAGGTGGTCGCGCCGAACACACTGGCCAACTACCAGGATGGCGTGCAGAAGCTGACTGCCGGTGCGTCGCTGATCGCGCGCGGCACGCTGGTGGCGAGCCAGGGCAAAGGCCAGTCGGTCGAGGTCCAGGCCGACACGATCGAAATCTGTGGGCTCGTCGACGATCCCGAGACCTACCCGATCCAGCCCAAGGAACACACGCTCGAGTTCCTGCGCGAACAGGCACACCTCCGGCCGCGCACCAACACCTTCGGCGCCGTCGCCCGCATCCGCCACGCGGCGTCGTTCGCGATCCACCAGTTCTTCACCCAGGAAGGCTTCTTCTGGGTCAACACGCCGATCATCACCGCCAGCGATGCCGAAGGGGCCGGCCAGATGTTCCGCGTCAGTACGCTCGATGCGCAGAAGCTGCCGAAGAACGACGCCGGCAAGATCGACTGGAAGCAGGACTTCTTCGGCCGCGAGACGTTCCTGACGGTGTCGGGCCAGCTCAACGTCGAGGCCTACTGTCTCGCCTTGTCGAAGGTCTACACGTTCGGGCCGACGTTCCGCGCCGAGAACAGCAACACGACGCGCCACCTCGCCGAGTTCTGGATGATCGAGCCGGAGATCGCGTTCGCCGACCTCGCCGCCGACGCCGACCTCGCCGAACGCTTCCTCAAGCACATCTTCGCCTACGTGCTGCAGGAGCGGATGGACGACCTGAAGTTCTGCGACGAACGCATCCAGAAGGGCGTCATCGCGCGGCTGGAGACGTTCCTGCAGCAGTCGTTCGAACGCATCGACTACACGGCGGCGATCGACATCCTGCAGAAGGCCAAGAAGAAGTTCGACTACGCGCCGCAGTGGGGCATGGACCTGCAGACCGAGCACGAGCGCTACCTGTGCGAGGAGCACGTCGGGCGGCCGGTGGTGGTGATGAACTACCCCGAGGCGATCAAGGCGTTCTACATGCGTAGCAACCCGGACGGCCGCACCGTCGCGGCGATGGACATCCTGGCGCCCGGCCTCGGCGAGATCATCGGTGGCTCGCAACGCGAAGAACGGTTGGACGTGCTCGATGCGCGCATGAAGAAGATGGGGCTCGTGCCGGAGCACTACGGTTGGTACCGCGACCTGCGTCGCTACGGCACGGTGCCG
>SXPB01000034.1 GCA_005776475.1 Planctomycetia bacterium
GGCCCGAACAGCGCTTCGCAGGCCTGCACCATCTTCTCGGTGTCGGCGAACTCGTGCGCGGCGGCAGCGACCACGCCCGGCTCGGCCCACACCGCACAGCGTTCGCTGATCGGTTGCATCGCGAGGTCGCCGCACGCGAGCGCGATCAGGTAACTCGGCACCGGCTTGTCCATCGAGAACGTGGCGACGTCGCCTTGCATCGTGCGTTGCCCGGCACTCATCACCACGACGAGGCCGTCGGGGGCCTGGATGCGTGCCTTCCACGTGGTGCGCACCGACGGCGTGTCCTGCAGCGGACTCCACGTGCGGGTCAGGATCGACTGGCCCTGGGTGAACAGGAATGGACGCTTCTTGCCGTCGGTCTGTTCGGGCGCGAGCCACTGCATCGCCTCGGCGTCGGGCGACGTGCTGTAGCGGATCGTCACGCGCTGGGTGTCGGCGAGCAGGGTGATCGAAAGCGGCCTGCCGAGGTGTTCGTCGTTTTGCTCCGGTTGTGCCCACGCCAGCGGTTCGCCCTGCTGGTCCAGCACCGAGTGGATCGTGAGCCCATCCGCATCGACCACGAACGGGGCCGCCGGGTCGTGCCGCAGCAACGAGTGGGTCACGGCTCCCTTCGCCAGCTTCTGGTCGAAGTCGAGGTTGAGGCTCAGGTCGAGGTGGGTCGAGCGCACCCGTTCGGGCTCGGCGAAGCTGTGTGGATCGAGACGCATCGAGGTTGCGGTGGGCTGGGTGGGAGGGCTGGCACACGCCGCGAGGAGGAGGAGGGACGATCCGATCGGCAGCGAACGCATGGTGGCGTTGTAGCGGTGCCATGCGGCCCTCGCCAACGCGCTGCGTGCACGGTCGGTGCACGATTGGCGAGAATTGTCGAGCCGCTTGCGTGACCCGGTTGCGTAGGAACTCCAGCACGGCTCTGTCGCGCCACCTCGGAACGTGGTCGGCTTCCACATCGGCAGCTGAACTGCGCCCGGCGCGGCTCGATCGCAACATTGCGGGTGGCGCCAGGAAGGAAGGAAAGGACTTCCTGGTGACAGCCCCGTCAGCGCCGCAGCACCAGGTGCTGCGGCGCGACTTCTCTGCCCGCCGGCACGTCGAACTCACCGTGGGCGGACGCGTTCCACAGGGCGCGCGCGACGACGCGATAGCGGCCGGGCGGCAGTCCGGTGGCGCATTCGAAGCGGCCGCGCGCCGTGACGGCGCCGAGGTTCTCCTCGAAGTCGAGCGAGCCATCGATCGCCTGCACCCGCACGTGCAGCGGGCCATTGACGACGAAGGGGTTGTCGGCCAACGCGAACGTGAACTGCAGTGGCACGGTTGCGGCGTGCTGCACTGCGAGTTCGAGGCGTTGTTCGCCCGCGTGCAGCAGCGTGCGAGTCGAGCGCGGCGCGATGCCGGGGCCGACGGCGAGCACGTCGACTTCGCCGGGCGGCAGCGCCGCCAAGGTCGCCAACCCGTAGGTGTTGGTGGTGGCGCCGACGAACTTGTCGCCCACGCGGCCGCGCGCGATCAGTCGCACGCCCGGCATCACCTTGCCGACGTCGTCGCATACCAGCACCTGCAGGCGGGCCGGCGATTGCAACGTCACGAGGCCGAGGTCGAGATCCGACTGGTCGTTTTCGACCTGCACGGGCAGCACCCGGGTGCCGAGTCCAGGCGCCACCACGGCGAGCCAATAGTCGCCGGCCGACAGTGGACCGAACGCGGCGCTGCCGTCGGCGGCGGCGCTCTTGCCGTGTGGCCATTGCACGGCGAGCGAACGCAGTTCGAGCGAAGCGCCCGGATGCGGGCGGCCATCGGGCCCGAGCACGCGCACGTGCAGCCTGCAGGTCGGTAGCCGCGGCGACAACTGCAGCGTGACCGGCGGGGCGCCGGGGCGGGCGCGGCCGCTGGCGACGGGGAACGCAGCCTCACGCTGGCGCGGACCATCCGGCAGGAAGGCGCCGAGTTCGTAGTCCTCGTCCGGCGCGAGGCCGAGGACCACGAAGTTGCCCTCGGGGTCGGTGCTGGCTCCGCGCGTGCGGAAGGCGCGGTGGATCGCCGTGCCCTGGGTCGGCACCGCGATCACGTTGTACTGCGCCACCGGCAGGCCCGCGGCGTCGAGCAGCCGGCCGCGCACGGCCTGGCTGCTCGCGGCGCGCAGATCGATGGGTGGGTTCTCGCCGGCGACGACGTCGACATCGGTGGCCGCCAGCAGCCAGGGAAAGGGCAGCAGGCCGCGCGCCGTCGGCACTTCGCCGAAGACCTGCACCTGCACGCTGCCGAGCGGCACCTGCTGGACTACGAAGCTGCCGTGCGCGTCGGTGCGCACGGCGCGCGCCAGCAGCGGGGCGACGGGCTCGTTGCTGCGCTGGTCGCTGCATGCCAGGAGCACCTGCGTGTCGGGCAACGCGGCGCCCGCGGCATCGCGCAGGGTGCCGTGCAGTCGCGTCCCGGGCAGCAGGATCAAGGTGATGGCCGCCGTGTTGGGCGCGAGATCCGCCGTCGCCGGCGACAACCCATCGTGGCTGGCGATCACGCTGGCTTCGCCGTTGCCCGGGTCGCGAAAGTGGCAGCGGCCGGTGTCGTCGCTGCGCGCGTGCTGCGGCGGCAGCAGCGACAAGCCCGAACTGCGCGGCACCACGGCGACGTAGGCGCCGCGCACGGCGTGGCCCTTGGCATCGCGCACGGTGACTTCGAGGTCGCGCCGCAACGGCTGCAGGACGAGGCGCAGCGCCGTGGCCGCTTCGAGGCGGGTGCCCACCGACGTGCGGAAGCGGTCGTGTTGCGCGAACACGCGGCCGTTGCTCAACGGCGCCGAGGCAGCGAAGGAACCGTCGACGCGCGTGCGAGCGACCACCGCGCCGAGGTCGCCGCGCAGCGAGGTTTCGCTGACGACGATCTCCGCCTCGGCGACGGGATGCCCGTCCTGGTCGACGACGACCCCGGCGAAGGCGATGGGTGGCGGCAGCTCGAGCGTGATCGTGTGCGTGCCTGCCACCAGCGTGACCTTGTGCTTGCTGATCGCACCGGCAAACGCCACGTCGTAGTCGCCCGCCGGCACCGCCTTCCACACGGCGACTCCGTTCCGATCGGTGCGCATCGCGCGCGCCTTGCCGGACAGGATGCGCTCGGGCAGCGCCTTGCCGGTGTCGCCGACCAGCAGCAGTTCGAGGTCGCGCGCCGGAGCGGCGTCGTGGTGTTGCGCACGCACTTCGAGGTCGGCGGTGGCGTCGGTGCGGCGGCGGGCCACGTCCGCCGCGGCATCCAGCGTCGGAGCCGGCGGTACTTCTTGTGGCAGTGCGACCACGGCCGGGGCGGTCGCGGTCGCGTCGGCCGGCGCCGCGGGTGGCGACGCCGACGGCGTGAACGACCACGGCGCGAACGCGGCGACGAGCAGCAGGACGGCGGCGAACGACCACCACCCCAGACGGGACAGTGGGGCGGCGAGTTGCGCTGCGGTCGTCGACAGCGGTTCGGCCTCCACGAAGCGCGCCGCGTCGGCGGCGTTCGCGGCCAGGGTCTTGGCATCGAGCCGCGACGCGAACGCTGCCGCGAGTCCGATCGGCAACGCGGCGCGCAAGCGATCGAGTGCCCGTTCCATCTGCTTGCGCACGGTTGCCGCGGGACGCTCGAGGCGAGCCGAGATCTCGGCGCTGTCGAGCCCGGCTTCGAGGTGCAGCGACAACACGCTGCGATACGGTTCGGGCAGACCGGCGATGCCGTTCGTGAGGGCCTGCCGCAGTTCGGAGTGCAGCGCGGCGTCGGCGGGATCCTCGACCGCCAGTACCGGTGCCGCTGGCGCGCTGCGGCGTTCGGCGCGGCGCAGCATGCGGGCGTGGTTGGTGAGGATGCCGCACAACCAGCTCATCACGCGGTTGCCGGCATGAAACGTCTCGGCGCGCGCGATGGCACTCAAGAACGTCGCCTGCACCAGGTCTTCGGCGTCGCTGGGGCGCGGCGCCAGGAACACGGCGAGGCGCAGCAGTTCGTCGGCGCGTCGATGGAACAACTCACCGAGCGCCTGGCAGTCGCGTTGGTCCTGGAACGCGGCGAACAGAGCTTCGTCGCTGCGGTGCGGCATGGCGGGACAGGAAGGAGCGAATGCACGCTAGCCGCTCCCGGCAGCGTGGCAAGGCCCACGGACAAGGGCTCCTGGAGCCGCTGGGGGGGCAGCCTCGCAGTGCTGCCAGCCAAGGCCGGGGAATCTGCGCCGACGTGTCACGCTCGCATGCGTCTGCGCATAGGAACGGCACAATCGCACCGTTCCTCAGCGGCCCTGTCGTTCGTTTCGCCATCCCATGACCATCGTGCGCAACCTCGTCGTCGCGGCCCTCACCGCGTTCCCCGTCCTCGCCCAAGCCGGCAACGAAGTGATCTTCGTCGGCACCTCGACCAGCGGCTCGACGGACAACAGCGCGTTCGTCGGATCGGGCACCGGCAGCTTGCTGTGGATGGGGCCGAGCCCGAACACCAACAACGTCACCGACGCCGTGTGGGCGGACACCGGCCGCACCGTCTACTGCGCGCAGTCGCTGGGCAACCAGGTTTCGCGGGCGGCATGGAACGGCAGCTCGCCGGCCTGGTCGACCTTCTACAGCGCGCCTGGGTCGTGTTACGGCCTAGGGCTCGATGCCGGTCGCAAGCGACTGTGGGTGCTGACCGGCGCCAGCGGTTCGCGCGAACTGCATTGCCTCGACGCCGACCTGCTGAGTCCGGGCTACGGCACCTTGCTGGCGCAGACCACGGTGCTCGGCACGGCGTCGCGGGAACGCTGGGGGCTGTCGCCATCGGGCAACCTCGCCGCCGTGCCGCACGTGTTCATCAACAGTGGCCTGTTCGAAGTGGTCGACACCGACCCGACCAGCCCGACCTTCCTGCAGGTCCTCGTGTCGACACCGGTGCCCGGGGCCTCGGCGGCGGGGTTTGCCTTCGTCAGCGACTGCCGCATTTCGATCGACGACGCCTATGCCTACGTGCTCTACGCCGGACTGGGCACCGGCGCCCTGGCCGTGTTCCAGTTCGCGACGCAGAGCTGGCTCGACTTCGGTGCCGCCTCTGGCCAGCAGGACATGGCGGTCGGAGTGACGGTGCCGAATGGCATGGCCCTGGCGCTCGATCGCAGCTTCGCGTTGGTCGCCGGTGGTGGCAGCGTGACCGGCGTTGCGCGCATCGACTTCGACTACGCGACGCCGGCGAACTCGACGGTGACGATGTTCGGCAGCATCAGCGCGCCGAACTGCAACGGCATCTCGCTGTCGCCGGAGGGCACCCGCGCCTGCGTGACCTCGACGCCCGCTTCGGTGGCGCCGCCGGGAACACTGCACGTGTTCGACGCGACGACGGGCGTCGTGCTGCAGACGGTGGCGCTGGGGAACATGTGGAACATCTACACGACCGCCTGGCAGGAGGCGTCGCCGACGGCCACCTTCGTCCCGTTCGGCGCGGGCTGCAGTGGCGCCCTGGGTGTGCCCCAGCTCGCGGCGGCGGCCGGTTCGCGGCCGGCGCTCGGCACCAATTTCGTCGCCGAAGCGAGCAATCTGCCGTTCGGCATCGCCCTGCTGAACCTCGGTCTGTCGAGCACCCAGACAAGTGGCAGCGTGCCGCTGCCGCTCGATCTCGGCTTCCTCGGCATGCCCGGTTGCGCGCTGTTGGTCGACCCCATGATCAGCTACGCCTTGGTCGGTCCTGGCACGGTGGCGACGTGGAATTGGTTCCTGCCGTCGTCGCCGACCCTGTTCGGCGCGGTGTTCTACGCCCAGGCTTTCGCCTTCGACCCGGCCGCGAACGCGTTCGGTTTCGCCGCCAGCAATGGCGCCGTCGGCACTCTCGGCTTCTGAAGTCGGACCCTGGCCGTGTGCCCCGGGCGGCGACATGGTTGCGGGAAGGGGGACCCGTCACTACCCTTGCCCGGCGTCCCGTGCTCCCCCGGGGCCCAACCATTCCGCAAGGAGTCCGTTTCCAGATGATGTTGTCGCAGAGGATTCATGTCCGGTAGGCCTGACTCGCGCCGTCCCCCGATGTCGCAGGATCGTGGCCCGCGCATCAACCACCACATCCGCATTCGCCAGGTCCGCGTCATCGACGAGGACAACAAGCAGCTCGGCATCATGGAGACAGCCGATGCCCTTGCCCTGGCATTGCACAAGCAGCTCGACCTCGTCGAGATCGCCCCGAACCAGCGGCCGCCCGTGTGCCGCATCATGGACTTCGGGAAGTACAAGTACGAGGAGAAGAAGAAGGAGCAGGCCAGCCGCAGGAAGCAGCACCAGGTCCAGATCAAGGAACTGCGCGTGCGTCCCGGCACCGGCGATCACGACCTGCAGGTCAAGATCCGCCAGGCGCGCCAATTCTTCGCCGACGGCGACAAGGTGCTCGTCTGTTGTCTGTTCCGCGGTCGCCAGATCGCGCACAAGGACGTCGGCGAGCAGGTCATCCAGGAAGTGGTGAAGGAACTCGCCGACATCGCCAAGGTCGAGGCGGGCATTCGCGTCGAGGGCAAGCGCATGGTGCTGCTGCTCGGCAAGAAGTAGCACCCGTGGTCCACGGCTTGCCCATCGTCACAGCCGAGCTGCTGTCGCCACGGTGACCGGCATGCCGTTGTCGTTGCGAGTACTGCTGGTGTTCGCAACGGCCTTCGTCTGTGGCGTCGCGTTGTGGGGTGACAACGCGGCCCACGCCGCCAGCACCGATGCCGAACGCGCCGCGGCCGCTGCGGCCGCATCGGCGATCGCCGCCGCGGCGGATCTGCCTGCCCTCGTCGAAGGGGATCTCGTGCGGGCGGTGCTGGCCATGGCGCCGGCGCAACGCGCGGACCTGGTCGTGGATGAGTTCGTCACCACGGCAGTGCTGTTCGCGCGCGCGGCGCCGCCGGCGGCGATCAGCCATGGTGGTGGGGTCGCGCTCGCGCAGCTCGACCAAGATCTGGCGAAGCTCGTGCAGCAGTCGTTCGCGCAGGCGGCGACGTACGCGGCTTCGCGCCGCAGTCGAGCCGACGAAGTGCCGCCGGAGTTGCCGGGCTCGGCGCTGTTCGCGATCGCCGGCGATCTGCACGGCAAGGGTGACTTCTACCTGCGTTGGCACACGGCGACGTTCGTGTGCGAATGGGTGCGTCTGGGCGATGGTGCGGTGTTCGCGCGCTGGCGCGACTTCGTCGCCGATGCGGCGCAGCCGTGGTTGCGCGACGAATTGGGCGCCGGGCTGCGGCGCTGATGCCGAGTCAGGCGTGCGCGACCAGCTGCCGCTGCACGAACTCGCGCGCCACCGCCATCGCGTGCGCGAAGTGGCCGGCCCGGGTGCAGCCGCTGGCTTTGCGTGGCACCAGCGAATGGTCGCCATCGGCGAACCACTCGACGGTGATCGTCGGCGCCAGCGGGTAGAGCGCGACTTCCGCGCGGCTGCCGAACTCGTCGCGGTCCCCTTGCAACACCAGCGTTGGCGTGCGCAGCGTCGCCAGGTGCTCGGTGCGCAACTGGGTCGGCTTTGCCGGCGGATGGAACGGATAGCCGAACACGACGCAGGCCTTGGCGCCGAGTTCGTCGGCCAGCATGGTGGCAACGCGACCGCCCATCGACTTGCCGGCCAGCACGAACGGGCCGCGCACGTGGTCGCGGACGACGGCGCGCAGCGTGTCCTGCAGCACCGGCATGCGGTCGGGTACCCGCCGGTTCTCGGTGCGGTACGGAAAGTCGAAGCGCACGACCCGCAGTCCGCCGGCGGCGAGTTCGCGGGCGACATCGGCGAGGAACGGATGCGTCATGCCGGCACCCGCACCGTGCGCCAGCACCACGGTGCCGGTTGCCGTGATGGGGCCGTCGTGCAGCACTGCGATCATCGCGGCTTCAGCCGGCCCTGTTCGTCGACCGGACCGACGATGACGAGGGTTTCCGGCCAGAAGGTCACGCGCGGCTTCAGGATCAGCGAATCGGGGAACATCGCGCGCAGCTGCGCCGCCGTCAGCAGTTGCACGTCGGAGTAGTTGTTGCCGCTTTTGTAGCGCCGCTGGATGTGGTCGTAGCCCCAGAGCTTCGCCGCCTTCCACATCAGCCGCGGCGGCAGCCACGAGATGAACGGCATGCGCACGTGGAACTCGAACGGATACCACCGGTTCGGCGTCGTCAGGAACCACGACTTGCCGACGCGGCGAACTTCGTCGGCCATGCGCCGCTGGTCCTTCAGGTCGCCGACGTGCTCGATCACCGCATTGCTGTAGACGATGTCGAACTCGCGATCGCGGAACGGCATCTGCCGCGCGTCGGCGAGCACGGTGTGCACGCCGGGATAGGCCGCGGCGATCGCCTGCAGGTGGGCCGGCATGATGTTGGCGGCGGTGATCTTGCTGCGGTCGGGGAATCGCTCGAGCACCTGGCGGCTGTGCTGGTCGACTTCGCTGCCGATGTCGAGAATGCGCTCGTCGCCGCGCAGCGGCAGCCACTTCTGCAACAGATCCATCTTGATCCGCCGCGAGCGTTGCGAGAGCCGGTTGAAGAGACGTGTGATCACGGCGGTGGGGTTGGCTACTTTCGGCGCGGGCGGAACAGGAACGTGAAGGTGCCTTTGGCGACGAGGCGCCCGTCCTGCAGCACCTCACTCTCGCACACGGCCAGGGTGCGGCCAATGCGCAGTGGGATCGCGACCGCCCGCAGCGGGCCGCCATCGAGCGTGCCGGCGGCGAGGAACTGCATGCTGCAACCGGTTCCCGTGATGGCCTGGGTGGGACCCAGGTCGGGCCACAACAGCCACACCGCGGCGGTATCGGCGAGCGCAGTCAGGATGCCGCCCTGCACCACACCTTCCTCCTGCAGCAGTTCGGGGCGCACCGGCAGTTCCAGTTCGACGCGCTGCGGCGAACGGTGCACCAGACGCAGGCCCAGCCAGCGGTTGCACGGCGTTGCAGCGAAGGTCGACGAGGGATCCACGGACGGCGACGCTAACATCGCCGAACCGTCGTCGTCCAGCGTGCCCAGCGAGCGTGCGAGCCTTCCTGCGTGACCATCGCGATCGCCTCGGCGTCGCCCTGTGCCTGTTGCCACCGGCCGTTCTGGTCGTGGCGCCGCATCCGGTGACGGTGGCCCTGACCACCTGGTGGATCGGCAACACCGTCGCGCACCATGCGGTGCACCGGCGGTTGTTCGTGGAGAGTCGCTGGGAGGCGGCGTTCTCGATCGTCTGCTCGCTGTTGCTCGGCGTGCCGCAGGAACTGTGGCGCGTGAGCCATCGGGCGCACCATGCCGGCATCGCGGTGCGGTGGCGCACCTGCCGCGGCGGCTTGCTGGCCGCGCAAGTGGCGGCCCTGGTCGGGTTGGCCACGTTGTCGTGGCTGGGCTGCATGCCGCTCGGGCCATTGCAGTACGCCGCGGGACTGGGCCTTGGTCTCGTGCTCGCGTTCGTGCACGGACACTACGAACATCGCGGCGGCGTCACCGACGTGCGGGCGCGCTGGTGGAACGTGTGGATGCTGAACGACGGTTTCCACGCGGCCCACCATCGGCACCCGTCGCGGCATTGGCGCGAGTTGCCGGCAGTGCCGGTCACCGCCGTGCACACGAGTTGCTTGCCGCCGCCGTTGCGCTGGTTGTCGTGGTTCGCCTCGACGCGGTGGCTCGACGTCGCCGAACGAGTGCTGCTGCACTGCGCGTGGTTGCAGCGGCCGGTGCTGTCGGCGCACCGCCGGGCGCTGCGGCGCGTGCTTGCCGACGTACCTGCACCCGCACGGGTCCTGGTCGTCGGCGGCGGCTTGTTCCCGCGCTCGGCGATCTTGCTGCGCGAACTCTGGCCCGCCGCGAGAATCACGGTGCTCGATGCCAGCGTCGCGCATTTGCAGCGCAGTCGCCCGTGGTTGCCGGCGGGCGTCACCGTGCAGGCAGGTCGCTTCCCGGAATGCCAGGAACGTGGCCACGATCTCGTCGTGCTGCCGTTGGCGCTGCGCGGCGATCGCGCTGCGGCGGTGGCGGCAGCGCATGCCGCGGGAGCCCGCAACGTGGTGGTGCACGACTGGCTCTGGTGCAGTCCGCCGCATGCTCGCCGCGTCGCGCTCTGGTTGGCGAAGAGCGTGTGGTTGTCGCCGGCGCCGCTGCCGCGGGCCGTCCCGGCCGCGGCCCACACCTGGTCCACGAGCGCCGCGCCGCAGACGGGTCTGCATGGTCCGCAGGGGAAGTCGGCGTGAACGGCGGCTGGCCTGAGTTCGTGCGCGGGGTGCAGCCGGGAGGCGGGTTCGCGGTCCGCGTGATGGCGTGGGTCGGGCGCTGGCGGCGAGGTTGGCTGCGCCGATTCCGGCCGCGCTACGTGGCCGCGATGGCGGCGCTGCGCGACGGCGCCTGCCCTGGCTGTCCGCACGACGTGGTCGATGGGCGCGATGTGGTGTGGGTGCAGAACGTGTGCGGCATCCGCTTCCCGCCGCCGCACCGGGTCTCGCCGTTCCGCGACCGGTTCGGCCTCGTGCGCCTGGGGCGACCGGAATTGCTGCTCGCGACGTGCGTCGGGGCCGTCGTCATCGCCACTGCGCTCGCGACCGTGCCGATGCTGGCGCTGTCCGGCGCGCTGCCGCCGCTGTTCGCCGCCTGGTTCTTTCGCGATCCGGAACGCTGCGCGCCGGCGTCGTCGCAGGCACTGCTCGCGCCTGCGGACGGCGTGCTCGACGACGTGCGGCGGGAAGCGTCCTGTCCGTTCTTCGCCGGGCCGGCGTGGCGACTTGGCATCTACCTCAGCGTGTTCGACGTGCACGTGCAGCGGGCGCCGATTGCCGGGCGCGTCGTCGCGGGCGACTACCGGCGCGGTCGCTGCGTGCCGACGAAGCGGCGTGGGCACACCGACGCCAACGAACAGGCGAACACGACCTTCGTCGACGACCACGGTACGCCGGTCACGGTGCGGCAACTGGCCGGCCCGTTCGCGAGCCGCATCGTCACCGTGGTGCGGGCCGGCGACGTCGTGCGGGCCGGCGATCGCTTCGGGCTCATCAAGTTCGGGTCGCGCTGCGAGCTGTTCGTGCCGGTCGATCGCGTGGCCGAGCTGCGCGTCGTGGTCGGCACTCGCGTGCGCGCGGGCGAGTCGGTGCTGGCCGAGTTCGTGCGGCAGCCGTGACTCAGTCCGTGGCCGGCGGGAACGTGCCGATGCAGTGTTCGTGCACGACTTCGCCGCGCAGCAGATGGCGCTGCACGATCTGTTCGAGCACCGGCGGATCGCAGTCGCGGTACCACACGCCTTCGGGATAGACCACGGCGATCGGGCCGCCCGTGCACAGGCGCAGGCAGTTGGCCTTGGTGCGCTGCACGCCGCCGGCCTCGGACAGGCCGAGTTCCCGGAGTCGCGTCTTCAGGAAGTCCCAGGCGGCGAGGCCACGTTCCTTGTCGCAGCACTTCGGGTTCGTCTGGTCGGCGCACAAGAACAGGTGACGTCGAACCTGCGGCAGCCCGATCTTCGTGCACAGCGCCTGCTGCGCCGCGCGTTGTTCGTCGTTCATGGCGTGAGGATGGCACGGCGGGCGGCAACGGGCCATTGTCTGGTCGTTAACAACCGCGCCTGCAGCGGCGTCTCTGGCAACGCGGCTCGCAAACCGAGGAACCACGATGATGAAGACCCTGTTGTGCTTGCTCCCCCTGGCCATGTTCGGCGTGCTGCCGAGCGACCAAACCGGCATCTATGCAACGATTGCCGATGTGGTGCTGTTGCCCGACGCGCAACAGCCGGTGAGCGTGGAGTTGCGCGGCGCCTTCGCGGTGGCCGAAGGCCACCACGGCAGCCACTATCGGGCCCCGGTGCGCGGCGTGCTGCGTGCGCAGCTCGGCAGTGACAAGGAGGCGACGCTGGCCGAATGGCGTGACCTGCAGAAGCAGGCCGGCAAGGGCACCGTGGTGTCGTTCGGTTCGCGCTACGACATGCACCGCGAGGGCGCGCTGCCGTTCCGCGTTGCCACCGACGACAAGCCGGCTGGCGAACTGCCGCGGTGGGTGCTCGGCGGCGTGCACGTGCTGCAGGGCGTCGAGTACGGCCCGGCGCGCGAACTGGCGCTGTTGCCGGTGTGCCTGCCGGTCGACCTCGGCAACGAACGGCGCACGAGCAAGTTTCCCAGCCGCCGGGTCGTGTTCCAGTGCACCAACGCGGTGGCGGCCGACGCGGACCTGAAGTACCTGTTCCGCGTGGTGACCAGCGACGGCGAGCAGCACGCGAGCGGCCTCGTCGCTCCGGGCAAGGGCATCACGTCGTGGACCACCTCGTTGGCGCTGCAGGTCGGCGAGAAGGTCACGTGGTCGGTGCACGTGGTGGGCGCCAAGGTCGACAAGGCGCCGATCGCCGAAGCGGTGTTCACGGTGCCGGCCGCCGCCGTCGAGGGGCGATGAGCGAAGGCGCCGCCACGCCCGCGCCGCCGCCTAGGTCCGCGGCGGCCTTTGGCGCGCTGTTGGCGAGCATGGTCGCCTACAAGCTGCTCGCGGCGTGTGTCGTGCCGGTGCCGCTCGCGATGCTGCCGTGGTTGCCGTGCGGCGACGTCGCGTTGGCGGCGGGGTTGGCGTGGCTGGTGGCCATCGCGCCGCGGGCGGCGCGTCGCTGGCTGGTGGGCATGGTCGTCGTTGGCGTCACCGGCTGGCACGCGCTGGCGATGCTGAGTGTGCAGGCGCTCGGCATGCCGTTCCTGCCGTCGATGCTCGCCGGCTGCGATGCCGCGATGCAGGACTCGGTGGCGCCATACCTCACGTGGGCGAACGGGGGCCGCGTTGCGTTCCTGCTGGCGATGGCGGCGATCGGTTGGCGGGTTGGCCGCGCGCGGACGTTGGCGCGGACGTGGTGGCTATTGGCGGCCGTGGCCGCGGCGTTGCTGGCGATGGTCGGGCCAGCCCCGGTGCACGCGTGCCACCGCAACCCGGTGCTGGCCTTCGGGCGCCAACTGTTGCCGCGCGCGCCCCTGCTCCCTCGCGTGAGCGGCGAACCGACCGTGCTCGCGAACGCGGCGGCGGCCCCGACGGATGCGCGCAGTGGGTGTGCGCAAGGTCGCAGCGTGGTGGTGGTGGTGCTCGAGTCGGCGGCGACTCGCTTCGTTGCGTCGGCGGCGGGCCAACCCAGCGCGATGCCCTTCCTGCGCCAGCTGGCAGCGACCGGACTCGACTGCCCGCAGGCCTATGCGGTGTATCCGGAGAGCATCGAGGGCCAGGTGCCGATCCTGTGCGGGTTGCCGCCGATGCCCGATGCCGATCCGAGCGACTATGCCGAACACGGGCGGTCGGCGCTGCCGCAGCGACTGCGCCCGCACGGCTACCGCAGCGGCTTGTTCCACGCCGGCCGCTTCCGGTTCCTCGGCATGCAGCACGTGCTGGACCCGATGCAGTTCGATGAACTTGCCGACGCCGGCACGATCGGCGGCGAACGCGAATCGAGTTTCGGCATCGACGAAGAAGCGACCGTCGACGCCTTGCTGGCGTTCGTCGCCCGACAACCGGCGACCCAGCGCGTGCTGGCGTGCTGGTTGCCGATCGCCGGCCATCACCCGTACTCGAGTCCGCCCGGCGGCTCGTTCCCGTCGACGACCCAACTCGGCTGCTACCAGAACGCGCTGCAGTACGCCGACCGTTCCCTGGCCCGGCTGTGGACCGGGCTGTGTGCGTTGCGACCGCCGGAGCACTGGTTGCTGTGCATCGTCGGCGACCACGGCCAGGCCTTTGGCGAGCACGACGGCAACTTCGGCCACTCGTTCGAACTCTACGAAGAGAACCTGCGCGTGCCGCTCGTGTTCGTCGCGCCGGGAACCACGCTCGGTGGCGCCTGCATCGACACGCCGTGCACACACCTCGACGTCGTACCGACCCTGCTCGACCTGCTCGGCCTGCCGGTCGACGCCTCGCTGCTGCGGCAGCGAACCGGCGGCAACCCCGTCGCAGTGCACGCGTTCACCGATTGGGGCGAGCTGCAGGTGATGCGGCGCGAAGCCGATTGGAAGCTGATCCACGAACCGGCGATGGGCCGTGACCGCTTGTTCGATCTGGCGAGCGATCCGCAGGAAGCCCGTGACGTCGCGTTGCAGCATGCCGAACGGGTCGTGCGCATGCGCCAGCAGTCGCTCGCGTTCCTGTCGGCAACGCGCGGTTCGACGCGGCACTGAGGCAATGGCGGCTGCGTCGGCCGGGGAACTGCGGCCGATCCTGGACCTGGCCAAGGGGCCGTCGGCATTGGACTGAGGCTTGCGGCGCGCGTGCGGATCCCGTTCTCTGTCGGCCCTGATGCCGACTTCGCCGTTTCGTCATGTCCTGCCCGCGATCACGACTCCGTTCACTGCCGAAGGCGCCGTGGACCATGCCCGCCTGCAGCAGCATGCGCGCTGGCAGCTCGATGCCGGTTGCAGCGGCCTGATCCCGCTCGGTTCGCTCGGCGAAGGGGCGACGCTCGACTTCGACGAGAAGGTGGCGATCCTGCGCTCGCTGGTCGCCGTGGCCGGCAACAAGCCGGTGCTGCCGGGCATCGCGGCGCTGAGCACCCGCACCGCGGTGGCGCTGGCGCAGGCGGCGGCGGCGGCGGGTTGCCGCGGGCTGATGGTGTTGCCAGCGTACGTGCACAAAGGCGAACTGCGCGAAGCGCTGGCGCACGTGGGGGCCGTGCTCGCGGCGACTTCGTTGCCGTGCATGCTCTACAACAATCCGCCGGCCTACGGCACCGACTTCACGCCGCCGGCGATCGCTGCACTCGCTCGCCAGCACGGCAATCTGGTGGCGGTGAAGGAATCGAGCGGCGATGCGCGCCGCGTCACCGCGATCAAGGCCCTGTGCGGCGATCGGCTCGACGTGCTGGTCGGCATGGACGACATGGTGGTCGAAGGTGTCGCGGCCGGTGCGGTGGGCTGGGTCGCCGGTCTCGTCAACGCGTTCCCGCGCGAGTCGGTGGTGTTGTTCGAGCGCGCGCGCGACGGCCGGCACGCGGACGCGGCAGCGCTGTATCGCTGGTTCCTGCCGTTGTTGCGGCTCGACACGGTGCCGGAGTTCGTGCAGTTGATCAAACTCGTGCAGCAGCAGGTGGGGCAAGGCGACGAACGCGTGCGGGCGCCGCGGCTGCCGGTGCACGGCGAGCTGCGGGCGCAGGCGTTGGCGGTCGTGGCGACGGCGCTGGCAGCGCGTCCGGAGTTGCGATGAGTTCGCTGCGCGGCCATGGCTTCGTGGCGGGCACCGCCGAGATCGGGACCGGGGCGCGCTTCGCCGCGATCGATCCGGTGTCGGGCCAGGAACTCGCCCCGGAGTACCGCGCGGCGAGCCACGACCAGATCGACCGCGCCGCGACAGCGGCGGGCGCCGCCAGTGCCACGTTCGCCGCGACGCCTCCTGCGTTGCGGGCCCAGTTGCTGCGGCGCATCGCGGCGGCGCTGCGGGCCGCCGAACCCGAACTCGTCGTGCGCATCGGCCAGGAGACGGCGTTGCCGGCGGGCCGGGTTGCGGTCGAGAACGGGCGCACCGTGCGGCAGCTGGAGATGTTCGCCGCGTTGGTGGAGGCCGGGGAATGGCTCGAAGCGCGCATCGACCGCGGCGACCCGGCTCGGCAGCCGCAGCCGAAACCCGACGTGCGCTCGATGCTCATGGCCATGGGGCCGGTGGCGGTGTGTGGCGCCAGCAACTTCCCGCTCGCGTATTCGGTTGCCGGTGGCGACACCGCGAGTGCGTTGGCGGCGGGCTGTCCGGTCGTGGTGAAGGCGCACCCGGCGCATCCGGGCACCAGCGAACTCACCGGCGCGATCGTCGCTGCCGCCGTGCGCGAACTCGGCTTGCCGGCGGGCACGTTCTCGCTGCTGCACGGGCCGCAGCCGGAGACGGGCGCGCGCCTGGTGCAACACGCGGCGATCGCTGCGGTCGGCTTCACCGGTTCGCACCAGGGTGGGCGCGCGTTGTGCGACCTCGCCGCGGCGCGGCCGAACCCGATCCCGGTGTTCGCCGAGATGGGCTCGATGAACCCGGTGTTCGTGTTGCCCGGCGCCCTGGCGTCGCGCGGTACGGTGATCGCCGAACAGCTCGCGGCTTCGGCCTTGCTGGCGATGGGGCAGTTCTGCACCAGTCCCGGCATGGTGGCGTTTGTCGACGGTCCGGGCAGCGAAGCGTTCGCCGCGGTGCTGCAGCAGAAGCTGCAGGGTGCTGCTGCGGGCCCGGCGGTGCATCCGTCGATCCGCGCCCACTACGAACGTGCGCTCGCCGAAGTGCGCACCCTGCCGGTGACCAGCATGGCGAGCAGCCGTGCCAGCACCGCGGCGGCCGGAGTGTGTCCGACGTTGCTCGCCGCCTCCGCGGGCGTGGTGTTGCAGCATGCGCGCTTGCGCAGCGAGATCTACGGGCCGGCGGTGCTGGCCGTGCGCTGCCGCGACCTCGCCGAGATGATGGCGCTGGTGCATTCGCTGCAGGGGCATCTGACGGCGACCGTGCACGGCGAGGCCGACGACTTCGCGACGCATGCCGCACTGTGTGCGGCGTTGCGGCCGAAGGTCGGTCGCCTCGTTGCCAACGGTGTGCCCACGGGCGTCGAAGTCGGCGCCGCGATGGTGCACGGCGGGCCGTGGCCGGCGGCCAGCGATGCGCGCTTCTCCGCCGTGGGCACGACCTCGATCCGTCGCTGGGTGCGGCCCGTGTGCTGGCAGGACTGGCCGGACGCCCTGCTGCCCGCGGAGCTGCGCGACGGCAATCCGATGCGCCTGCGCCGCATCGTCGATGGCGTGCCGGTCAGCGGATGAAGAACTCGTAGCCCGAACTGGTGGCGATGCCGGCCGGCGCCAGGGGATCGAGGGCAAACAGCTCGAAGTAGAACGGCACCGTCGCCAGCGTCGGATCGTTCGGCAAGGCGATGCGCCAGGTCGCGTGGCCGGGCTGGCCCGGTGCGCCAAACAGCGGCAGCGGCACGTGCCCGCTGATGTTGAGATGCCACGGCAGTCCGGCGACCACGGCGCTCGGTTCGATCGACGTGAAGCCGTAGGCGAGCAGCGCGAAGCCCGCGCCGTCACCGGCGGCGACGCCGAGCTTGTAGTCGAGGTTGCCGGGGAACGTCGGCACGCTGGTGACGAGGAACGGTTCGCTGGCGCCGGCCAGGGCGGGCCCGAACACGCGCGGCGGCGGTTGCACGGCGCTGCGCAGCGTCGGATGGTCGAACGGCGGCAGCGCCAGCGCGGCGCGCGGGTCGGTCAACGCCGTGCGCACGAAATCCTGCACCAACGCAACCTGGGCGAGCGAGACGCCGAGCTGGTTGAGCGGTTGCAAGAACGGATCGAGGTTCGACGTGTCGACGCCGTGGCCGACGAAGTAGACGTTCAGCGTCGAAGCCGGATTGGTCCATTGCGCCGGATCGCCGAGGGCCGGGCTCTGGCCGTTGTGGAACAGGCGCGGGCGCAACCCGGCGTTGCGCAGCGTCGGCGTCTTGAACGCCGCGTAGTCGTCGGGCGCCGTGGAGAAGGCACCGCGGCCGATGTCTTCGGCACCGGGGCGCACGCCGAGGTTGTGGTAGAGGTCGTCGGCGAACAGTGGCGTCCAGTGGCACGCGATGCAGCGGCCCTCGTTCTGGAATGCGGCCCAGCCGAGCTGCTCGCTCGGCGTCAGCGCCGTCGACGCCCCCGACATGAAGCGATCCCACGGCGTCTGGTTCGGGTTCAGCGTGCGTTGGTAACTCGCCAGCGCCATGCCGATGTGCGCGGCACTGATCACCGGCGAGCCGAAGGCGGCCTGGAACAACTGCGCGTAGGTCGGGTTCTGCTGGATCGCTGCCTGCACGTCGCTCGGCAGGTTGGTCGCGAGCCGCAGCGGCACTGCGGCCTGCAGCTTCTGGCGCACGTCCTGCCAGGTGCGGCCTTCGTGGCCCATCTCGACCGGATTGAGGATCGGCCCGATCGCCTGGTTCTCGAGCGCGGCACCGACCGGAATCAGCGGCTGCAGCGTTTCAGGATCGTCGAACGTGCCGCTGGCGCGCCCATCCCAGAACAATTCGCTGAAGTGGGCGGCGGCCAGCATCGACGGCGACGTGCGCCCGGTTGCCTGGCGCGACAGACCGAAGGCGCCCTTCGGTCGGAAGTCGCCGTTGTTGGCCTGGCGCACGATGCCGGCCGAACCGTGGATGTCGTCGGGGGTGCCGAACACGCCATCGGGGCCGGGGTGCTGGCCGCCCGCGAGGCGACCGTCACTGCCGCCGAACTCGGGCAGGTGGCACGTTCCACACGCGACGGAGTCGTCGCTGCTGAGCTGCTCTTCCCAGAACAGGATTTTGCCGAGCACGATCTTGGCCGGAGTCTGCGGATTCTGCGGCGGCACCCACGGCGCCTGCAGTTGGGCCAGTGCGAAGCTGGCGAAGCTGGAACAGGCGATGGCAAGGCGCAGGAGCATGAAGGCGAACGGCAAGCGGCTTCGGTGGGGCCGGCACAGCATACCTCGCAACTACCACGCGTCGATCGGACTGGAAGGGGCGGCGGTGCCTCGCCTGGCCACGCACTACCCGCCGAACATCTGGGTCCAGGTCTGCTCGTGCCGACCCAGTCCCGTGCGGCCATGGTCGCCGAGCATGTTGCGGTGGTGGCCAGGGCTGTACCACCATGCGCGGATCGCGCCGGCACCTGCCCCCTGGCCGTTGGCGATGTTCTCGGCGCCGCCACTCGTGCCGAAGTTGGCGGCGCGGTCGCCGGGCGAGCGTTTGCCGGCAACCGGCGATTCGTGGGCGAAAAAACCGAGCGACACCATGTCGGTCGAGTGGTCGCGCGCCGCCGCCGACAGCTTCTCGTCGAGGCGCAGCAACGGCAGGCCGAGCAGGAAGCGGGTTCGCTGCAGGGCCGTGGTGCCGGCGAACTCCTCGGCGTCGATGACCGGGCGCAGCACTTCGTTGGCGGTGAGGGTGCTGCGGTCGCGTTCGGACAACGGCAGTGCCATCAGGGTCCACACCGTGGTCTCGTCGGTGATCGAATCGGGCGACGGCGGCAGCGGCGGCACCGGGTACTTCAGGAAGTGCTTCTCGGCGTCGGGATGCAGTTCGAGTCCGGACGTGCAATCCGCGTAGAGGCGATACAGCTTCTGCAGGTCCACGCGCTGGGCCAACACCGCCTGCTTCGCATCGACGAGCGCGCGCGTTTCGAGTTCGGCCTTGGTCGGCAACACCCACTGCTCGATCTGCGCCACCAGCGGATCGAGTTCGGTTTCGATCTGGCCCTTGGTCAGGCCATCGCGGCGGCTGATCGCGAGCGCCTTGCTGCGCACGGCCGCCGCCGATTCGAGCCCTTTGCCGATGCGCGTCTTCACCACGGCGGTGACGTTCTTGCCGAGTTCGCGTTGCAGGTCGGCAGCGGCGCGATCGTGCTTCTTCTTGCGGGAAGCGAGCTGGTCACTCAGCGCGATGCTGGCTTGCAGGCGGATCGACAGCGGCTGCACCTGCAGCTTCGCCACCACGCCGGCGGCGTCGTCGAGATCGAGTCGCGTGGACTTGAGCCGGGCGACGAGACCGGGGCCCGTGGGCTCGGCCCCGGCCTGGGACAACGCAGGAAGAGCGGCCAGCAACACGCTGGCGCACAGCGACAGGGCTCGACTCACGGCTTCTTCGAGTTGGGTGCGGTCCAGTTCGGGTGCTTGTTCAACCAGCGCTGCCAGTCCTGGAAGCCCGTCTGCGAAACACCGGTCAGTCGCGTCAGCGTCGCAACCCACTTGCCCTCGACGGCGCGCAGCGTCTTGCGCGCGTTCTGCGGGTCGAGATTGACCGGGGCGCTCGGGTCGCTCGATTCCGCTTCGGTCGCCTTGCTGTGCAGGCTGCCCCAGGCGCGGATGATCGCTTTCACTACATCGCGCCGCGGTTTGATGTCGAGCGAGGTGAAGCTGCCGAGCGCTTCGCCGGCGGCGGCGCGCAGCTCGTCGACGTGGGACCGCGTCGTGGTCTCGACCAGGAAGTCGACCTGCTTGTCGTCCTCGGTGCGCCCCAAGGCCAGGATCAGGTGCGCCTGCAAAGGAATCGCGTCCTTGATGCGGGCATCGGCGAGCGCCTTCGCGAGTTCCTTGCCGCCATCGGCGCCGAGCTTGGCGAGCGCGTCGCCGGCTTCGCGGTAGAGGATCTCCTTGTCGCCGGTGCGCACCTTGCCGGTCCGGAACACGTCGCCGAGCCCCTTGGCCAGCTTCTCCTTGTCCTTCGGGTTGCGGTTCTCGACGCCGATCAGCTTTTGCATCAGGCCGATCGCCTGGAAGTCGGCGACCATCTTCGGGTCGGCGACCAGCGACTTCAGTTCCTTCAGTTGGTCGGGCAGGGCCGGATCGACGGGCGGCACCGGGGCAGGCGTCTGGGCGGCAAGGCAGGCGGCGAGCACAGCCGCGGCCAGCAGTGGGCGCGCGGCGACGACAGGAGACCTCGGCATGGGCGACATTCTAGCCAGAGGTCCTGGTTCGCGAGAGGCCGATGAAGGAACGTCGGCGAGCCGGGCAGGATTGGACTCGGTCCGCCAGTTCCGCTACCACATTCGCCCCCGTGTCGCTCGTCCTCATCACCGGCGGAGCCGGCTTCATCGGCAGCCACCTCGCCACGCGCCTGGTCCAGGCCGGTCGAGCGGTCCGTGTACTCGACAACCTCGACCCGTTCTACGACGTGGCGTTGAAGCGCCGCAACGTCGTCGCGGTCGCCGGGGCCGCCAGCGTGGCGGGGGGGCGGTTCGAGTTCGTCGAAGGCGACATCCGCGATCGCGAGACGTGCCGGCGAGCGGTGGCGGGGGTGGACGTCGTCGTGCACCTCGCCGCGTTGGCGGGTGTGCGGCCGTCGATCGCCGAACCGTCGCGCTACATGGACGTCAACGTCACCGGCACCCAGACCCTGCTGTCGGCGATCGACAACCGCGCCACCGCGTTCGTGTTCGGCAGCAGTTCTTCGGTCTACGGCGGCAACACCAAGGTGCCGTTCGTCGAGGACGATCCGGTCGATCGGCCGGTGTCGCCGTACGCGGCGAGCAAGAAGGCCGGCGAGATCGTCTGCCACGCCTTCCACCATCTGCGCGGCAATCCGGTCACGTGCCTGCGGTTCTTCACCGTCTACGGCCCGCGCCAGCGCCCCGAGATGGCGATCCACCAGTTCGCCCGGCACATCACGAACGGCACGCCGTTGCCGTTCTTCGGCGATGGGGCGTCGCGGCGTGACTACACCTACGTCGACGACATCGTGGCCGGCGTCGTGGCAGCGATGGAGCGCACCAGCGGCTACGCGATCTACAACCTGGGTGGGGCCGCCACCACGTCGCTGCAGGAGATGGTCACCGCACTCGAGCAGGTACTCGGCAAACGCGCGGTGCTGCAGCGGTTGCCCGACCAACCCGGCGACGTGCCGGTCACGTATGCTTGCGTGAAGAAGGCCGCACGCGAATTGGGCTACGCCAGCCCGACGCCGTTCGCGGTCGGCGTCGCCAGGTTCTGCGCCTGGTATTCCAGCGAGAAGAAGGCCGGGAGGATCCCGTGAGCGATCGAGTGCTGGTCACCGGTGGGGCCGGGTTCATCGGCTCGCACGTGTGCCACCTGCTGTGCCAGGGCGGTCGCGACGTCGTCGTGATCGACGACTTCAGCACCGGGGCGCGCAGCAACCTGCAGGGGATGAAGGTCACCTTGGTGGAGGGTTCGGTCGCCGATCCGGCCGCCGTCGCGCGCGCGATGGACGGGGTCGCCAAGGTCGTGCACCTGGCGGCGTTGCCGTCGGTCGCGCGTTCCGTCGATCGGCCGCTCGACACGCACCACGTCTGCGCCACCGGCACGGCGGTCGTGCTCGCGGCGGCGCGCGACCGCAAGGCACGGGTCGTCTACGCCGGCAGCAGTTCGGCCTATGGCAACCAGGAGTCGTTGCACAAACACGAAGGCCTGCGCGAGGACCCGCTGTCGCCGTACGCCGCGTCGAAGCTCGCGGGCGAGCTGTACTGCCGTTCGTTCTCCCGCGTCTATGGCCTGCCTGTCGTGGTGACGCGGTTCTTCAACGTGTTCGGGCCACGCCAGCCGGCGAACAGCCAGTACTCGGGCGTCATCGCCGCCTTCAGCAAGGCACTGCTGGAAGGCAAGCCGGTGCGCATCGACGGCGACGGCGGCCAGGCGCGCGATTTCACCTACGTCGAGGACCTGGTGGCCGGCGTCGTGCAGTGCCTCGACGCCACGACCGACGGCTGCGAGACGGTCAACCTCGCCTACGGCCAATCGACCACCGTACAGGACGTGTACGCAACCTTGTGCGCGCTGGCGCGCGAGCGTCTCGGC
The DNA here is from genome assembly GCA_005776475.1 of Planctomycetia bacterium. GTDB lineage: Bacteria > Planctomycetota > UBA1135 > UBA1135 > UBA2386 > UBA2386. The sequence continues at coordinate 22,161 of SXPB01000034.1, forward strand.
CTGAGAAGCATTCCCGATCCGATCCACGCCCCGCCGCGCACCGGCGACGTGCGTCATTCCCTGGCAGATACTTCGCGCGCGAAGACCCGATTCGGCTTCGCCCCGAAGATCGGTTTCGCCGAAGGACTGCGTCGCACCTTCGACTGGTACCGGCAACAATCCGGCAAGAGCAACTCCCCATGAAAGGCGTCGTACTCGCAGGCGGGCTCGGAAGCCGTCTCTATCCGCTGACGAAGATCACCAACAAGCACCTGTTGCCGGTCTTCAACAAGCCGATGATCTACTACCCGATCCAGTGCTTGGTGAACGCGGGCATCACCGACATCTTGATCGTCACCGGCGGCAACTCGGCGGGGCACTTCCTGCAGTTGCTGCGCAACGGCGCCGACTTCGGCCTGAAGCGCATCAGCTACGCCTACCAGGAAGGCGAAGGCGGCATCGCCGACGCGCTCAAGCTCGCCGAAGCCTTCGCCGAAGGCGAGTCGATCTGCGTCGTGCTCGGTGACAACATCATCGAAGGCAACATCAAGAAGGCCGTCGACGACTTCAAGCAGCAGGGCGGCGGCGCCAAGATCCTGCTGAAGGAAGTGCACGACCCCGAGCGCTTCGGCGTCGCCACCGTCAAGGACGGCAAGGTGCAGAAGATCGTCGAGAAGCCGAAGTCGCCGGAGTCGAACCTCGCGGTGATCGGGATCTATCTCTACGACCCGTCGGTGTTCGACATCTGCCGGACGTTGAAGCCCAGTTCGCGCGGCGAGCGCGAGATCACCGACGTCAACAACGAGTTCTTGCGGCGCGGCAACCTCACCTGCGAGGTGTTGAAGGGCTGGTGGACCGACGCCGGCACGTTCGAGTCGCTCTACCGCAGCGCCACGTTGATCCGCGACAACGGCGCCAACCGGATGGACGTCTGAGTCCGGATTCGCGCATGGCTCGCACGGAGTTCCTCGTCACCGGCGCCGGTGGCCAACTCGGCCGCGCCTTGCTCGCGGCCTGCGCTGCGCGCGGCCGCAGCGCGCTCGGTGTCGGCCAGGCGACGATGCCGCTGCACGATCGCGCCGCGATCCGGGCCGTGCTCGAACGCGAACGGCCGGCGGTGGTGTTGCACGGCGGGGCGATGACCAACGTCGATGGTTGCGAAACCGATCCGCTCGCCGCCTACCGCGTCAACGGTCTCGGCACCGCGTGGGTCGCCGAAGCCGCCGCGGCCGTCGGTGCCAGCCTCGTCTACGTCAGCACCGACTTCGTGTTCGACGGCACGGCGTCGACGCCGTACCCGATCGACCACGCGCCAAAGCCCCTGTCGGTCTACGGCGCCAGCAAGCGGCTCGGCGAGGAAGCGGTGCTCGGCCACGGCCGCGCCGACTTCCACGTCGTGCGCACGAGCTGGGTGTTCGGCCCCGGCGGCAAGAACTTCCCGCGGGCGATCCTCGACCGCGCCCGGTCCGGGCAGCCGTTGAAGGTCGTCACCGACCAGATCGGGCGGCCGACCTACACGGTCGATCTCGCCGAAGCGCTGCTCGACCTCTGCGGGGCGAAGCCCGCGGGAGGCGTTTGGCACGCCGCCAACACCGGCCACTGTTCGTGGCATGGCTTTGCCCAGGCGGTGCTCGCGGCGGCCGGGCTCGGCGCCATCGAAATCGGCACCCAGACGGGGGCCGAATTGAAGCGGCCGGCCGCGCGGCCGGCGTGGTCGGTGCTCGACTCGAGCCGACTGGACACGGCGTTGCGCCGCCCACTGCCGCATTACACCGACGCGATCCGCCGCTGGCTCGCCGCCGACCAGGCCGCCACGCCCGCTGGCGGCAACAAGACCTACTGATACCTGGAGCAGAACGTGAGCAAGATCCTCGTCACTGGTGGCGCCGGTTTCATCGGTTCCAACTTCGTCCGCATGCTGTTGCTCGGCAGTGAGCATCAGGTCGTCAACGTCGACGCGCTGACCTACGCCGGCAATCTCGAGAACCTGAAGGACGTCGAGAAGCACGCGCGCAACACGTTCGTGAAGGCCGACATCGCCGACGCGGTGGCGATGGACAAGGTGTTCGCCGACCACAAGCCGGAGCTCGTGGTGCACTTCGCCGCCGAGAGCCACGTCGATCGTTCGGTGCTCGACGCGACGGCGTTCGTGCGCACCAATGTGATCGGTACGCAGGTGCTGCTCGACAAGAGCCGCATCTACAAGGTGGCGCGCTTCGTGCACGTCAGCACCGACGAGGTCTACGGTTCGCTCGGCCCGTGGGGCTACTTCACGGAAGAGACGCCGATCCAGTCGAACTCGCCGTATTCGTCGAGCAAGGCCGCCAGCGACCTGATGGTGCGCGCCGCGGTGCACACGCACCACATGGACTGCGTGATCACGCGCTGCTCGAACAACTACGGGCAGTTCCAATTCCCGGAGAAGCTGATCCCGTTGATGATCGCCAACGCTCTCGAAGGCAAGAAGCTGCCGGTGTACGGCGATGGCAAGAACGTGCGCGACTGGATCCACGTGCAGGACCACTGCACCGGCATCAAGCGGGCGATGGAGAGCGGCAAGGCCGGCGAGGTCTACAACTTCGGCGGCGACGCGGAGCGCGAGAACATCTTCGTGGTGAAGGAGATCCTGCGCCTGCTCGGCAAGGGCGACGACCTGATCCACTACGTGAAGGACCGCCCCGGCCACGACCGTCGCTACGCGATGGACTCGAGCAAGGCGCGCGCGGTGCTCGGCTGGACCCCGGCGTACACCTTCGAATCGGGGCTGCGGCAGACGGTCGATTGGTACGTGCAGAACAAGGCGTGGTGGGAGCGCGTGCGCAGCGGCGCCTACCAGGCCTACTACCAGCAGCAGTACGGCGCGCGCTAACGATCGGCGAGCGTCGCCACGGCGAACGCGACCACGGCAGCACCGAGCGCCAGTTCGCGTTCGTGCACCATCGCCAGCGTGTCGACCGCGGTGTGGTGGTAGTCGAAGTACTTCTGGCCGTCGACCAGCAGCCCGAAGCACGGCACGCCGGCCGCGTGCAACGGAATCAGGTCGGCGCCGCATGAGCCGGCACCGGACAGGAACAGGCCCGCACCGAGTTCTTGCAGGGGTGCGAACGCGGTCTTGACCGCCGCCGCCTCGGCATCGCGCAGCGAGGTGGCGAACCCGGTCGGCGTGAAGCCGCCGCTGTCGGACTCGATCGCGGCCACATGCTGCGCCAGCCCGGCGGCGTGCAGTTCGCCGTACGCCTGGGCGCCACGCAGCCCGTTCTCTTCGTTGGCGAACAGCACTACGCGCACGGTGCGCCGCGGCCGGATGCCGCAGACCCGCAGCAACCGCACGGCTTCGAGCGCGTGCACGCAGCCAGCGCCGTCGTCGTGGGCGCCGGTGCCGAGATCCCAGGCGTCGAGGTGGCCACCGACCAGCACGACCTCACCGGGTCGTTCGCTGCCGACCAGTTCGCCGACCACGTTGGCGCTGGCGACGTCGGGCAGGGTGGTGCACCCGAGCACGAGCCGCACTCGCACCGGCCCCTGCTTCAGGGCGGCGGCGAGCGCTTCGGCGTCGGCGGTGGCGATCGCCGCTGCCGGCACCTGCGGCACCACGGCGTCGTACTGCATCGCACCGGTGTGCGGGTGGCCGTCGATCGAGGTCGTCATCGACCGCACCAGCGCGGCTGCGGCGCCGACCTTGCCCGCTTCGATGGCGCCGTTGCTGCGCTGCGGGACCGCTTCGCCGTAGGCCTGGCCCGTATTGCGCAGCGCGCGCGGCATCGGCCGGTTGAAGAACACGATCTTGCCCCTGGCCGCTTCGCCGAGCTGCTGCAGTTGTTCGAACGACCGCACCTCGACCACTTCGGCCTCGACGCCGCCCGCCGGCGTGCCGATGCTGCCGCCGAGAGCGGTGACCCGCAGCGGCAAGGGCGACGGCGACAGCACCTCGGCGCGTTCTTCACCGCGCTGCCAGCACGGGACCAGGCACGGCTCGGCACGCACGTTCTCGAGCCCGATCTCGCGCATCGTCGACAGGGCCCACTGCACCGCGATCGCGTCGCCCGGCGAACCGGCGAGGCGCTTGGGTGCCGCGTCGGTGAGCGAGCGCAGCATGCTGATCGCATGGTTGTCGGCGAGGGCGCGGGCGACGAGGGCGCGGCAACGATCGCCAGCGGCCGGATCCTGGGGCGATTCGCCGGACGCGGGCGACGACTGGCACGCCGTGAACAGCAGGAGGGCAAACGTCGGGGAACGGTGCACACGTGCAGCGAAGCGATGCCACGGTGCTGTGTCCACGACACAGCCGCCACTTGCGTCGAGGGCGCATACCGGGCCTGATGCTGGCATGGCCGCGTCCGCGCGCTCGTTCCACCGGTCCCTGCTGCAGCTCGTGCTCGTCACCGACGGCCGGGGCGATCCGGCGCGGCTCGAGCGCATCGTCGACCAGGTGGTGGCGGCGGGCGTGCGCACGGTGCAACTGCGCGAACCCGAACTGCCGGCGCGGGTGCTGCTGCGCACCTGCGAACGCCTGCTGCCGATCCTGCAGCGCGTCGGCGGCCTCTTGCTGGTGAACGACCGCGTCGATGTCGCGGCCGCCGGCGCCGCGCACGGGGCGCAGATCGGCCATCGTTCGTTGCCGCCCGAACTGGCGCGCAAGGTGCTCGGACCGGATCCGGTGCTCGGCCTGTCGGCACACGATCGTGCCGAGCTCGACCTGGCGACCGCGGGTGGTTGCGACTTCGCGTTGTTGTCGCCGGTGTGGCCGACCCCGAGCAAGCCGGGCGCGCCGCACCTCGGTGCCGTGCGGGCGGCGCAGTTGACCGCGGCGGCGCGGTTGCCGGTGGTGTGGCTCGGGGGCGTCACCGTGGGCGTGCTCGGCGGTCTGGCTGCGTTGCCGCAGGTCGCGTGGCCGGCCGGTTTCGCGGTGCGCAGCGCGATCATGGGGGCGGACGACCCCGGGGTGGCCGCCGCCGAACTGCTCGCCGCGACGGCGGCGCTGCTCGGCGCCGCCGCGCCCCAGCCGACCCGACCGTGACGCTGGAACGGCAGCCAGCCGCCGCCGATGCTGCGCCGCATGTCCGTCTTCGGCCTGCGCCATCGCCGTGGAATGCCGCCGCCGCCACGCGTCGTGCGCATCGTGCGCGCGACCCTGTTGGTGGCGATCGCCGTGACTGCGTTCCTGTTGGTGCAGCGCTTCCGCGTGTGGCAAGTGCCCGCCGGCATGGACACCGACCCGGCGTTGCCGGCGGGTGCGTATTGCCTGGTCGATCGCGCGGCCAAGGGTCTGCGTGTCGGCAGCAGCGTGTTCGTCGCGAGTCCACACGGCGAAGTGGTGTCGAAGGTGGCCACGCTGGACGGCGACGTGCTCACCGTGCGCAATCCCAATGCGCAGTCGCGCCTGCCCGACAGCGCCAGCTTCGGGGCGTTGCCGCGCAGTGCCGTGCTCGGCGTCGTGCTGTCGGTGTTCGCCAGCGCAACGGAGCCTGCCCGTGGCCGATGAACGTGCCTTCACGAAGGGCCTCGGCCGCTTCTTCGGCAGCGCCCGCGGCGTGCGCATCGGCATCGGCGACGACGCCGCCGTGGTGCGCAATCCGGCGCGCGATTCGGTGTTGTGCTGCGATCCGGTGGTCGAAGGCGTGCACTTCACGCGGTCGACGCCGCTGCGCCAGGTCGGCAAGAAGGTCGTGAACCGCAATCTCGCCGACCTCGCGGCGATGGGGGCGATGCCGGATTGGTTGCTGGTGTCCATGGTGTTGCCGCCGTGGTGTGGGCATGCGGAGCGGCGCGAACTGCTGCACGGCATCCGCAGCGCCGCCCGCGCCGCGAAGGCCACCGTGGTCGGCGGCGACGTCGCCAGCACGCGCGGTCCGCTGGTCGTCACGGTGACGGCGATCGGGCATCCCGTGGGGCGCGTGTTGGTGCGCGATGCGGCGCGCGTCGGCGACACGCTGCACGTGTCGGGGCCGCTCGGCGGTTCGTCGCTCGGCCACCATCTCTCGTTCCGGCCGCCGCTCACGATCGGGCGGTGGCTCGCCGCGCAGCCGACGGTGCACGCGGCGATGGATGTCAGCGATGGGTTCCTGCTCGACCTCGCGACGATGCTCGACGCGAGTGGTGGACTCGGGGCCGAGATCGATGCCACCGCGGTGCCGGTGTCGACTGCTGCCCGCAAGCTCGCGCGCGGCGATCGCCGACAGGCCCTGCGCCACGCGCTCGGCGATGGCGAAGACCATGTGTTGTTGTGGACGCAGCAGGCGGGTCGCGCGCTCGCGGCGGGCGGGCCGTTGTCGTCCAGGGCCCGGGCACCCGTTGGCCGTGTCGTCGCGACTCCCGGCCTGTGGCTCGTGCACGACGGTCGCCGCGAACGTGTTCCTGCCCTAGGGTATCGCCATGAACTTGCCGATCGTCGTCGACCTGCCCGCTGATCCAACCGCCACCGAGCGGCTTGGGCGATGGCTCGGGGAACGGCTGCGGCCCGGCGACACCCTCGGGCTCGTCGGCGACCTGGGTGCCGGCAAGACGACGCTGGTGCGCGGCCTCGCGGTGGGCCTTCTGGTCGACGATCCGGACGCGGTCGCGAGCCCGACCTACCTGCTCGTGGTCGAGCATCCGGGGCCGGTGCGGCTGCTACACGCAGATGCCTATCTGCCCGGCAAGTTGCTCGGCTTCCTCGACGACGGCGGCCTCGAATACCTGTTCGACGCCACCGCGGTGGCCGTCGTGGAGTGGGCGCAGCGAATCGCCAACCACTTGCCGCAGCGGGTGTTGTGGGTCGAGATCGCGGTGGCACCGGGTGGTGGCCGACAGGTCGTGCTGCGGCCCGGCGACCCGGCCGACTTTCCTTGGCTGCGGGAATCGCCGAAGATCGGGTGAACCGATCGCCCCGAACTGTCGTTCCGCCGTCATTCCCGAATTCCCGCTCGTGGTCGCTTGAAGAAGCCTCAGCCACTCCCTGCTGTCGCCCCGGCCGATGCCGAAGTCGACCACCTGCTGCGCTACCGCGATGGCGACGCGAATGCGTTCCGGTTGCTGGTCGATGCCTACCGCGACCGCATGCTGCAGTTCTTCTACCGGCTGTGCTGGGATCGCGACCGCGCCGAGGACCTGGCGCAGGACCTGTTCCTCAAGCTGATGCTGGCGAGCCGGCGGTATCGCCCCGAAGGACGCCTGTCGACTTTCGTCTACCGCGTCGCCACCAACCTCTGGATCGATCACTACCGGCAGCAGCGGCCGCGGCCGCGCTTCCAATCGCTGGATGCCGTGGTGCTGCCGGGCGACGACGCGCCGAGCCCGATGGACTACGCCGGCCCGACCCCGACTCCGCAAGAACAGCTCAGGGAAGGCGAGGAGAAGGCGGCCATGCGGCGGGCGATCGAGCGGCTGACCGAACCGCATCGCCTGGTGTTCGAGTTGGCCGTCTACCAGGAACGACCGTACGCCGAGATCGGCGAGCTGCTGTCGATTCCGGTCGGCACCGTGAAGTCGCGCATGCACAACGCGGTCACCGCGTTGAAGCAGATGCTCGGCGCTGCGGGCATGGGATCGCCAGCTGTGGGCGAGGTTCGCGCCGCCTCGGTGGCGTCGCCGCGGCCGCGCGCCGGAGGTGTCGGATGAGCACTGCCGATACGCCACCGGAGGACACCGCGACGAGCGAAGTGGTGCCGGCCTTGGCACCCATCGACATGTTGCTCGGCGAAGGCAGTGACGCGGAACAACGCGAACTGCGTCACCAACTGCAGCAAGATCCGGCCGCGATGTTCGCGATGGCGGACGCGGTGGCGTTGGTCGAGCAGTGCCGTTCGCTGCGCATCGAGCCGTCACTGCGGTATGCCGGCAAGCTGGCTGATGTCGTGCATCGCGCGAGCCACCGGGCCGGCCGCCAACCGCGGCGGTGGCGCGAGCCGTTGCTCGGCTGGTTGGCGGCGACGGTGACGTTCGCCGTGCTGTGGCACCTGGATCCGTTGGCGCGCACGGCCGGCTCCGACACGCCGGCGGTTACCGCCGGCGGCGCGAGCCATCCGCATTCCCCGCTGCAGGCTCCGGCCGCTTCGCCGAGCGATTGGGAGAGCACCATCGATCGCATGCGGCAGCGGCTGGCGATGGAATCGACGCCGCATCTGCGCGAAGCCCTGGAACAAGGCCTGGCCGGGCCGGCCGATCCGCTGGCCCACTGGCTCGACCCGCGCAATGCGCTGGTGCACTTGCAGCTCGAACACGAACGGCGCGGCGATGCCGCGGTGCGCCAGGCGGCGCTGGTCGACCAAGGCAGTCTCGCTGCGATCGACGATCGCGCGCAGGTGCTGGCCGATGCCGTCGCCGGACGCCTGCCGGGGGAACTTCGGACCGCCACGGTTGCCGATGTCGCGACCGCGGTGCGGGCGTTGCTCGCCGCCGGTCCTGGCGACCTCGTGCGGCAGACGGCGCGGCAGCAGGGCACCGATTGGCTGGTCAAGTGCGTGCCGAGCCTGCGCGGCAGCGATCTCGTACTGGCGCTGTCGGCGTTGGCGGAAGCGAGTGCGGTGGGCGGTCAGCTGCACGACGTCGTCAGCGCCGAGGGTCGGCGCTTCCTGGATCAGGTGCTGCAGCCCGACGGCGAAACCTGGTCGCGGTGGTTGCCGGAGTTGTTGGGGCCGAACGTGTCGGCCGCGGTGCTGGCCGAAGGCAATCGCTTGTTGCTCCGGTTGCCTGGATTTGGCTGCGACAGCGCCAGGTGCCATCTGGTGCGCCAGCTGGTGCTCGGCCAGTTGCGGCAACGCCGGGCGCTCGGCGACAGCGGCCCCGAAGTGCTCGCGGCGATGGTCTATGGCAGTGGCGACCTGCTGACCGCGTCCGAACGGACCGAACTGGAAAGCCAGGCACGGCGCTGGCAGGCCGTTCACCTCGTTCCCGACTTCGGCACGGTGCGCCAGCTGCTTTGGTCGGTGGCGCCCGGCGAAATCGGTTTCGCCCGGCTGCAGGGGGAGATGCGCCTGTTGTCAGTGGGCGCTTCGCCGACGGAACTGCAGCCCCTGGCGGCGTTCTGCATGTGCCTGGCGACCAACTACGCCGCGTTCCCTGCCCCTGGCAAGGCGGCGGGCAAGCCTCGTTCGGGCTGAACGCCGCGGATCCAACGAGCCGCCGTCGGACTTTTTCGGTGGGCTTCCTCGGCTGGCGACGGTACCAACTGTCCACGTGCGCCGCCGTATGGACAGATCGTTCGTGCTCCGTTGTCTCGCCGTTTCGATCGCTGCTTCGTTGTCGATCGAGTTGTCGGCCCAGGATCCTGCCAACAAGCCGGCAGTTCCGACCCCGGCAGTTCCGACCCCGGCCGTGAAGCCGACGGCGGCGCCAACGCCCCGCGCCAATCCGGTCGATGCCGCGGCCGAGCAACAGGGCGCGCCGATCCGCGAACTGACTCTCGGTGACGCGTTGCGCAGCGGCCTGCGCCACAACGTCGGTCTGCGCGCGGGCGAGATCTCGCCGCAGCAAGCCCGGCTCGAGCTGCTGTTCGCCGAAGCCGGCTTCGAACCGGAGATGTACGGCAGCGCCGGCTACGCCGACCGGCAGTCGCCGACCCGCAACGCCTTCAGTCCGTCGATCGAAAGCACCACGATCGATGCCACGGTGGGTTGGCGGCAGCGCGTCGTCACCGGCGGCCTGTTCGACCTCGCCTTCCAACCGACGCGCTTCGAGAGTTCGCAGTCCGGCGGCGCTTTCCCTGACAAGCAGTTCACCTCGGAGTGGACGGCGTCGTTCCGGCAGCCGCTGCTGCGTTCGGCGTGGTCCGACTACGGCCTCGCGTCGGTCAACACCGCGCGCTACCGGCTCAGCCAGGCCAACGCCGACTACGCGACGGCGGTGCAGGACACGCTGCTCGCGATCGTCGTCGCCTACTGGAACCTCGCCTTCGAACGCGAAAACTTCGGCGTCGTCGGCACCGCGCTCGATGTCGCCGAAGAACAATTGCGCATCACCGACGAACGCATCCGCGTGCAGGCGTTGGCGCCGCTCGATCGCATCGCCGATGAAGCCGAAGTGGCCCGGCGCCGCGAAGAACTCATCGTCGCCGAGAACCTGATCCGCGCCCGCGAGGACGAACTGCGGCGGTTGTTGTTCGACGGTGCCGACCGCACGCTGTGGCAGATCAACCTGCGGCCGACGTCGCCGATCCCTGTGCAGCTCTCGACGGATGGCCTTGCCTTCGAGCCGCTGGTCGAAGTGGCGCTGGCGACGCGGCCCGACCTCAAGAGCCAACGCAGCAGCATCGCCGCCGCCGAAGTGGCGCTGTTGCAGGCCGAGCGTGACCTGCTGCCGGGACTGGACCTCGTCACCGGCTACGCCAGCGACGGCGTGCGCGACCACTTCAATCTCGCCTTCAGCGATTCGATCGACCAGCAGTATCCGGACTGGTCGGTGCGGCTCGAGTTCGTGGTGCCGCTCGGCAACCACGCCGCCAAGGCGCGGGCGCAGCAGGCCCGGTTGGAGGTCGAACGGCAGCGGCGCGTGCTGCACGCCGCGACCCTCGACGTGTGCAAGGAAGTGCGCGACGCGGTCCGCACGCTCGGCAGCCTGGTGCAGAGCATGCAGGCCAGCGCCGAGTCGGTGCGGCTGGCGCAGACCAACCTGTCGACCGAGCAGGTCAAGTTGCGGGTCGGCGCCTCGACCGCGTTCGAGGTGCAGCGCCGCAACCAGGAACTGCAGGAGGCGAAGAGCCGGCACCTGCGCAATCAACTCGACTACCGGACCGGCCAGAGCCGATTGTTGCATGCCCAGGGCCTGCTGCAGGCCGATGTCGAGTGAGGCTTCCGCCCGCCCCTGGTGACGTGACGCCAGCACGGAGCTAGCTACCAGCCATGTCGATGTCGTTCTTCCCTTCGCCGACGCGGTCGTCTCGCGTTTCCGCCCTGGTCCCGGTCGTGGTGGTTGCGGCCTTGTTGCCGGCCTTTGGGCGCGCCCAGGACGGGCCGCCGGCCACTGCGGTGGCCTCGCTGCAGGCCCCGCCGAACCCGTTCCGGCTCGACCCGTTCCGCACCGACTTCCCGGTGGGGCTGGAGTATCCGCCGCACCTCGGGGCCGAATACGACCGCACCCGCCGGCAGATCCTCGAACGACTCGCCCAGAACCTGCAGGGCAACGTGCGCAAGGAGGCCTGGCACCTCGCCACCGAGTTCTATTGGCGCGCGCCGGAGGAAGCGATCGAGCCGCTGGTGACCGCGATGGACAAGGCGTTCGGCGACCCGGCCCTGGTCGACGTGGTCAAGAACTGTGTCGAGGCGATGGGGCGCATGGCGCGGCCGGAGTTCGATGCCGCGTTGCGACGGGCGTTGCAGCACAAGAACCCCAACGTGCAGCAGGCCGCGTTCTCGGCCCTGGCGCGCTCCAGCAAGCCGGAGACCCTGCGCGAACTGGCGACGGCGTTCGAACACATGGATGGCCGCGGTCGCGGCGCCTGGCTGCGCGCGGTGCGCGAGCGCCTCGGCGACGACGGTGTGCCGTTGCTCGAACGGGTGATGGCGGCCAACTACCCGCCCGCGGTGCAGGAGCAGGTGCTGGCGCAAGCGCTGCAGCTGTCGCCCGCCAACGCGGCCAAGGTCTTGCGCAGTCGCTGGGCGACGGCTTCGGGCGAACTGAAGGCGGTCATCGCCGGCGTGCTGCATGCCTCGGGTGACACCCTGGGCACGGCGTGGCTCAAGGATGCGTTGGGCAGCGAAGACATCGCCCAGCTCGGCGCGGCGATCAAGCACTGCGCGTTCGGCGACGTCGGCGTTCTGCGTGACGACCTGCTGCGGGCCTCGACCCACCTGCGCACCGATGTGCGTTTCGAAGTCGCCAAGGTCTTGATCAAGCTGAAGGGCGACGATGTCGCCGACGTGTACGAAGTGCTGGCGTCGCCCGACGAACCGTGGGACACGCGCGCGATCGCGCTGCGCGAGCTGACGCGACGCGGTCGGCCGGCCATCGTGAGCACGCTGCTCGAAGAACTGCCGACGGCGAGCGGCACCCGCTTGCAGATGCTGGTCAACCAGCTGTCGGCGAGCGGCGACCCGCGGGCAGTGCCGCTGTTGGTCGAACGCTTCGAAAAGGCGCCGGAAGGCGAAGGCCGGCCGTTCCTGCAGGGGTTGGCGCAGAACCAGTCCGAAGCCGCCGCCAAGGCCCTGTTCGCAATCTTCCGCGGTCCGGAAAAACTGGTCGCCCGCGGGGGCACGGGCAACCTGACGACGCGCGGCTACCTGCCGACCCTGTTGCTCAACCTGCGCGGCGTCGAGCGCGTCCTGCTCGCCGAGTTCCTGGCGATGCCGCAGGAGGACTACCTGCGGCGCGCGGCGATGCTGCCGACGATCGTCGGCTACGCGGCCGATCGCGACGACAAGGAACTGCAGGCGCTGTGCACCGAACCGGTGCGCAAGATCCTGTTCGATCGCACGGAACTGCCGCAATTGCGCGTGCTGGCGCTCAACCTGATGGCGCGACGGTGGCTGACGATCGAGGACGTGGTGCGGTTGAAGAACTCGCGGCACGAAGAGTCGCCCGGTCTGCGCGCCCTGTTTGCCGACTTCTTGAACGACGCGTTCTAGCCGGCGCGAACCGCTGCGGCCGCGGCGTGGCGCCCGCTGGTCCGGTTCAGAACAGGATCCAGCGTTCGTCCTGCGCCGCGCGGTAGGCCGACACCACGCCTGCACCGGTGCCGGGCACCCGTTGCGCCGACCCTGGCCGCGGCCGGTGTTGCTGCAGGCCGTGGTAGTCGGCGGCGAGGTTGCGGGTGTAGGCGCGCGGTGCGTTCTCGGCGACGAACCACGCGCAGTGGCCTGGGCCCGAGTTCTCCAGCGGCCAGGCCAGCACTTCGAGTGCGGGGCGGGTGTCGGGGCCGGCCTTCGTGCGCGAATCCGGCGGCGACACCGCGAGCTGGAAGGCGTAGTGCTTGTTCTGGCCGAGGTAGAGCACTCCGGCGGGCAGCTCCGGCAGGGGTTCAAGGTCGCCGACGAAGACCCCATCGGCGTTCAGCAGGGCCACCATGCGGCCGTGCATGTGCTCGATGTCGTCGGCATCGAGCGGCCACGACAGCGGCGTGGCGGCGGCGAGCAGCAGTTCGGCGATGCGGGCGGCGCGGCCTTCGATGCGCACGGTGCGTGTGGCGGCCAACCAAGGCAGCCACAGGGTCACCCCGATCATGGCGACGCCCAGGATCAGGTACCATGTCGACGGATTGCCGAAGCGAGAGCGCCGCCACTCGTGCATCGCAGCAGTATCCTGCGTCGCGATGCCACACGCCAGGATCGAGCTCGCCAGCCTGCCCGAGGTGGTGCGCCACATCGCCGCGCGCCTGCACGCGGCGGGCGGCTCCCTGTGGCTCTGCGGCGGCACGGTGCGCGACCTGTTGCTCGGTCGCACGCCGCGCGACTTCGACATCGCCACCGACGTGTTGCCGCAGGCGGTGGCGGCGCTCGGTCCCGAGGTCGATGCCCGCGATGCCCGCTTCGGTGTGTGCCGCTGGCCCGGCGAGCCCGAAGTGTCGATCACGACGCTGCGGCGCGAAGCCGGCTACCACGATCGTCGCCGGCCCGACCACGTCGAGTTCGTGCGCGACGTCGCCATCGATGCGCGGCGGCGGGATTTCACCGTGAATGCGCTGTACCTCGATCTCGCGACGGGCGCGGTCGTCGATCCCGTGCAGGGGCGCTGCGATCTCGAACAGCGTCGGCTGGCGACGATCGGCGACCCCGCGGTCCGGTTCGCCGAGGACCCGTTGCGCCTGCTGCGGCTCGTGCGGTTCGCGGCGCGGCTCGGGTTCACGATCGATCCCGCGACGGCGGCGGCGGCCACGGCGGCGGCTCCGGACCTCAGGAGCCTCGCGGTCGAACGCGTCTTCGACGAACTGACGCAGGCCTTCACCGGCGAGGGGCGGGCCGCAGCGTTGCGCACCTTCGTCGCCCTTGGCCAGGCTGCGGTGTTGTTGCCCGAAGTGGCGGCGATGGACGGCGTGCCGCAGTCGCCCGAGCACCACCCCGAAGGTTGCGTGCTGACCCACACCGCCCTCGTGCTGCAGCACGTGCCGGCCGGGGATCCGGTGTTGGCGTGGAGTGCCGTGCTGCACGACATCGGCAAGCCGCCGACTTTCGTGCGCGGGCCCGACCGCATCCGCTTCGATGGCCACGACGTGTTGTCGGCGCAGATGGCCGATGCCCTGCTCGACCGCTGGCATGCGCCGAACAACCTGCGGCTGGCGGTGGTCGACGTGGTGCGCGACCACATCCGCTTCGCCAGCGTGCCGGGCATGCGGCCGCGCCGGCTCGAGCGCTGGCTGCGGTCGCCGGGCTTTGCGCAGCATCTCGCATTCCATCGTGCCGATTGCCTCGGCAGCCATGGCCGGCTCGACATCCACGACTTCGCGGCGGCGGCGCTGGCTGCGTTGCCGCCGGCGCGGCCACGGCTGTGCAGCGGAGCCGACGTGCTGGCATTGGGCGTGCCGGCGGGGCCGGCGGTGGGGGAATTGCTGCAGGCACTCGAACTTCGCCTCGACGAAGCGCCGATGGCATTGGACCGGGACGCCGCCCTCGTCCTGTTGCGAGAACTGGTGCGGTCCTTCCATCAAGACCGCGGCCCCGAGGCCCGATAGCCGGCGAGCCCGGTCGCACGGCCTGGGCCACGAGGAGACCCATGACCGTCCGCAATTTCAGCGACCAAGGCTTCGAGGACTTTCGCAAACAGCGCAAGCGCATGCTGGCGAAGCTCGGTCCGCAGGGGCCGGCTGCCGGCTACGAGAACCAGGCTCTGCGCGAGCTGGAACAGGTCGAAGCGCGCGAGGTTCGCGAGCAGCAGCTCACCCGCGAAGTGCACGACTTCTTCCAGGCCGCGACCAAGCAGGCTGCCTCCATCGTCGATCGCGTGGCGCGCGACGTGCAGCAGGAGACCGGCGCCAAGGTCGAGCAGGAAATGGAGTCGTTCCTGATCGAGTCGTTGGCGCGCATGAACACGTTCGTGCTCAACGTGCTGCACCAGAAGCGTGGCCCGGTGGCGGAGACGCGCATGGAGCCGCACGTCGGCAACCTGGTCGGCCAGACCCTCGACGAGTTCCGCTGGGCCGGCACCGCCGATGTCGGCGACAAGCACATCGGCCAGGATCCGTTCGCGACGCCGGTCGACGACGTGACGCGCGAGTTCCGCCAGATCGTCGGCGCCGCCGCGTCGGCGGAAGAAGTCGCGGTGCCGATCGACCAGCACCTGGTGGCGACGGTGCAACAGCAGGCGGGTTCGGCGGTGGAGGAGTCGCTGCCGGAGGTCGCTCCGATGCCGCGCACGACGGCGGCTGCACCCGCGAAGGCGGCGCCGGCCGAAGCGATGCCGAAGTCGGCGATGACCACGGCGCCCGAGGCGCCAGCACCGGCGGCAGCGTCGGCGACGCCCGCGGCGGCGACGACGGCCGCCAGCGAGGACCTGGAGCGTTTCAAGAACGCCCTGAAGGCACTCGTCCGGCAGGGCGTGATGAACAAGGACGAAGCGCGCGCGGCCTGGCAGGCCCGACTCGCTTCGCTCGGCCTGCAGGGCTGAGCCTCAGGTCAACGCGATCGCGCGCCCGATCCGGCGCGCCGGCCAGATGCACGCGATGATGCCGAGTGCGGCCCACGTGGCCCCGGCAGCCAGCGCCAGCAAGCCCGTGTAGAGCATCGTGCCGAGCAGCAGCCACATCATGGCGCCGCGGATCGCGCCGCGGTTCCAGTCGCGGATGCGCACCATGCGGCCGAGGAATGCGGCGAGCGGCAGCGCGGCGAGGGCCGGGGCGGGCCAGGGACCACCTTGCACCGTCCACAGGGCGATGCCCACCGCGAGCGGCGGCACGCACTGCGCCGTGCGCACGACCCACGCGCGCGCGCGCGGCAGGTCTTCGCAGATGCCGAGCACGGTCACCGCGACGATGTAGCCGCCGTAGGCGATCGCGGCGACGAGCACGTCGGTGCGCCGCGCCGGATCGATCGGGCCCGCGATAGCCAGCCCGGTGGCGAGGTTGAGGCCACGCAGAACGCCCATGCCGAGCACGCTGAGCGCGAGCAGCCGCTTGCTGGCGAAGTCGTAGCCGAGCACCAGCGCGGCGATCACCGCGTGGTGGAGGCGGCATGGCGACACCAGCAGTCCGACGGCGAACAGCACGAGCCCGAGCGTCACCGCGAAGCGAACGGACAGGTCGCCACGCGGCAGTGGTCGTTCCGGGCGCTGGCGGGCATCGACGTCGCGGTCGGCGACGTCGTTCCACACCATGCCACCGGCGTAGAGGCAGACGCTCGCGAACGCCGCCCGCGCGACGTCGAGCTGCCAGGGCAACCCGGCGATGGCCACCGAAGCGACCACGTCGGCGGCGGGCGAGAACAAGGTGCCCACGCGCAGCAGGCGCAGGATCGGCAGCAAGGAACGCACCCGCGGATTCGAGCCCGCGCGACCGCTTACAGCAACTGCAGGATGTCGTTGTAGGTGACGAACAACACCAGCATCAGCACGAACACGAGGCCGACGACCTGGCTGTAGCCGAACACCCGCGAACTCACCGGCGACCCCTTCACCTTCTCGATCAGCAGGAACATCAGGTGGCCGCCGTCGAGCACCGGGATCGGCAGCAGGTTCACGAACGCGAGGTTGAGGCTCAGCATCGCCAGCAGGTAGAGGAACCAGCTGTAGCCGCGCTGCGCCGCCTGGTAGCTGACCTGGCTGATGCGGATGATGCCGCCCAGGTTCTTGGTGCCGACGTCGCCGGTCACCATGCGCTTCATGGTCACGTAGAGCTGCTTGATCATGTCGACCGACAAGGCCGAACCGAGGGCCAGGGCGGCGCCGAACGACTCGGCGCGCACGGTTTCGGTGCGCAGGCCAAACGCCGGTTGCAGGCCCGAATCGAATTGGGGCGGCTGCCGCGGCGCGATGACGAACTCGGCGCGTTCGCCGAGCTCGAGGTCGCCGGTCGCGAGGTCGAGGCGCAGGCTGGTGCCAGTGCGGGCGACGACGAGGGCCAGCGATTTGCCATCGCTGTCTTCGACCACCTGGCGCAGGTCGTCGAAGGTGCGCACCGGCTTGCCGTTCACGGAGACGATGCGATCGCCGGACCGCATGCCGGCAGCGGCCGCCGCGTGGTCGGGCATCACGAAGAGCAGCAGGCTGTCGTCGGGCTTGCAGACGACGTTCTTGGCGAAGGCGATGCGGTCCTCGCGCGTGGCCGGCTGTTCGAGGCGGACTTCGCGGCCAAAGCGCCGCACCAGCACGCGCAGCATCGGACCGGCGTTGCCGGCGCTCGCAACGTCGAGGTTGCCGCTGGTGAACGGCACTTCGTCGATCGCCAGCACGAGGTCGCCGCGCGCGATGCCGAGCTTCTGCACGAACGGGACGTCGGGGCGCAGCCCGCGCACGACGCGCGGCAACAGCGTCACGCCGATGCGCGCCGGGGCTGGCTTCGTCGCCGGCGTCGGTTGCAGGCGCAGTTCGAGTTCCTTGTCGTCGCGGCGCACGCGCAGCAGGAAGTCGCCGCCGCCGGTCAGCGTCGCCAGCGTCGCATCGTCGATCGGGGCCGTCACCGGCCGGCCATCGACGGCGAGCAGCCGGTCGGCGTCGAGCACGCCCGCCTTCTGCGCCGCGCTGTCGGCCTTCACCTCCAGCACGGCCGGGGCGTCGGCGAACGCAGGTTCAACGCCGAGCTCGTAGCGGCCGTCGGTGCCGTTCCACTGCGGCAGCACGGTGACGGTGCGTTCGCTGCCGTCGCTGGCGCGCAGCCGCAACGGCGTCGGTCGGCCACCGGTCAGCGCCACTTCGACGACCAGGTTGTCGAACGAATAGAGCTCCTTGCCGCCGATCGCGACGATGCGTTCGCCCGGCGCCACGCCCGCTTCCCACGCCGCACTGCCGTCCTGCACGCGGCCGACGATCGGGGCCGTGAACTCGACGCCGGAGCGGAACGCGATGGGGAACGCCACCAGCGCGAACAGCAGGTTCATCAGCACGCCACCGGACCAGAACAGCGCGCGCTGGCTGATCGACTTGGCCCACAACGATTCGCGCGCTGGGTAACGGCGATCGCTCGGATCGGCGCCAGCGACCAGCACGTAGCCACCGAACGGCACCAACGACAAGCGGAAGTCGGTGCCCTTGTAGACGAACCCGCACAAGCGCGTGCCAAAGCCGAGCGAGAACACTTCGACGCGCACGCCGGCGAGGCGCGCGGCGAGGAAGTGGCCGGCTTCGTGCAGGAAGATCAGGAGGCCGATGCCGATCGCGGCCAGGAGGATGCTGCCGAATTCCATCAGGATTCTCGTGGGGTCACGACTGTCTGCTTCTGCAACAGCGAGGCGGCGAGGGACCGCGCTTCCGCATCGGCATCCAGCACGTCCTGCAAAGAGTGGATCGGCCGGATCGGTGCCGCCGCCAGCACTTCGGCCACGGTGGTCACGATGCGCGGGAACGGGATCTGGCCGGCGAGGAAGGCGGCGGTGGCGACTTCGTCGGCGGCGTTGAGGCGGGCGCCACTGTCGCCGCCGAGTTCGAGGCAGCGCCAGGCAAGCGCCAGGGCCGGATAGCGCGCCGGATCGAGCGGCTCGAACTCGAGCGACTGCCAACGCAGCGGGTCGAACGGGGCGAACGCGAACGGCAGCCGTTCGGGATGGCCGAGGCAGTACAGGATCGGCACGCGCATGTCGGGCACGCCGCACTGCGCCAGCATGGAGCCGTCGATGAACTCGACCATCGAATGCACGATGCTCTGCGGGTGCAGCACGACCTGGATGCGGTCGCCGCCGACGCCGAACAACCAGTGCGCTTCGATCACCTCGAAGGCCTTGTTCATCATCGTCGCGCTGCCGATGGTGATGCGTTGGCCCATCGTCCAGGTCGGGTGGCGCAGCGCTTCCTGGAGGGTGATCGACGCGAACGTCGCCAGCGGGCGGGTGCGGAACGGGCCGCCGGAGCCGGTCAGCCACAATCGGCGCACGGCGCGGTCGGGTTCGCCGCGCAGGCACTGGTGGATCGCGCAGTGTTCGCTGTCGACCGGCAGGATCGCGGCACCGCTGCGCCGCGCCAACGGCATCAGGTACTCGCCGGCGATCACCAGCGATTCCTTGTTGGCGAGGGCGAGGCTCTTGCCGGCGCGCAGGGTCCATTCCGACGCGGCGAGGCCGGCGGCGCCGGTGATCGCGTTGAGCACGAGGTCGGGTGCGGTGAAGTCGAGGGCGGCGAGCAGGCCGTCGGCGCCGGTGAAGTGGCGGCAGTTGGCAGGCGGCGTGGTGGCGGTGGTGGTAGCACCGGTGAGGCAGGTTGCGCGCGGTGGGTGCACTACAGCAGCAGCGGCCAGGGGACCGGCGCCGGTGTGCGCACTCAGCAGTACGACCTCGAAGCGGTCCCGGTGCTCGGCCAGGATGCTCAACGCCTGGCTGCCCACGGAACCGGAGCAGCCGAGCACGGCGACACGTCGTCTCGACACACCGCGATCATGCTGCCTGCGTGGTGTTCGATGCAACCTCGGTGCGGTGGTTGCAGCACTGCCTGATGCGATCGATGATGCGTGCGTGCGGCAATATCCCCGTGGGCGCGTCGGCGTCGTGATCCTGCTGGTCGCGAGTTTCGCGCGGAGCCAGACCGAGACGGCGTTCCTCGAAGCGTGGCGACGGGTCGAGACTTCGGCGCCGACCCAGCGCGCCGCCGCCGCGCGCGAAGCCAGCGACTGCTTCCTGGCGATGCCGGGTGCCAGCGAGCGCGAACGCAACCTGCTCGCCGGCATTGAGGCCACGGCGATGGCCGAGCGTTGGTCCGTCGTGTTGGACCTCGTCGCCGACCTTCCCGCCGACGCGCCGCGTCCGCGCACCGTCGCCGCGGCACACCTGCGCGCCGTGCTCGAGCAGCAGGGCCTCGCTGCGTTCGTCGCGATGGCAAAGCAACAACTTCGCGTGTCACAGCCGGCCACGCACGACGTGCTGGTCGCCGTCGAGGCCAAGGTCGCCGGGCTCGCCGAGAAGGCCGTGCGCAGCGGCGACATCGCCAACGGCCGCTTCGTCTTCGAAGAACTGGCGGCGGTGCAGCCCACGGCGGCGTACCGACTGGCCAACCTGGGGCTGTGCCTGCGCCAGCTTGGCGACAGCGCCGGGGCGCTGCGCGCGTACGAACGCGCGCGTGCCGAAGCACCCGCCGATCTCGACATCGCCAACGACCACGGCCTCAGCCTGCGTGCATCCGGCCAACTGGTGGCAGCATTGCAGGCGTTCCAACGCAGCCAGGAACTCGACTTGCTGCGCGCTCCGGAGCAACGTGGGCGTGGGCCGGCGATCACGAACCTCGTGCACCTCGTCGCGGTCGAGGCCAAGGTGGCCGTCGCCGATCCGCTGCCGGCGGCCGCGGCGGCGCTGGCGGTGCGGCCGGATGCGACGATGCTCAAGCGCCTCGTGCTCGACGTCGGCCTCGATCGGCTCGCGGCGTCACCGACCGCCCCGCAGAAGCCCGTTCGGTAGGCGTCTCCCGGGTGGTGGATGTCGCCTTCGTGCGCTACTTTGGGGCCGACCCCTGGTTGCCGGCCGCGGCCGCGTGCCGGCTCTCTTCCCGCTAGCGAGGAACCCTGATGTCGTTCGTGGTGAGTCTGGCCCTGTGCTCCGTGTTGTTGCCCCAGAATCCGCCCGCGACCCAAGGCGACCCGGGGCAGAAGCCCCTGCTGTCGGCCGCCGAGCAAGCGAGTCTGCGCGACAAGTTGTCCAAATACCTGGCCGACGAAGCGGCCTATTACCGCGGCGGCAAGGACCGCGACAAGAACGCGCTACGCCTCGAGAAGAGCAAGGAGACGTGGACCGACGAGTGGAAGAAGCTCGAAGCCAAGGTGGTGAAGAACGGCGTGTTGCTCGGCTCGATGGCCGACCTGCGCCCGATCTTCGAGAACTGCTTCCAGATGAAGGCGCCGAAGAACTCGCCCGGCGAATTGCGCCGCGAGACGGTCAAAGACCCGGCTGCCGAGTTCGCCTACATCCTGCCGAAGTCCTACAAGTACACGACCCCAACGAGGTTGCTGTTGGTGCTGCCGGGCAGTGTCAGCGCCGACCAGCCGGGGCAGTGGGCGAAGCCTCAGGATTACTTCGCGGCGACGTGGGACAGGTCGGCGACTGCGGCCGACACCATGTTCCACTTCCCGGTCGTGCCCGCGGGCCTCGAACTCGACCCGATCCCCGACTACAGCCGCGAAGGCGCGGATGCGGAAGAGCAGCGTCGCATCGAGGCGATATTCGTCAGCCTCGGCGAACTCATGCAGACCACCAACATCGACCGCAGCCGCGTCGTGCTCGATTGCGGGCGCGCGGCCTCGGGTTTCGGCTTGCGGCTGATGACGCTGTTCCCCGACCGTTGGGCGGGGGCGATCCTGCGCGCGCCGAGTGCGGTCGACGACATCCGCCTGGGCAGCCTGAACGGCATTCCGATCTTGCTGCTGCGCACCGCGGCGACGGCGGCGGCGGTTGACGCCTTGAAGAAGCGGCTCGAGGAGGTGTCGCCTGGCTTGATCACCGTGCTTGACGCAGCCGACGAGTACCCGCACAAGGCGGCGACGCTGGAGATCGAGAAGTGGCTGGCTGGCCGGCGCCGCAGCATGGTGCCGAAGAAGGTCGTGCTCGAGCCGAACCACGATCGCTTCAATCAGGCCTACTGGGTCGACATCGGCGTTGCCGATTCGCTGCAGACCGCTGCAGCGGACAAGAAGCCGCGCCTCGAAGTCATCGCCGAACGCGACGTGAACCGGATCACCGTGAAGGCGATCGGCGTCGAGAAGTTCACGCTGGTGCTCAACGACGACCTGGTCAACCTCGACAAGGAGTTCACCGTCGTCATCAACGACAAGGCGGTGACCGAGAAGCGCACGCGTTCGCTGCGCGAGCTGCGCGAACAAGTGGCCAAACGCATGGACTGGGACTACCTGTTCCCGGCCAAGTTCACCTCCACCGTGCCGAAGTAAGGGCGCGTGGTGGTTCCGGCGAACGGCGCGCCCCGTGGCGACGGCGTGGTGCGCGCCGTCTTGGTTGCGTTCCTGGCGGGGTTTGGCTGCATGGCGGCCGAACTGACGGCAGTGCGCCTGCTGGCGCCGCACTTTGGCGACAGCGCCTACGTCTGGACCAACGTCATCGGCGTGATCCTCGCGGCGTTGGCGCTCGGCGCGTTCTGCGGCGGGCGCTGGGCCAGTGCCGCGGGTCATGGGCGGGCGCTGCCGGTGGTGTTGGCGGGCGGCGGCGTCGGCATCGCGTTGGCGCCGTGGATCGCCCCGCTGATCGGCGGCTGGCTGGTGCCGGCGGGATTGCCGCTCGATGCGGCGATGCCGACGTTGGTGCGCGGTTCCTTCGTCGCCACCGCCTTGCTGTTCACGCCGGCGATGGTGTGCATCGGTGCGGTGTCACCGCTGCTGGTGGCGCAGACGGTGCGCGGCGGCCACGACGTCGGCCGTGCTTCGGGTGCGGTGGCGGCGGCCGGCACGCTGGGCAGCCTGGTCGGAACGTTCCTGGCGACCCATTGGCTGGTGCCGACGTTCGGTTGCCGGATTGCGATGGGCAGCGCCGGTGCCTTGTTGGTCGGCGCCGCGGTCGTTGCCGGTTGCGGGCGTGGCCGGGGCCGGGGCCGGATGGCGATGGGCGCCGCGGCGGCGGGGTTGCTGCTCGTGTTGCTGGTGCCGCGGGGACCGCTGCAGCCAGCGGCGGCCGGCGAGACGCTGCTGGCCGAGGTCGAGAGCAAGAGCCAGTTCCTGCAGGTGCTGCGCAGCGAAGCCGACGGTGTGGTGACGACGCGGCTTCGCATCAACGAAGGCCTCGACTCGTTCCACTCGCTGGCGATCGCCGGCTCGTCGTTCACGGGCGGTGCCTACTACGACTGGCACGCGTTCGTGCCGTTCCTGCTCGGCGACACGGCGTTGCCTGCGTTCGCTGCCTTATCGATCGGTGACGCGGCAGGCACGTTGCGCACGGTCTACGCGGCGGTGCATCCCACGGCCACGGTCGATGCCGTCGACGTCGACGGCGCGACGATGGCACTCGGCGATGCGCACTTCGCCGCCAGGAAGGCGCCCGGCGAACGGCATGTGCTCGACGGCCGCGTTTTCCTCCTCACCAGCCAGAAGCGGTGGCATTGCATCCACGTCGATGCCTACGCGCACCAGATCTACGTGCCCGCCCACCTGGCCAGCCGGCAGTTCTTCGCGGAAGCGAAGGAACGGCTGCACGACGGCGGCGTGATCGCTTGCAACGTCGGTGCGCTGCATCGCGATGACCCGGTGCTGCGCGCGATCGGGGGCACGATGGCCGAGGTGTTCGGCAACGCCTCGGTACTGCTGGTGCCGAACACGCGCAATGCGCTGCTGGTCGCCGTGCGCGGCGCGCCGATCGACCGGACGCGGTTGCAGCGGGCCAGCGAGCACGCGCTGGCTGCGTGGGTGAGCGCCGCCGACCGTGGCCACTGGCAACAACTCGCGGTTATGGCGGCGCGGCCGGACGCCTGGCTCGAGATTCCGGCGGCGACGCCGCTCGACGACGATCGCCCGGTGCTCGATGCGCTGCTGGCGAAGAGCTACATCGAACGCGACGACGATGGAAAGGTGGTGGTGGCGAAGGGCACTACCGCAGTCGCCGGCGCCGAAGGCGAAGCCTACGCCGCGGCCGTCGCCAACGACCCGATGGCGGTGTTGGGTTGCGTGGCGCGCAGCAGCGGCGACAGCGCCTACCTGCGCGAACTGGCGGGCGATGCGCGCTGGCGCTTGCGTTCGCTGCGCTGTGCGGCGGCCGAATACGACCTGGCGTTGCAACGCGCCGACGACGACGGCCTGCGGGCGCGCGTGCAGGACAAGCGGGCGCGACTGCAGCAGCAGCTCGCCACCTACGACCTGGCCGACGCCAGCGCGTCGCGCAACGGTTGGCTGCAGGTGGCGCTGGCCGTGCTGCTGCTGCCGCTGGTGTGGCTGCTGCGCCGCTGGCCGTGATCCGGCGCCCGCGGCAGCGGGCGGGTCACAGGATGTCGAGGATGCCGCTGCTTCCGTTGGTCAGCGTCTCGGTGCTGGCGCGGTAGTTCGTGTTGCTGGCGTAGATGCTGTTCCACGGCAGCGGGTCCTTGTCGCAGATGCGACCGAGGGCGACCGCGGCGAACGCGCGCGTCAGCGGCGTCAAGTTGGGATTGGCGAGCATGCGCTGCAGCGGCGCCAGGCTGCGGCGATCGCCGATCTGGCCCAGGGCGGCGGCCACGGCGGACAGGCGCACCAGGCTCGGGTCCGGGTTCTCGAGTTCCAGGCACAGCGTGTCGGCGACGGACTGGTCGCCGAGCAGGCCGAGCGTGCGCACGCACTGCAGCATCAGGAACGGGCGGCGCTGGGCATCTTCCAGCAGCGCGCGGACTTCGCCGACCGCGAGCCGGTCGCGCAGCAGTCCGAGGCCCAAGGCCACGTAGCCGGCGATGTCGTCGCGTTGGCGGTTGTCGGCCAGGGTGCGCCGCAGGCTGTCGGCCGCCGTGTCGTCGCCGCTGAGCCCCATCGCGATGGCGAAGGCGCCGAGCGAACTCGGATTGCGCGCCGCTGCGAACGAACGTTGCAGCGCGGCGTTGAGCGCCGGGTCGGGTTCGACGCGCGTGCCGTCCTTCTCGCCCTGCTGCACCGAACGCGCGTGCAGCACGCCGAGCGCCATGGCAGTCCACGGTTGTTCGAAGGCGCGGTTGCCTTCGTCGAGCGCGCGCAGCAATTGCTTCTTCGCTTCGTCGCCGCCCTGCCGGGCGAGGCCAAGCAGCGCGAACGCGCGCGTCTGCTGGTCGCGGTGGCTGCGGTAGGCGTCGAGCAGGGTCTGGCCGACGATGGCGTCGGCATCGGTGTTGTCGTGCCACGGCGCCGCGAGGCCGCCGAGCGCCAGCGCGCACGACTGGGCGACGTAGAGGTTGCCGCCGCGGCCGTCGCCGCTGCGGGCGCCGGTCGTGTCGATGCCGGAGCGCAGGTCGGCGAGCAACAGGTCGCGCCACTGGGTGCGGGCGTCGGCGGCGGTCGCCGGCAGCAGCCGCGCGATCGCGGTCGGCACGTGCGCCTGCAGGATGCGTTCGCCGGGGCCGAGATCGCGCACGTAGTAGGCGTGCAACCGATCGAGGATGGAGGTGCGCAGCACCTTGGTCGCAGCGCTCGCATCGTCCGGCGGCAGTTGCGCCAGGGCCTCGATCACGGCGACCTTCAGGTCGCGGCCGTGCGACTCCGGATGGGCCAGGATTCCGCTGAGCTGGGTCACCGCCGACATCGTCAGCGCCGGGTTGGCGTTGCGGGCGAGCACCAGGCCCTGACCGAAGGCGGCGAATGCGCGCGTGCGCTCGTTCACCGCCGAGCCACCCGACAGCTTGCGGCCTTCGGCGTTGTCAGCGACCAGCGCCGACATCACCGACAGGTGATCCGGGGTCGGTTGCCCGCAGATGCCGAAGGCGACGGCGGCGGTTTCGCGCAGTTCCTGGTCGCCGCTCTGCAGCCAAGGCAGGAACAGTGCGTGCAGCGACGCGTTCTTGGTGTCGCGCCCGATCTTCGCCAGGGCCACGAGGCAACTCGAAATGGTGTCGCGGTCGTGCGCGCTCTGCAGCGCCGCGGCGAGTGCTTCACTGGCAGCCGCAAGGTCGGCTTCGGTGGGGCGCTGCACCGGCATGCGAGCCGCGAGCGGACCACGCGCCAGCAACTGGTCGTCGGCGTTGCCGATGCGGCTCTCCTGGATCGCGTCGCGCAGGCGCAGCCACGGGTCCTTGCCGAACTCCCACCAGAACTCCCAGCGACCGAGGTCGTCGTCGAGCGGGGCGCCGCGGCCACGGTTGGCGCCGCGGCTGCCGATGGCGTTCGCGGTGCCGGCGCTCGCCGGGCCCGACGGCGTGCCGGGGGACGCACCGGTGGTGGCGCCAGTGCCCGAACCGCTGTTGTTCCCGTTCGGTGACGATCCACTGCCACTGCTGCCCGTGCCCGTGCTCGTGGTCGGCGGCACCACGTTGCCGGGGCCCCGGTATTGGCCGCCGTGCGCCAACGCGGCTTCGCACAGGAGGATCGAGGCCAGCAGGCCGGCGGGAATTGCTGCGGAGAAGTGAGTTGCCATGACGTTGCGCTGCTTTGCAAAGGCCATGCCTGCGCCGCGACATGCAGCTCCAGCGAGCGAGCGCGCGAGTTGAGGCGAAGTCGTGCCCGGAAATGAATCGAGGGCTCGTCAGGCATTGCTGCCGGACGAGCCCTCGTGGGCAGGCAGGATGTCGGTCGCTCGCGCGGCCGTCACCCCACAAGGCTCACAGGATGTCGAGGATGCCCGTCGACCCGTTGGTCAGCGTTTCCACCGACGCGCGGTAGTTCGAGTTGGTGCCGAGCTTGCTGTTCCACGGCAGCGACTCCTTGTCGGCGACGCCACCGAGCGCCACCGCGGCGAAGGCGCGCGACAGCTCCTGCAGCTGGCTGTCGAAGAGCAGCTTCTTCAGCGGCTCGATCGTGCGGCTGTCACCGATGAAGCCGAGCGCCGAAGCGATTGCCGACAGCTTGGCCAGGTTCGGCTCGCCATCGGTCATCAGCTTCTGCAGGTCGTCAGCAACCTGCTTGTCGCCGAGCTTGCCCATCGCGATGGCCGCCTGCTGCAGCAGTTCGGTGCGGCGCGTGGCCTGCTTCATGACTTCGCGGATGTCTTCCTTGCTGCTGGTGTCGTTCATCAGCGCGAGGCCGATGGCGAGGTAACCCGCCTGGTCTTCCTTGGCGACGTTGTCCTTCATCAGCTTGCGCATGATGTCGGCCGCGTCCTTCGCCTTGGTCAGGCCCAGCGCGATCGCGAGGGCGCTGGTCAGCGTCGGGGTGCGGCTTTCCTTCAGCGCGTTGGTCAGCGTTTCGGCGACGAACGAGACGTCGGCCGCCGCGTCCTTCTCCAGGCGGTAGAACGACAGCACGCCGAGCGACAGCGCGCACCAGGGCTTCTCCTGGTCCTTGCCGGCCTTGTCGAACTGCTTCAGGATGCGTTCTTCGTTGATCGGGCCGCCGATCATGCCGAGGCCCAGCATCGCAAAGTTCTTGGTCTGGATGTCCTTGTGGTTCTCCCACGCGGCGAGCAGCACGTCGCTGAAGACGGCGTCCGGGTTCTTCTTGTCGTCCTTGTCGGCGTGCGGCTTCGCCAGCATGCCCAGCGCCATCGCGCACGACTGCGACACGAAGATGCTGGAGCGCTTGATCTTGCCCTTCTCCTGCAGGTCGTCGGCGAACAGCTTCTTGAAGTGGTCGCTGCGCTCGTGGTCGCGGCCGATCAGCTTGGCGATCGAGGTCGGCACGTGCGCCTGGATCAACTGCTCACCCGAGCCGAGTTCCTTGGCGTAGTACTCCTCGAGGACCTTCACGACGTCGCCGAGCAGGATCTTCTCGGCTTCGGTGCTGTTGCCGATCTTCAGGATGCTCATGCCCTGGATCGCGGCGACCTTGATGTCGCGCTCGCGCACGTTGTTGTCCGTGAGCAGCTGCTTCATCACTTCGAACGCCTGCTTCTTCAGCTCGAGGTTCGTGGTCTTGTGCGCGGTGAGGCCGAGGCCGAACGTCGCGAACGCGCGCGTGCGGTTGTCGACCGAGCCACCCGAAGCGGCGCGGCCGTCGTCCTTGTCCAGCGCGAGGCCGGCCAGCAGCTTCATTTCGGCTTCGCCGGCGATCGCCGCGATGCCGAGCGACAGGGCCGCCGTCTCGCGGATCTCCTGGTCGTTCTTCTTCAAGCGCGGCGAGAAGATGTCGATCAGCTTGAAGTCCGGGTGGTCCTTGCCGATCTTCGCCATCGCGATCATGCACGACGAGTTGATGTCGCGCTGCTCGGTGGCGTCGATCGCCTTCTTCAGGGCGGGCAGGATGTTGCCGGTGATCTGCTCGTCGGTCGGCTTCAGCGAGTCCTTCGCCTCGTGGCGACGGGTCGAGCCGAGATAGAAGTCGTCGCTACCGGTCGCAGTGCCACCGGCGCCGACTGCATCCTTCAAGCGGATGAAGGGGTCCTTGTTGAACTCCCACCAGAAGTTCCACTTGGTCAGGTCGTCTTCGATCTGGATGCCGCGACCACCGGTGGTCGGGCCACGACCGCCGGCCGGGCCAGCGGGGCCGCCGGTGCTCGGGCCACCAGGACCGCCGGTTGCCGGACCCGAAGGAGCCGGCGCGCTCGGGCCCGCAGGGCCACCCGTCGTCGGGCCAGTCGGACCGCCAGTGCGGCCGCCGCCACCACCGGGCGCGGGCGGAACAACGTCACCGGGACCACGATACTGACCGCCGTGGGCGCGACCGGTTTCGGGCAGCAAGGCCACGAGACCGGCGCAGCAAAGGCCTGAGAGCACGAACTTCTTCATGAGCAGCTCCTGATAGGTTGCAAGCGCGCAGCACACAGAGAGGGAAGGCAACAGCCGGCGCGCCCGGGCAATGTAGCCATGAGGACCCTCTCCATGCAAAAGTGGGGCCAACGTTCTGGAGGGGGTTTGGAGGTGAGTCCGGCCCGCCGTGTGTTACGCCAGCGGAACGACAACGGGGTTGGGTAGCTCCGCCAGCCAGCGGCGCAGCTTGCGCCAGGCCAGGGGCGGCGCCACCAGGCTGGGCTGGTGCCGCACAGCGAAATCGCGCACCGGGAACAGCGGCCGGCCGCGCCAGTCGGTGCAGCGGGCGCCGGCTTCGCTGGCGACGAGGCAAGGTGCCGCGAGATCCCACAGTCGACCGGGCGCCTGCACGTTGGCGTCGAGGCGGCCCGCGGCGACGTCGAGGATTTGCGCCACGGTGCTGCCGAGCAGGCGCACCCGCGCCCCACGTTCCTGCAGCCGCAGCACGAACTCGAGATCGGCGGGCCGCGGCCGGCGGAACCACTGCACGCCGACGATGCCGCGGTCGTCGAGGGCGCCGGCATCGGCGCGCAGGCGCAGCCGCCGCCCTGACCGGAAGGCGCCGCCGCCGCGCACGGCTTCGTAGAGAACTCCCTCGGGCTCGCGATGGATGCAGGCGAGCACGGGCTGTCCGTGCCGCAGCAACGCGACCGCAACGCAGAAGCACGTGTGCCCGCGCGCATAGTTGCTGGTGCCGTCGACCGGATCGACGACGAACACCCACTCGCGCTCGAGCCCGCTCGGCGTCGACTCTTCGCCGAGAAAGCCCGCTTCCGGCAGCGCCCGCAGCAGGCCAATCCGCAGGCGACGTTCGGCTTCGAGGTCGATGCGGGTCACGTAGTCGCCGACGCCCTTGTCGCGCACTTCGGTGGGGGCGAGGCGGGCCTGGGCCCGCACCACGTAACGCGCCACGTCCTGCACGAGCGCGCGGAACACCGGGCGCAGCCGACGCAGCACCGACGACGACGCAGGGCGGGACGTTGCCATGCGCGGCATGCTGGGCGGTGGCCATGGCCGGTGCAACCGGCAACCGCGCTGGCAAAAGGGTCGTGCCGTGGTCGGGCGCCTGCTACAAACGCCGCCGATGCGTTGTCGAGCCGCGATGCCGATGGGCCTGCCGTTGCTGCTGGGGCTGGCTGCGTTCGGCGGCTGCGCAGCGAACGGAGCGGCGCCAGGATTGGCGTTTGGCCGCACGGCGGATCCGACGCCGGTCGCCGCCCCGGCGGCGGCAGCGACGGCACCTTCGCCATCGGCGGGGGTGGGAAACCCCGAAGTGGGCGCCGTGGGAACCGTCGCCGCTACCGGCAACAAGACGGATTCCGCGGTGCCGGTGGTTGCCGCCGAAGCACCCGTCGTCGCGGCCGCGGACGTTGCGCTCGCCCCCGCGAGCGAGGCCGGTGCGGACCCCGAACGCAGCCACGAACGGCGCCTGCGGCACGATCTGGCGCAGGCTGCCGATCCGGTGCCCGCGGCGATCGAACTGGTGGCGTGGTTGGCGAGCGAAGAACGCCATGCCGAAGCGCTCGCCGTGGTGGATCTCGCCACGGCTCGCCGCGCCACCGACGAACTGCGCGTGCTGCGCGCCGGCGTGCTGCGCGACCTCGGTCGTCGCCACGAGGCGGTCGCCGAGCTGCGCGCGCTGCGCCGCGACGTCAGCGCCGACCGCCTGAACCCGAGCCTGCTGTTCGAGCTGGCGGAGCTGGAGTGGCTCGAAGGCGACGGCCCCGCCGCGGCGGCGACGTTGCGCAGCCTCGCCGAAGTGCACGCCGGCGATGCGTTCGTCATCGCCAACGCCGACAACCGCAAGCGCCTCGCCACCGAGATCGCCGCCGGTGGGCGGCCGAGCCGCATGCGCGTGCGCGACGTGCTCGGCAACCTGCGCGGCGCTCCCGAAGCCCCGGATCGCCTGGCGGCGCTGGCGTATCTCGCGACGCCGGCGGTGCGCGAACTGGACGGCGGCGGTGCCGCTCTCGCCCAGGCCGTTGCGATCGGCCTCGGCGACGACGCGGAAGTGGTGCGGGCCAAGGCCATGGAACTCGCCGATCCGGACCCGGACGTGCGCACCGAACTGGTGGTGGCCGCGTTCGCCGACCCATCGACGCTGGTGCGCCAGAAGGCGGTTGCGCGGTTGTTCGAATGGCAGCCCGTTGGCGCCGCGGCGTTGGCGCTGCAGCAACTCGAACGCGAGGACGACGTGGCCACGTTCTTCGTCCTCGGGTGCGCCCTCGCCAGGTGGACCGCCACCGAGCCACCCACGCGGGCGCAGGTGAGCGCGCCGGCCGGTCGCCAGGAACTCGTCCAGTCCCTTCGTCGCAGGATCCAATCGTGAGTGTCTCTCGTCGTCCGCTGCGTCGGTGTCTGTTGTGGTTGCCGTGCCTCGTCGCGGCGTCGTCGTGTTCGGTCGCGGCCAACTTGTCGGCGCCCGTGATGCTGACCGAACTCGATCGCATCGTGCGCATCGATGTCGCGGGCGGCGTGCGGTCCCTGCGCTACCAGGAGAGCGCGGTGGTGTCGCGGTGGTGGATCCGCTCCTGGTGCCTGCAGCCGGTCCGGCCCGTGTTCGGCCTGCTGTTCGGCCGCGAGTCGCTGCTGAAGCTGGAGAATCCGAGCCCGCGCGGGCACGTGCGCGAGCTGCTGCGCGAGCTGCCGGACGAGACCGGAGGCGACCTGCTGCTGTGTGCGCAGACTGCCGTGCGGCAGGGTTGGATCGCCGAGCTCGAAGCCAACAGCGAATCGCGCCTCGTCGCCGTCGATGGCTTGTGCGCGATGGCGGCGCAACTCGACGTCGCGCTGTTCACCGAACCCGCGCGCATCGGGCGCACTGCCGATGGCGATCGCATGACGCAGGCCCGCGCCGGTTTCGCGGCCGGCGCGCCGGCCGTGCGCACAGCCGACTTCGGTTCGGCGGGCCTGCTGGCGTATGCCGAAGCGGTGCGCGCGATGGTCGCCGATCCCCTGGGCGATGGGGCCGCGCGGCTCATCGTGCTCGAAGAAGTGACGCAGGCGTTCGCGCAGGAGACGGAGCCCGAAGTGCGGGCCGTGGTCGGCACGGCGGTACAGGCGGCGTTGCGCCACGTGGTCGAAGGCGTGCTGCTGCGCCTCGTGCAAGGGCGGGCGCCCGAAGACGTCGATCTGCGTTTGTGCGCGATGGAGCAGGTCCGCCGCTTCGGTGGCCCTGGTGCCGTGCCGTTGCTGTTGGCGGTGATGGCGGCGACGCCGGCCCAGATCGCGCGCGGCGAGAGTCGCTACGACCCCGACCCGTTGGTGCAGCTGCGGTTGATCCAGTACTGCGGCCAGCTCGGCGGCGACCTGGCGACTTCGACGGTGACCCTGCCGGGTCGCGAAGGGCATCCGGTGCTGTCGCCGGCGCACTTCCTGGCGACAACGATCTTGAACGAGCAGGCCTACTACTCGAAGCTGCGGACGCCGGCACTGGTAGCGCTCACCTGGTCGCTGCAACGGCCTCGTCTCGATCCCGATCCGACCTGGGTTCGGGAATGGCTCGACGGCCACCGATAAGGGAATCCGAACGAACGCCCCGCATGCGCGCCCACTACTGCGACGAGACGATCGACTACGACGGCAGCCAGTTGCGTGCGCACTGGGTGTTGTCTCGTTTCGGGCTCGCCGGCGACGCGATCGTCGGGTTTCGCGGCGCTTGCCGGGTAAGCAACGAAGAGATGGCCGACCTCGCCGACCTCGATGGCCCCGGGATCGCCGGCAACGACCTCGTGCACTTCGTGTGGGAGGCGTTCACGCACCCCGACCTGCTGCTGGCCACGCATCGCCAACGGCTGCTGGCGGCGCAGGCGCGTGAGGTGTTGGCCGAACTGGCGCCGCAGCCGCGCATCGACCGCATCGGCGACGACCTGTTCGTCGGCGGCGGCAAGCTGTCGATCTCGATCGCGACGGTGACGCCGGTGAGCAGCGTGCTGCATTTCGCCGTGAACGCGACGCAAGGTGGCGCCCCGGTGGCGACCGCGGCGCTGGCCGATCTCGGCGTCGAGCCGCGCACGTTCGCGCAGCGGCTGCTCGATCGCGTCACCGCCGAACAGGATTCGATCGCGCACGCCCGCGCCAAGGTTCGCGCCAAGGGGGAATGGCGATGAACAAGCACGTCGTCACGCTGATCAAGCTGCTGGTGGTGGCTTTGCTGATGTGGCTCGTGTTCCGCACGATCCCGTTCGAAGACCAGCTGGTGCGCAAGGCCGACCCGACCGCGAAGGAGACGATCGAAACGGTCGACATCGTCGGTTCGTGGAAGCAGACCCCGTTGCGGTACCGCGTCGTCGGCGACGCCGTCGAGCGCGAGATCCGCCTCGGGCCGCAGCAGGACGGCAGCGTGATCGCGATCCAGCCGGCGTTCCAGACCTACTGGCGCAACCTCGATCCGTGGCTGTTCGCGCTCGGCGCGGCCTGCTACTTCGTGACCGCGCTGATCGCCGGCGTGCGATGGTGGTGGCTGTTGCGCGTCACCGGCACCGACGTGTCGTTGTGGGAGGCGCTGCGCTTCACCTGGATCGGCATCTTCTTCAATACGGCGATGCCGGGCTCCACCGGCGGCGACGTCGTGAAGGCGCTCTACATCATGAAGCGCTGCCCAGGCCATCGCGTGCAGGTGATGGTCTCGGTGATCGTCGACCGCGTGCTCGGACTCGGCTCGTTGGCGCTGCTCGGCGCCATCGTGGTGTTGTTCGCGCTCGATCGCTTCGCCACCATCGCCATCGGCATCTGGGGCGTGATCCTCGGCGTCGGCTTGCTCGGCACCGTCGCCTTCAGCAAGCGGCTGCGGTCGTTGGTGCGGTTGAATGCGCTGCTGCAGCGGTTGCCGCCAAGACTCGGCCACGTGCTGCGCTTGATCGACCAGGCGGTGTTTGCGTACCGCAGCCACAAGTGGGTCATCGTCGGCAGCCTGCTCACCGGCGTCGGCAACCACATCGTGTCGGTGCTCGGCGTCTACCTGCTCGGCGAAGCGATCGGCGTCGGCCTGCCGCCACTCGAGTACTTCGTCCTCATTCCGATCATCAACATCGTCAGCGCCGTGCCGTTGATGCCGAATGGCTGGGGCATCGGCGAGTGGCTGTACGGCGGGTTGTTCGCCAAGTACGGCGCCGTGCACCTCGGCGGTGGCGCGATGGCCGAAGCGGCGATGTCAACGCGCGGTGTCGCGCTGTCGCTGCTCTACCGGATCCACCTGACCTGCTGGTCGTTGCTCGGCGGCGTGGTCGTGCTGCTGGAGAAGGACCGCGTCACCAAGGCCGACCTGGATCGCGAGGCCGCGCGCGAAGACGACGACGAAGACGACGACACTCCGGTGGACCCTCACGGCGGCCGCGGCTAACGTCCGCGCCCCTATGTCGCTGCTCGTCGTCGGTTCCACTGCATTCGACACCATCGAGACTCCGCACGGCAACGCCGTCGACTGCCTCGGTGGGTCCTCCACCTACTTCGCGATCGCGGCGCGGCTGTTCACCAAGGTGCAGCTGGTCAGCGTCGTCGGCAGCGATTTCCCCGACCAGCACAGGAAGCTGCTGACCGACCGTGGCGTCGACATCGCGGGCGTCGAGACCAAGTCCGGCAAGACGTTCCGCTGGCACGGCCGCTACGCGACCGACATGAACAGCCGGCAGACGCTGGACGTGCAGCTCAACACGTTCGGCGACTTCAAGCCGAAGGTGCCGGCCGCCTGGCGCAGCACGCCGTTCGTGTTCCTCGCCAACGGTGCGCCGGCGACGCAGGCGTCGGTGCTCGACCAGATGCAGGGCGTCAAGTTCTGCGTCGCCGACACGATGGACCTGTGGATCGAACACGAGAAGGCGGGCCTGCTCGACCTGTGCAAGCGCATCGACGGGCTGGTCGTCAACGACAGCGAAGTGAAGATGCTGACCGGCAAGAGCAACCTGATCCAGGCCGGCCGCGAAGCGCTCAAGCTCGGCCCGCGCCTCGTCATCGTGAAGAAGGGCGAACACGGCTGCTTCCTGTTCAGCAACTTCTTCCACTACGCGCTGCCGGCCTATCCGACCGAGACCGTGCTCGATCCGACCGGGGCCGGCGACAGCTTCGCCGGTGGCTTCATGGGCTACCTCGCCAATTGCGAGCAGGTCAGCCTCGGCAACATGAAGCGCGCGGTGGCGTACGGCACCGTGACCGCCAGCCTCACGGTGGAAGGCTTCGGCGTCGATCGCCTGGCGCGCGCCGACCGCGAGACGGTCGAGCGGCGCTACCAGGAGCTGCAGCAGTTCGTCGCCGGCTCCTGAGATCGCGACGACGCGCGCTCGGCGCGCGTCACTGCAACTGCACGAGCATCGGCGAGGACAGCTGGAAGCCCGCCGGCACGAGGCCGATGCCCTGCACGGTCAGCGCGACCCCGGTGAGGCCGCCCGCATTGGGGTTGGGCACGGTCACTGTGCCGAAGCCGAAGCCGTCGGTGATCGCAAAGCCGAGCGAGTAGAGGCCGTTGAGCAGGAACGCGTCGTCCCAGCTGTCCGTGCTGAACGGCAGCGGCACGAACCCGGTGGGCACCGACAGCACCGCACCACCCGGCGTGGTCGGACCGAGCGACATGAACAAGAACGTCGCCATGCCAGCCTGGCCCGAGATGTCGATGTCCCAGTTCGCCTGCGCGGTGGCGAGGGGCAGGCTGCCGTGCCCATTCTGGTCGATCACCAGCGCTTGCTCGGCGATTGCATCGCACAGCGTGAAGCCCATCAGCGACGGCTGGAAGTTCGCGTAGTCGAAGTTGACGCCGAGCCAGCTGCCGTTGGCAGGCACGCCGGCCGTGAGGCTGCCGCACACGGTGCCGTTGATCACGGCGATGCTGCCTTGGGTGAGGCCGTTGCTGGCGGTCGAGAAGATCGAGCCCGCGTACGAGCCGGCGTCGCTGGTGAACAGCAGGTTCGGTTCGTTGACGTAGGTGTTGGTCGGGTCCGGATACATCGGCGTGAAGGTGCCGCCGTTCGGGTCGAAGGCGAGACCGGTGACCTTGCCGAACACGCCGGCGGCCACGATGGGCGTGCCGTCGCGGTTCATCGCCCCCGTGTTGACCACCATCTGGCGCACGGTCAGGGTGCCGCCGGGGCCGGTCGCCGATTCGTTGATCAGCAGGCGCGCCGAGTTCGGCGCGAACGCGGCCACGTTGCCGCTGGCGTCGTAGGTGATGTTGGCCGCATCGATCTTGACGATGGCGCCGTCCTGCGCGTTGAAGGTGCCGCCGAAGTTGCCGTTGACCCAGTGGCTGCCGTCCGCCGGCGCGTAGTAGAGGTCACCGTTGTTGGCCTGCAGCAGCGCGCCCGCGCCGATCGTCGCGGCGCCAGCCTGCGCGCCGACGGCGACCGCGAGCTGCGTCTGCCGCATGAAGAACTCGACGTTGCCGTTCGGCAGCAGGCGCACGTAGTCGCCGGGCACCAGCACCTGCGGCACCGTGCCGTTCTGCGTCAGCACTTCGATCTGCAGCGTGCCCGGGCTCGCCGTGCCGGCCGCCGCCGCGTTGCGGCGCACGCTGAAGAACACCTTGTCCCACGTCACGGCCGCGCGATCGCTGGCCTTGACGAAGACGCCGCCGACGTTGATCGCCTGGAAGTAGGTCTTCCAGCCGGCGAACTTGGTGTAGACGCCGTTGTTGTCGCCATCGCCGAGATAACACTGCATCGCCGTCGTCGGCAGCAGCGTGCGGGCGGGGCTGCCCGGCGACGGCAGCACGTAGGAGAGGTCGAACTCCTCGAGCCGCGAGATCGCGCCGCCTGGCCGTTCGTTGACCGACGTCTGGCTGACGAACGGGAAGCGGCCGGTGAACAGGATGTTCTGCACCTGGGCAGGGGCTGCGGCGGCGGCCAACGAGGCGAGGAGGAGCAGGCGGATCGTGGGTGTCATGCGTTGGGGGGCGTGGGGAAGGTGGTCACGATAGACGCTGCGCATTTGCCCGCCAGAGGCCAACAGGCGGGCGGCATCGCCGGCCTGGCGATTGCGGGCATCGCGGCCGGGGCCGCCCCCGTGACAAGCCGGGCGCCACGCTGCACACTGCCTCGCCTCCATGCTTCGCCACTTCGCTTGTCTGGTGCTGACCGCGCTCGCCGCCGCCCAGAGTCCGTCGACCGACGTCGCCGTCGGCGTGTTTCCGTTCCTGGTCGGCAACATGGACCCGCGCATCAACGAGATCGTCACCAACTGCCAGACCTATGGCATCGACACGCTCTACGTCAGCGCCTTCCGCGCCACCGGGCCATCGACCGGGGACTTGTGGGTGACCGACAGTGCCGGCGACTGGAATCTCGCGTGGGGGCCGGTGCGTCCCGGCGGTGCGGGCATCCACCTGCAGAACCTGATCACCGCGTGCCACGCGGCGAACGTGCGCGTGGTCGCCGTGCTCAAGTGCTTCGCCGACACCGTGCAGCCGGACAACACGGCACACAAGCAGTACCTGCTGTCGGTGATCGACTACTTCGTCGACGCCTGGCAGAGCAACGGCCAGCCGGTCTACGACCTCGACGGCATCGCGCTCGACTACGTGCGCTACGTCGGCGGCACCAACGTCAACTCCGCCAACGTGACGAACTTCGTCGCCGACGTTCGCCAGCGGATCGGCCCGCTGTCGCTGCACGCCTACCTGATCGCCAACCGCTATTCATTCGACGGGCCGACCTACAACGGCGTGTTCAACACCTACGCCTCGACGATGAGCCAGCTGCAGTCGCAGTTCGGCCAGCACTGGGAGCAGATGGCCCAGTACATCGACGTGATGATGCCGATGGCCTACACGGCGAACGGCTCGATCTACAACACCTACGCGCTGCACCAGGCCTACGTGCGCAAGTGCGCCGAATACGCGCGCACCGCCGTGGTGATCGCCGGCCACCCGACGCGCCGCGTGCAACCGACGATCAAGACCTACGTCGGCGAAGGCGAGACGACGACCGACCTGACCGTCGAGGCATCGATCACGGGCGCTTTGCTCGGCGGCGGCGACGGCTACCAGGCGTTCCGCTACCAGACCATGGTCGCCAATCCGTCGTGGTGGACCAAGATGGCGCAGTTCGCGGTGCCGGGCTGCAACTGGCCGAAGCCCGCCTACACGGCGGTGTCGCCGCGGCTGACGACGACGTTCGACACCACCGCCACCAGCGACCTCGACCAGGCGGCGAACACGCTGCAGGTGCGGTTCGACTTCGACGGCGACGCCGTGTTCGACACGCCGTGGCAGGGCAACGCGACCACGGTCGACCTGGCGCGGCAGCCCGGCGTGTGGAAGACGACGATGCAGGTGAAGGACACGCAGGGCCACGTCGCCACGGCGCGGCGGCGCTTCACGGCCGGTTCGACGACCACGCTGTTGCCGCCGTTCGTCAGCACCACGACCGGGGGCCAGGTGCAGATCCACCTCGACGTCGGCCCCGCCGGTGCCGGCAACGTCTACCTCGCCATCGCCTCGATCAGCGGGATGTCGCCGGGCTTCGTCTGGCAGCCGGGCTTCGTGGTCCCGCTCAACATCGATGGCGTCACCACCGCGCTGGCCAGCGATCCGAACGGTGGCGTCCTGAGCAATGGCCTCGGCAACTTCGATGCGAACGGCCACGCGGTCGCCATCCTGACCATCCCGCCGGTGGTGCTGCAGTTCCTGACCGGCCTGCCGATCCACTGGAACTTCCTGAGCACCACCCCGGGCGGCCAGCCGGCCTGCGTCGGCGACACCCGGCCGATGATCCTTTCGCAGTGACGACGGCGGACGGCTGATTCCCGGGACGCGGGTCGGTATCGTCTTCGCCCCGATGATCTCGCTGCAGAGCTACGTCCAAGGCCGTTGGGTCGCCGGCACCGGCGATCCCAAGACTCTCCACGATCCCGCCACCGAAGCCGTGCTCGGCGACGTTCGCCCCGGCGGCGTCGACTTCGCCGCGGCGCTGGCGCACGCGCACCAGGTCGGCGGTCCGGCCCTGCGCGCGCTGACGTTCCCGCAGCGCGGCGAATTGCTGAAGGCGCTGTCGGCGAAGATCCACGAGCACCGCGACGAACTGATCGAGATCGCCGGCCGCAACGGCGGCAATACGCGCGGCGACGCGAAGTTCGACCTCGACGGCTGCACCGGCACGCTCGCCTTCTATGCGCACCTCGCCAGCACGCTGCCGGCGGCGCGGCATCTGGTCGATGGCGACGGCACGCAGCTCGGCCGCACGCCGCGCTTCTGGGGCCAGCACATCCTGACCTCGCGGCCAGGTGCTGCGGTGCACATCAACGCCTTCAACTTCCCGGCCTGGGGCATGGGCGAGAAGATGGCGTGCGCGCTGCTTGCCGGCGTGCCCGTGCTCGAGAAGGCCGGCACGCCGAGTGCGATGCTCGCGCATCGGCTGGCGCAGCTCGTCGTCGACAGCAAGATCCTGCCCGAAGGCGCCTTCCAGTTCTTCGCCGGTTCGATCAGCGGCATGCTCGA
The DNA here is from genome assembly GCA_005776475.1 of Planctomycetia bacterium. Lineage (GTDB taxonomy): Bacteria > Planctomycetota > UBA1135 > UBA1135 > UBA2386 > UBA2386. The sequence continues at coordinate 60,853 of SXPB01000034.1, forward strand.
TCTGCTGTCGGCGCAGGACACCGTCGCCTTCACCGGCAGCTCGGTGACCGGGGCATTGATCCGCGGCAACAAGAACCTGGTCGCGCGCAACGTGCGGGTGAACATCGAAGCCGACTCGATCAACTCGGCGATCCTCGGTGAAGATGTCGAGACCGGCGGCGACACGCTCGAGCAGTTCCTGGGCAACGTGACCATCGACATGACGCAGAAGGCGGGGCAGAAGTGCACCGCCGTGCGCCGCATCCTGGTGCCCGCCGGCAAGGTCGCCGAAGTGGCCGAGTCGCTGGTCGAACGGCTGAAGGCCGTGCGCATGGGCAATCCGCTGGACGGCGACGTGCGCATGGGCCCGGTCGCCTCCGCCGAGCAACTGCGCGATGTGCGGGCCGGCATCCAGAAGCTGCAGGCCGTCTGTGACACCGTGCTCGGTGGCCCGCAAGCGGTGGCCGACAAGGGCTACTTCGTGACGCCGACGCTGCTGAAGGCGCGTTCGGCCGACGCCGCGGTGCTGCACGAACTCGAGGTGTTCGGGCCGTGCGCTTCGATCATTCCCTACTCGGGGCGGGTCGAAGAGGCGATCGACCTGGCCAATCGCGGCGGTGGCGGCCTCGTCGCCAGTGTCTACAGCGACGATCGGGCGTTCGTGGAAGCGCTGGTGGCCGGGATCGCGCCGTGGCATGGTCGCATCTGGCTCGGCAGCGAGAAGACGCACGGGCAGGCGCTGGGGCCGGGGGCCGTGCTTCCGGGCACGATCCATGGCGGTCCCGGGCGGGCCGGCGGCGGCGAAGAGCTTGGCGGACTGCGCGGGCTGATGCCCTACCTGCAGCGCACTGCGGTCCAGGGCGATCGCGCGGTGGTGGACCGGGCCTTCGGTAAGGGCCAGGGCTGACCGATTCGGCCGCACCGGATTGTGAGGTCCGGTGGAAAGTCGGCGAAATTCAGCAGTAGGTCGAGCCTGCGCCGGAGGTAGCGAGCGTAAGGGGCATACCAGAAACCTACGAGGCTTCATGCTCGCGACAGTCCTTTCGGTTTGGTGTGTCGGTTCCTTCCTTGTTGCGCCCGTCATCGGGCGCGCAATCCGTGCGACGCGGCAAGGTGAGGCTATGGCTCGGGCGAAGCAGCTCGAAGCGGCCTGATGCCAGGTTGGATTGGTCAGGTTGGTAGTGTGGGTCAGGGTTTGTCAGGCTCCCGCCTTCGCGGTTGAGCGCGACCGACAGCGGTCCCCAAGTTGGCTGGCGCGCACGCGCCGTTCCCGGCGGTAGAGCCGATTATCGTGGCCGTGGCATGGCGACTTCGAAGTGCGGATGGCTTGCCGTCCGCATGCCCTGGAGCGCTTCCACAACTGGAGCGCTTCCACAAGTTGCCGGATTGAGGCGCGCGGCGTTCGCCCGGCGTCAAACCGCTGCAGGCATCGCAGGCCGACCGGTCGTCACTCGGATTCTGCGTTCGCCCCGCGGGGCGAAGTGTCCAAGCCGTTTGGTCGACCGGCGGGAAAGTGGTGGGCGTTGCAGGAGTCGAACCTGCGACCCTCAGCTTGTCGAGCTGATGCTCTAGCCAACTGAGCTAAACGCCCGGGTCGAGGGCGAGGATCATGCCCACGGCTTTTCGGGAAGCAAGCACAAACTCAGCGGCGCGCGACGCCTCGATGCCATCGCCGGCGGCCTGGTCTGAGACGCGCAACGCGCCAGCGCACCGCGCCTCGTTCCGGGACGACGCCGCAAGCAACCGTCGACAAGGGATCCCGCGCACCGCATCCGTTGGTATCGTCCTCACTTGTCCGATGGATTCTCCGCCGCCATCGCCAGCACCTCGGCCGAGCACGCCGCCGCCGCAGTCGTCACTGCCGCTGCTCGTGCCCTTGGTTCGTCCGCCCCGCGGCGGTTGCACGCGCGTGCAACTCGGCAGCAGCGAACTCATCCTCGAAGCCGTGCGCGGCGGCCATTCGCTGTTGTGGACCAACGGCCGCACGGCGCGCCGCCACGCGCTCGGTCTCGCCGACTTCGGCCATCTCACGGTGCAGCTGCGCGCCCCCAAACTGCCGGTGCACGTGACGCCGCGCGAACTGATGACGCTCGCGCCCGGCGCGCGCCTCGCCGGCTACGTGTTCGTGAGTCTCGTGCCGACGCTGCAGTGGCACGACGGCAGCGGCCAGAGCCGCGTGTTGCTCGAAGTGCATCCCGAGGACCTCGCCGCCGAATGGGATGAAGAACATGGCCACGTGCTCGCCGCCGCGAGTCCGTGGTTGGTGCGTTTCCCGATGCGCAACGGCGAGCCGCGCGTCGTCGTGCCGGTCCGTTTGCACAACGACAGCCACGACGTGTGTTCGCCCGCGGCGCTGCCGCTGCTCCTCGACGATGCCGAACTGGCGACGTTGCGCGGCTGCATCGTCGCGCGTCCGCGCCGGCTGCGTTGGCGCGGCGAACGCTTCGCCAGCGACGGCGCGGCCGATGGCAACGCGGGGGCCGCATGAACCGCGGCGTGCGCTGGTTGCTGTGCGTGCCGCTGCTGTTCGCCGCGTGCGACGCGCCGACCGTCGATCCGGCCGAAGAGATCGCCGCCGAACTGCGCGCGCTGCGCCTGCATCTGGCGGCGCAAGCACGCCCGCAGGCGACGTCGCCGGACTCGACGTTGCCGACCGTGGATCCGAAGGAGCTGCTGCAGCCGCTGCGCGAACTGCTCGCCGGCATGCAGAAGAACCAGGACGAAATGGCGGCGCGGCAGTTGGCGCTGGCGCAGGAGATGCAGCGTTGGTCGCAGCTGCTGGTCACGGGCCTCGGCGAGAAGCACCAGGAAGAGTCGAAGGCCATGGCGGCGCGGCTCGCGCAGCTGGAACAGTCGCTGCAGCAGCAGGACACGCGGCATCGCGAAGTCGAAGCCCTGATGCAGGGCGCGCTCGAGAAGACCGCGGACCGGCTCGACGAGTTCCTGCGTCGCCTGCAAGGCGGCGGCGAGGCACCGGGGCCTGCCTCGGGCAGTGGCACGGCAGTGCCGAATGGCCCGCCGGATCCGCAGCCGACACCGACCCCGCCAGGCAATGGTGCCACGCCTGGCAACGGCGCCGCCGGCACGACCGGCGGCGAGGACGCTCCGTTCGCGGCGCGCGTGCGGCGCGGCAGTTCGCGGTGGTGGTGGCTCCTGGTCACCGCGGCCGGATGCAGCGTCGCCGCCTTCTTTCTGCGGCGCGTGTGGCGAGGCAATGTGGCGGGCGACCCGCGGCCGCTGCCGTCACACGGTCCGCTGGCGACGGCGATGGGGGAGCAGACGGCCGAAGAGTTGTGGGCCACGGCCGCATTGCTCGGCGAAGCGGTCGATCGCTTGCGCAAGCAGCAAGGCGCGGCCGCGATCGTGGCGCCGTCGAAGGTACCCGACATGGCGTCGCCCGAGTCGATCGCCGACGAGCTCGATCTCGACGAGTTGTTCATGATCGAGGAGGAAGAGCCATCGGCGCCGACCGCCGACGTGGTGCCGCCGCAACCGAAGGTCAACGTGCGAACCACCGAGGACAAGGTTGCGGCAGCGCGCGCGCCGACGGCGCCGGTGGCGGCGACCGGGCCCTTGCGACCTGGCCCCGACCGCGTGACGTTCCGCTTGCCGGCGACGGCGTCGCCAGAAGCCGTGCTCGCGGCGCTGCTGGCGCGCCCCTTCGTGCTGCGCAAGCCGGCCCCCTCGGTGCGCCTGGTCGACGGCATGCTGGCGGTCGAGTGTGCGCTGCTGCCCGGCGTGGCCGCGGGCGAACGGGGGCGGCTGCTGCAAGCGCTGCGCGAAGCCGGCCGCTGATCGACCCCGGGCGGCGGGCAGCGAAGACTCGCCCAAGGCCCTGCCGGTCGCTATCGTGCTCGCCCCTTCCCAACCCGCCACGAGAACGTCCGCCCCATGATCATCGGTGTCCCCAAGGAGATCAAAGCCCAAGAAAACCGCGTTGGCGCCGTGCCGGCCATGGTCCTCGACCTGGTCGCTGCCGGCCACACGGTGCTGGTGCAGGAGACCGCGGGTCTCGGCGCTGGTGTGACCGACGAGGCCTACCGCAAGGTTGGCGCGACCATGGTCGCCACGGCCAGCGAGGTCTACGGCAAGGCCGAGATGATCGTGAAGGTGAAGGAGCCGCTGCCGGCCGAGTACCCGCTGATCAAGAAGGGCCAGCTGCTGTTCACCTACTTCCACTTCGCCGCGGCGCGCGAGCTGACCGACGCGATGCTGAAGTCGGGGGCCAACTGCTTTGCCTACGAGACGCTGATCCACAAAGGCTCGCTGCCGCTGCTGACGCCGATGAGCGACGTGGCCGGCCGCATGTCCGTGCAGGTCGGCGCCGTCTGCCTCGAGAAGCACTACGGCGGCCGCGGCATCCTGCTCGGCGGCGTGCCCGGCGTCGAACCGGCGACGGTGGTGATCCTCGGCGGCGGCGTCGTCGGCACCAATGCGGCGAAGATGGCCGCTGGCCTCGGCGCCGACGTGCGCCTGCTCGACATCGACCTCGATCGCCTGCGCTACCTGAGCGACGTGATGCCGGCGAACGTGACACTGCTGCACAGCTCGTCGATCGCGATCCGCGAGCAGATCGTGCACGCCGACCTCGTCATCGGCGCCGTGCTGGTGCAGGGCGCGCGCGCGCCGCGGCTGATCCGCCGCGAGGACCTGAAGTCGATGAAGGAAGGCTCGGTCATCGTCGACGTCGCCGTTGACCAGGGCGGTTGCATCGAGACCTGCAAGCCGACCACGCACGCCGATCCGACCTACGTCGTCGCCGGCGTCAGGCACGACTGCGTCGCCACCAGGCCGGGCGCGGTGCCGCGCACGTCGACGTTCGGCCTGACCAACGCCACCGGCCCGTGGGCTCGCAAGATCGCCGGCATGGGTGCCGCCAAGGCCGCCGCGGATCCGGTGCTCGGCACCGCCGCCAACGTGCTCGCCGGCCAGGTCACGCACCAGGGCGTCGCCGAAGCATTCAACCTGCCGTACCGCGCGCCGAGCAGCGTGCTGTGATCGGAAGCGGCGGCGAGCCGGCAATCGGCCTCTGGCAGGCGTTCGTGCTCGGGCTCGTCGAAGGGATCACCGAGTTCCTGCCGGTCAGCAGCACCGGCCACCTGATCATCGCGCAGCGCTTGCTGGGCCTGCCGGGTGGCGAAGCGAACAACGTGTTCGCGATCGGCATCCAGATGGGGGCGATCAGCGCGATCCTCGTGCTGTATTGGCGGCGGTTGCTGGCAGCCGCGCGCACGGCGCTGCACCCGGCCACCGGGGCGCCGAACCTGCTTTGGCAGATCGCGGTCGCGGCCCTGCCGGCGATCGCCCTCGGCCTGCTCGCCGAAGACTGGATCGATGCGCACTTGTTCACCACGACGACCGTGGCGGTGACGATGGTGGCCGGCGGCGTGCTGTTGTTGGTCCTGGAACGTTGGCAACGGCGCGGCGCCGCGGGGACCGAGCTGGCGTCGATGTCCTACCGTACGGCGTTCGCGATCGGCATGTTCCAGTGCCTCGCGCTGGTGCCGGGCACCAGCCGTTCGGCCGCGACGATCGCCGGCGCGCTCCTCGTCGGCCTGTCGCGCACGGCCGCGGCCGAGTTCTCGTTCCTGGTCGGGTTGCCGATCCTCTACGGCGCGTCCTTCTACAAGCTGATGAAGCACCACGACGCGTTGGCGGGCCCGAACCTGGCGCCGTTCCTGGTCGGCACCGCCGTGGCGTTCGGCAGCGCGCTGATGGTGGTGCGACCGTTCGTCGCGTTCTTGCGCGCGCACACGTTTGCGCCGTTCGCGATCTACCGGCTGCTGGCCGGGACGCTGTTGTTCGCGCTGCTCGCGGCCGGTTGGCTCGCGTGAGCGCGCGCGGCCCTCAGGCGCGCTTGTAGCCGAGCTGGCGGACGATCAGCAGGATCTCGCTCCAGCTCGGGAACGGGCGGCCGTTCTCCTTCTTGAAGCGATCGATCGCCGCAATGAACTCGAGCGCTTCGCCATCGACCTCGGCGAGGCACGGCGACGAGCGGTCGGGTTCGTCGATGTCGGCGAGTGGATCGACCTTGCGCGCCACAGTCTTCTGCCGGGTCTTGCCCGCCGATCGAACGACGTGCTTTGGATGTGGCTTGGGCTTCTTTTTTACGGCGCTGACCATGCCGCCGGCTCATCGACCGGCAGGGAACATGGCCTTGATCGAGGTTTCGAACGGGGCCTCGAGCACGCCTGCCTCGGTGATGATGCCGCGCAACAACTTCGCCGGCGTCACGTCGAAGGCCGGGTTGCGCGCCGGCACTCCCGCGGCCGCCACGCCGTGGCCCGCGAAGTGGGTGACTTCGATGCCATCGCGCTCTTCGATCGGGATCTGGTTGCCGGTGGCGAGCGTCAGGTCGAACGTCGACCGCGGCGCCGCGACGTAGAACGGCACCCGGTGCGCGAGGCACGCCAGGGCGAGGCCATAGGTGCCGACCTTGTTGGCGGTGTCGCCGTTGCCAACGATGGATCTTCTTAGAAATGGTCTCAAAGTTTAGGGGCTCGCAATCATGTAGAAGCAAACTATTTGTGATGACTTATTTTGCTGTATTGAGAAAATTAATGAGGAAGGTAGTGGATTTACTACACTGCTATAAGACC
>SXPB01000003.1 GCA_005776475.1 Planctomycetia bacterium
CCGGGAGTGATGCTGAACGCTTCGCCGGTGTTCGGTTCCCAGGCGATCAACTCGCTGACGAGGGGCGATGGGTTGGCGCGTTGCAGTGTGTACTGCGCCACACCGAAGCTGGCCAAGCAGGCAACGACGATGGCGATTCTTCCGAGCATCGCCGCAGTCTACGCCGCCAGGGTCACTTCGCCGCGGCCTCAGGTCCGTGCCGGTGGAACATCCAGGCCCCGAACGCGATGCCGAACAGGCTCAGCAGGTGCACCGCCGGAAAGAAGATCACGTGCTCGAGCCAGATCATCCAGAACTGCTGCTGGCTCGAACCGGCCTCGAGGCGCGGGTCGAACTGCATCTGCGTCATCGGATTGACGATGTCGATCACGTTCGTCACGTCGAGGCACGTGCCGAGCTGGTGGTCGCTCGCATACTTGCTGAACAACGCCGCCGGCAACCGCATCAACAACGTGCCCGCCGACAAGAACAGGAACAGCCGCATCGCCTTCGTCTGCGTCCAGGCCGCGATGAGGGACGCCGCCAGACCGGCCGGCCACAGGAAGCGATCGAGTCCGACCGGCTGCACCAGCATCTCCGGGGCCGCCTTCCACTGCAGCCCTAGCCACATCGCGGTGCCGCTCCACGCATACAGAACCGGCAGCAGCAACGGATTGCGCAACGGAGCCTGCCCCAGCACCCAGAGGATCGCGATCCAACCTCCCGCAAAGCCGAGGAACACCATTGGCCAGTGCCAGCCCGGGGCCGTGAAGGTCCCGGTCGGAAACGCCACCATGGAGACTTCGTGGGCCGCGCCTTCGTAGCCGGCGAAGGTGTGGAAGGTGGTCAACGTGCGGTCGCCGTCGGCGAAGCCCGCCTGGGCCACCGACACCACCGCCGCCAGGGCCAGCAGGCCCATGGCGACGGGCCGGAAACGCGGCAGCGGCAGGGCAAAACCGAGGCCGAGCAAGGCGGCGAGATGCAGCAGCGTGAGCACGACGTCCATGGGCAGGGGCCCCGGCAACGGCCGGAAGGGCGAGGGGTTTTCGCGGCGCATCCCCAGGAACGCCAGACTTTTCCCCAGACCGCACTTGCTGGCTTTTGCAGCCATCGCTAGGTTTCTTCGCCTTCCAACGACCTGCGAACCGCGTCGGCAACAACTGCCGCCGCTGGGACGAGCAGAGAGGACGATTCGAAATGACGAAGCAGAAAACCAAGAAGGCCGTGGTCAAGCGGATGAAGCTGACCAAGAGCGGAAAGGTCAAGTTCCGCCACGCCTACACGTCGCACCTGATGGTGCGGCGCAGTTCCAAGCGAAAGCGCCAACTCCGCCAGAAGGGCATCTGCAAAGGCAAGATCGCCGTCAACATGGCCGAACTGCTGGGTGGGAGGTAACCGCTCATGACTCGCGCAACCAATGGTCCTGCCACGCGGCAGCGTCGCAATCGCCTCCTCAAGCGCGCCAAGGGCTACCGCCAAGGCCGCCGCAACCTGTTCAAGATGGCGACCGTCACGGTGCTCCGCGCCGAACGGTTTGCCTTCGCCGGCCGCCAGCAGAAGAAGCGCTTCTTCCGTGGCCTCTGGATCACGCGCCTCACGGCCGCGGTCAAGGCACATGGCCTGCGTTACTCGCAGTTCATCCACGGCGTGCAGAAGGCGGGCATCAAGCTGAACCGCAAGGAACTCAGCGAGCTCGCGATCCACGACGCGAAGACGTTCGAAGCGATCTGCGGCAAGGCCAAGAAGGCCATCGCCTGAGCTTGGAGTTCTGGGTGCCACGCACCCAGTAGCCCATTCCCGCACGGCGCTGGCCCTCCAGCGCCGTTGTGCTGTACGGCCCGAACTGTTCCCTCCCGGCCGCGCGATGCGGTCGTTCCGACCATGGACATGAATGCATTGCGTGACGGTTGGCTGCGCGCGATCGCTGCCGCCAGCGACGACAAGGCGCTCGCCGAAGTCGAAGCCCGTCTGTTCGGCGGCAAGGGTGAAGTGCTCGAGCTGGTGCGCTCGGTCACGGCCCTGCCGAAGGAAGAGCGGCCAGCGTTCGGCAAGGCCGCCAACGGCGTGAAGCAGGAAGTCGAGCAGGCGCTCACCGCCGCTCGCGATCGCTTCGTCGCCGCCACCACCGCGAAGGAACTGCAGGCCACCGACTTCGATCCGACCGAGCCGGGCCCGCGCCTGCCGCGCGGCACGCTGCACCCGATCACGATCGTGCAGAACGAACTGGTGGACCTGTTCACCAGCCTCGGCTTCCAATGGCAGGACGGCCCCGAAGTCGAGTCCGAGTACTTCAACTTCGACGCGCTCAACATCCCGGGCGACCATCCGGCGCGCGAGAGCCAGGACACGTTCTGGCTGACCGACAAGAACCTGCTGCGCACGCACACTTCGCCAGTGCAGGTGCGCACGCTGCAGCGCGCGACAAAGAACGGCTTCCAGCCGCCGCTCAAGGTGATCGTGCCGGGCCGCTGCTTCCGCAGCGAAACCGTCGACAAGAGCCACGAGCACACCTTCTACCAAATGGAAGGTCTGGTCGTGGACCGCGTGCACGGCGACCAGGGCGTCAGCACCGCGAACCTGATCCACACCATGAAGACCTGCCTGCGCGTGATCCTCGAACGCGACCTGCAGGTGCGGCTGCGCCCCGGCTTCTTCCCGTTCGTCGAGCCCGGCTTCGAGCTCGACGTCAACTGCCCGTTCTGCTCGGGCAAGGGCTGCTCGGTGTGCAAGCAGTCGGGTTGGATCGAAGTGCTGCCGTGCGGCATGGTCCATCCGAACGTCCTGCGCCAAGGTGGCCTCGACCCCGAGGAATACACCGGATTTGCGTTCGGCATGGGCCTGCAGCGCGTCGTGATGCTGCGCTACGGCATCGACGACATCCGGCAGTTCATGGGGGGCAATACGCGCTTCCTGCAGCAGTTCCCGGAGGTGAGCCGATGAAGATCTCGCGTCGTTGGTTGCAGCGTCACGTCGATCTCACCGGCATCGACAGCAAGCAGATCCTCGCCGACCTCACCATGAGCACGGCGGAGATCGAAGGGCTGATCCGCTTCGGCGCCGGGCTCGAACCGTTCGTCATCGGGCACGTGCGCAAGCGCGACAAGCATCCCGACGCCGACAAGCTGTCGGTCTGCGAAGTCGATCTCGGCAAGGCCGGCGGTGTCGTGCAGATCGTCTGCGGCGCGCCCAACGTTGCGGCGGGCCAGCGCATCGTCGTGATCCGTCCCGGCGACACGTTGCCGGAGAGCGGCGGCAAGGGCGCGCTCAAGATCAAGGTCGGCAAGATCCGCGGCGTCGAGTCGCACGGCATGATCTGTTCGGAGAGCGAACTCGGCCTGTCGCAGGAACACGACGGCATCCTGGTGCTGCCGCCGGAGACGCCGATCGGCGAACGCTTGGTCGATGTCGTCGCGGTGCAGGACGACGTGTTCGAGATCGACAACAAGTCGATCAACCATCGCCCCGACCTGTGGGGTCACTATGGTTTTGCGCGCGAACTCGCGGCGATCTACGGCCGGCCCCTGCGGCCGATGCTCGCCGATCTGCCGATGCCGGCGAGCGGCAAGAAGATCGACATCGCCATCGACGACAAGCTCGGTTGCCCGCGCTACTGCGGCCTCGTCATCGACGGCGTCGTCACCGGCCCGTCGCCGAACGAACTGCGCTGGCAACTCGCCGCGGTCGGCCAACGCGCGATCAACCTGCCGGTCGACCTCACCAACTCCGTGATGCTCGACCTCGGCCAGCCGATGCACGCGTTTGACGCGCGCCACGTCGGCAACGGCCCGATCCGCGTGCGCAAGGCCCGCGCCAACGAGTCGCTGACGACGCTCGACGGGCAAGTCCGCAAGCTCAACGACCAGGACCTGCTGGTCTGCGCCGGCGACAAGCCGGAAGCGCTCGCGGGCATCATGGGCGGGGCGGGCACGATGGTCGAAGCCGGCACGACGACGCTGTTCCTCGAATCGGCGAACTTCCACGGCTCAACCATCCGGCGCACCAGCATGCGGCTCGGCCTGCGCACCGACGCCAGCGCGCGCTTCGAGAAGGCGCAGGATCCGGCCAACGCGGAACTCGCGGTGCACCACTTCCTGCGCCTGCTCCAGCAGCACTGCCCGACGGCGAAGGCGGCCGGCCCGATGGTCGATCCGGCCGGCTTCCGCTACGTGGGAAAGACGATCACGCTGCGGCGCGCGCGCCTGCTGCTCAAGCTCGGCGTGCGGCTCGACGACGAGAAGGTCGCCGCGATCCTCACGTCGCTGCAGTTCGGCGTCACCGTCACCGCCACCGGTTTCGACTGCACGCCGCCGAGCTTCCGCGCCACCAAGGACATCGCGATCGAAGACGACCTGATCGAAGAGGTCGGCCGCATGTTCCGCTACGACAACATCCCGGAACGGCCGCTGCACGGCACGGTGGCGCCGCCGCCGCGCAACGAAGAACTGTTCCTGGCGCGTCGCTTGCTCGAGATCTCGTGCCTCGAGCTCGGCTGCAGCGAGATCTACAACTACAGCTTCGTGCCCGACGCGGTGCTGACGGCGGCCGGTTCGATCGAGCACGCCTACGTGCAGGTCGCCAATCCGGTCGCGCCCGAGATCACGCGCATTCGCCGGCACGTGCTGCCGAGCCTGCTGTCGGCGGTGCCGCAGAACCTGCGCACGCAGGCTTCGGTTCGCCTGTGCGAACACGGCAAGGGCTACCACGCCGAGATGCGCGACGACCACAAGCTGCCGCACGAAGTGCGCGAGCTCGCGTTCGTGTTCGCGGTGCGCGAAGGGCCGCATCCGTTCGGCATCCTGCGCGAAGCGATCGCCGGCCTGCTGCAGCGCGTCGGCTATCCCGCAGTGATGGGCCGTGTGTGGCACGGCAAGGACCAGCCGTGGGTGCATCCGACGCGCGCGGTCGCGATCGACCGCGACGGTTCGCCGTGCGGCTACGTGGCGCATCTGCATCCGGGCATCGCCCGCGCGATGGACCTGCCGGTGACGACGGCGATCGCGTGCCTCGACGTGCGGGCGCTGTTCGCGAACGGGCGCAAGATCGCACGGCATACGCCGCAGCCGACCTTCCCGATGCTGCCGGTCGATGTCGCACTGCTGGTCGACGAAGCGACGCAGGTCGCGGCGGTGGTGGAGTTCCTGCGCACCACCGGGCGCAAGCTGGTGAAGGACGTGCAACTGTTCGAGGCCTACCGCGGCGGCAAGCTGCCGGCGGGCAAGAAGAGCCTGAACTTCACCGTGACGCTGGGTGCTGACGACCGCACGCTGACCGACGAGGACGAGACGAAGTTCCTCGGCAAGGTGCGCGACAACGCGAACCAAATCGGCGCCGAACTGCGCGGCTAGCCGCCGCGCAGCACCGCCAGCAGATCGCGCACGAAGCGGGCGGTGAGGCCCCACAACAAGTCCTCGCCGAACGGGAAGTGCGGGCTCGTCTTCGGCTGGTTGCCCGTGGCACCGCCCGGCGGCGGCCGTTCGTGCCAGCGCGACTCGTCCTGCAGCAGGCGCAACGGCACGTGCAGGATGCGCACGACTTCGTCGGGATCCGGCTGCGTTGCCACCGGCAGCAGGCGGGCGACCACGGCGTGCGCCAGGATGCCGCTCGAACTGGTGCGCGGCGGCAGCGCGCCGAGCAATTCGATGGCGTCGTCGGGCACGCCGATCTCCTCGCGGCACTCGCGCCGCGCCGTCGCCGCGATCGATTCGTCGCCGTCGCGCATGCCGCCCGGGAACGCAATCTGGCCGGCGTGCTGGCGCGCGTTCGCCGGCCGCACCAGGAACAGCAGGTGGTCTTCCCCGTCGTGCTGCACGATCGGGCACAGCACCGCCGCGAGGCGCAGGGGAGTCCCGTGCCAGTCGCCCGGAGGTGCGAGTCGCGTGCGCAGCAGGTCGTCGAGTGGGAACGCCACGACGCTTCCGTAGCGGGCCGGCTTGTGCGGCGCCAGGGGATCGCCACGATGCGGTGCCCATGCACGTCCACCTGATCGACGGCACCTACGAGCTCTACCGCAGCTACTTCGGTGCGCCGCCGGCCACGGCTCCCGATGGCCGCGAAGTCGGCGCCGTGCGCGGCCTGCTCGCCAGCCTCGTGTCGCTGCTCGGCAAGCCCGAAGTCACCCACGTGGGCATCGCCTTCGACACGGTGATCGAGTCGTTCCGCAACGGCCTGTTCGCGGGCTACAAGACCGGCGAGGGCATCGAGCCCGCGCTGTGGGCGCAGTTCCCGCTGGCGGAACGCGCGATGCGGGCGCTCGGCCTCGTCACCTGGTCGATGGTGGAGTTCGAAGCCGACGACGCGCTGGCGACGATGGCGGTGCGCGCGGCCGCGGACTCGCGCGTCGAACGCGTGTTCGTCGGCACGCCGGACAAGGACCTGGCGCAGGTCGTGCGTGGCGACCGCATCGTGCAGCTCGATCGCAAGAATCAGGTGGTGGCCGACGAGGCGGCGATCCGCACGAAGTTCGGCGTCGCGCCCACGTCGATCCCCGACCTGCTGGCGCTCGTCGGCGACGACGCCGATGGCATTCCCGGTCTGCCGAAGTGGGGCATGAAGAGTGCCGCGACCGTGCTCGCGCACTACGGCACACTCGACGCGATCCCGGACGACGCGGCGGCGTGGGCGGTGCCGGTGCGCGGCGCAGCCGGACTCGCCGAAGTGCTGCGGACGCACCGCAACGAAGCCAGGCTGTATCGAACGTTGGCGACGTTGCGCCTCGACGTGCCATTGGCCGAAGACGTCGATGCTCTGCGTTGGCGCGTGGCTCGGCCCGAACTGGCCCCGCTGCTCGCCGAACTCGGCTACGAACGCCTGCTCGAACGGGTGCCGCCCGCGCGCTGACCGCGTGGGGGACTGCCGCAAGTGCGCCCCGTGCGGTACTTCTGCGCCGCGTGACGATCCTTCCAGAACGAGCTCCGGTGCGGCCTCGCGTGCAAACGTGCGCCGGTGGTGTCGCTCGATTGCTCGAAGACGAAGTCGCCGAACTGCTCGCCGCGGGGCGAGCCGCACGCGTCGTGTTGTGCGGGGCGCCGCAGAGTGGCAAGAGCACGGCCTTGGCGCATCTCGCGGCGGTGTTCGCCGGCGAGGCGCGGCTGGGACTGCGCGACGGCAGAGGCATGCCCGCCACCGATGCCCTGGTCGAGGTGGCCACCCTTCCCGGCGTAGTGTCGGCGCCAGGCACCCCACGGCAGGTCCGGCCGACCTGGATGATGGCGAAGTGGAGCGACGACGACTGCCTCGAGTACTTGTGCTCGCGGCACAAGGAACGCACGGCGGTGGCCTTCGCGCGTTGGCAGGCCTGCAGCGAGGACCACGGACTCTACCGTTGGCCTGGCCACTGCACTGCGGTGTTGGATCTGCTCGCCGGCGAGGATCTGGCCGCGGACGCGTGGCAGAGTCTGCGGCTCGTGGTGCAACGCACGACGGCGGATGAGCACGCGGTTCTCGGCCTACGCGCCCTGCAGCAGTTCCTCGCTGTTTCGAGGCCGATTCCCGCGGCGACAACCACGCTGCCCTCCGCCACGGGTGCCGCGTGGTTGCAAAGCGAAGCCGCCGCGGCCTTGCTCGCGGCAGAAGCACTGCTTGACGACGCCGCAGCCTTGCCATCGATCAAACTCGCGTCGCTGCGTTGGCAACGTCGCCTCGCGGTCGCGCTGCACGTCGTGATGCAGATGCAGCCGCGCCGCCGCGAGCACCTCCGCGACGTGTTGGAGCATGCTCCTGCCGGCATCGATCTGCGGTTGCCGTTGTCGCTGCTGGCGGCAACCGAGCAAGGCTTCCGGCCGCCGCGAGCGCGTTTCGAACGGCTGGCGCATGCGATGCTCGCCTACGCCGATCTGCACGACGTCACGATCGCGGGCGACTGCTCGCAGGTGAATCTGGCGTTTGCCAACCTGCGCGGTGCCACGCTCGATGGCGCTTTGTTGACGGGGGCGCACCTCGAAGGCGCGGACGTGTGGGGAGCGTCGCTGGAGCGAGCCCAGGCGGCGCGGGCCCGGGCTGCGAACGTGATCGCCGATGGTGTGCGCGGCGACGACGTGCAGTTCGCCTATGCCGACCTGTGCGGCGCCCGCTTCGTCGGAGCCAGCCTGCGCCGTGCGGTGTTGACCCACGCGCGCCTGCGCGGCACCAACTTCACTTCAGCCGACCTGCGTGGCGCCGATCTGTCGCACACCGACTTGCGCGAGGTGGTGTTCGAAGGCGTCGATCTCGCGTTCACCAAACTGCATCGAGTCAACGCGGAAGGCGTCGAGTGGCCCAAACTGGCGGCAAAGGGGTCGGACTGGGCCGACTCGCAACTCACCGGCGCGCGGTGGCACGAGGCCCAGCTCGACGAGGCCGCGTTCCATCGCTGTGGCCTCGCCCACGTCGATTGGCAAGGCGCGAACCTGCGCGGCGCCGACCTGCGCCAGGCGACCTTCCATCTCGGCAACGCGCGCAGTGGGCTCGTCGGCAGTGAAATTGCGTGCGAAGGCAGTCGCACTGGGTTCTACACCGACGAATCGCTCGACGACCTGGTGCTGCAGCCGGAGGTCGTGCGCCAAGCGAACCTCAGCGAATGCGACCTGCGCGGTGCCTTGCTCGACGACGTCGATCTCTACCGCGTCGATCTGCGCGGCGCCCGTCTCGACCCCGCCGCCCGCGACTGGGCGCGACGCTGCCGCGCGATCCTCGATGACCCGCCGCGGGGTTGATGACGCTCAGCGCACCTGCAGCACCGCGACTTTGAGGTAGCGCGTCTCCGGGCACTCGAGCGCGACCGGATGGTCGGGGCCCGCACCGCGCAGATACAGGATGCGCGCATCGCGCCGCGCTGCGGCGGCGGCGTCGCGCAGCATGCGCACGAACTGCTCTTCGCTGACGCTGCCCGAGCACGAACACGTCACCACGATGCCGGAGCGCGCCACCTTCTCGAGCGCGAGCCGGTTGAGGTCGGAATACCGAGCGAGGCCCGTTTCGATCTCGTCCTTGTTGTGCACCCACTTCGGCGGATCGAGCACGATCAGGTCGTGCGCGCCGAGCTGGGCTTCGCGCAGCAGGTCGAACGCATCGCCGTGCACGGTGGCGATGCGCTGCTTGTTGGCGGCCGCGTTGACGTTGGTCTGTTCGACCATCGCTTCGTCGAGATCGGCGGCGAGCACCTTGGTGGCGCCGCCGGCGACCGCGTTCATCGCAAAGCCACCGCTGTTGCAGCACAGGTCGAGCACCGAACGACCCTTCGCCAGGTTGCGCACGAGCCAGCGGTTGTCGCGCTGGTCGGCGAAGAAGCCGGTCTTGTGGCCGGTGCCCGCCTGCACGGCATAGAACAGCCCGTGCTCGCGCACGGTGGTGGCGACGGGCGCGGCGCGCGGCGCCTTCTCCATGCCTTCGCGCTCGGACCAGTCCTTGTCCTGCAGCAGCACCAGCTTGGCATCCGGGTACTTCTCCATCAGCCACTCGCCGAGCGCTTCGAGCTGCTGCAGCATGCCGAGCGAGCTGACTTGCGCCACGAACGCGTTGCCGAGCTTGTCGAGCACGAGCCCCGGAAAGCCGTCGCCTTCGGCGTGGATCACGCGCCACGCGTCGGTGATCTTCGCCAGGTTCAGCGTCTCCTCGCGCAGCTGGCACGCGCGCCGCAGCATCTCGATGAAGTGGGCGCGAATGTCGGGCACCGCCTCGTCGGCGAACATGCGCAGCGCCAGCTCGGCGCGCGGATTGTAGAAGCCGGTGCCGACGTGGTTGCCTTCGCGGTCGCGCACGAGGCAGGCGCTGCCGGCGGGCGGTGACGGCTCCGGCTTCTGGATCATCTTGCGATAGAACCAGGGATGCCGGCCGTGCACGCGCACCTTGAGGCGGAGTTCGGGCAGACGGCCCGTAGAGCGGAGCGGAGAACGTCGGGTCATCGGCCAGTCTTCACAGGGGACGGCGGCGGGGTGGGCAGGGGACGGGGATCGGTGCGGATCTGTTCGAGCAGGATCGCGATGCCCTTCTCGAGCTGGGGGTCGCTGCCTTGCAGCAACGAGTGCACATCGTTCTCGACGAGCACGTCGGGTTCGACGCCGAAGCCTTCGATGGTCCATTGCGGACCCGGCTCCGTGTTGCCGAACTCTGGCACGTTGACGACGCCGCCATCGAGCAGCATGCCGCGGTTGGTGATGCCGATGATGCCGCCCCACGAACGTTTGCCGACGAGCTTGCCGAGGCCGGCGCGCCGGAACATCGCCGGGAAGATGTCGCCATCGCTCGCCGACGTTTCATTGAGCAGGCACACCAGGTGGCCGTGGAACAGCGCCTGCGGGTAGGGGCGGTAGCCGGTGGTGCGGCCGAAGGTGCACATCAGCAACTCGCGCGACAACCGGTTGAGCACCATCTGCGACACGTTGCCGCCGCCGTTGTGGCGGTCGTCGATGACGAGGCCCTGCTTGTCGCGCTGCGGGTAGTACTGCTTGATGAACTCGCGGATGCCGTCCTGCCCCATGTCGGGCAGGTGCAGGTAGCCGAGCTTGCCGTCGCTCAACGCGGCGGTGCGTTCGCGGTTCTTGACCAGCCACTCCAGGTAGAACAGCTTCTCTTCGCTGCCGATCGGCTCGATGGCGACGGTGCGGGCGCCGTCGAGCTGCGGCTTGTCGTGCACCAGCAGGCTGATCGTGCGGCCGAGCTTGCCGCGCAGCAGGCGGTAGGGGCTGACGTCGGGTTGCAGTTCGTCGCCGTCGATGGCGAGCACGTACTGACCCTGCTTCACGTCGACGCCGACCGCGGTCGCCGGCGAACGGTACATCTCGTCGTCGTTCTCGCCGCGCAGGATGCGCTCGATGCGGTAGCGGCCGGTGACCACGTCGAACTCGAGCACGAGCCCGGGCAACGCCACGTTGCCGCGTGCCGGTGCATCGAGATCGCCGCCGGCGATGTAGGCGTGGCCGACGTTCAACTCGGCGATCATTTCGCTGATCACGTAGTTGAGGTCGCTGCGATGCCGCACGTGGGTGACCAGCGGCGCGTAGCGCTGGCGCAGCGACTCCCAATCGTGGCCATGCATGTTGGCGACGTAGAAGTAGTCGCGGTAGCGGCGCCAGACCTCGTGGAAGATCTGCCAGTACTCATCGGCCGGCACGCGCTGCACCGGTAGGCCGCGCAGGTCGAACTTCTTGTGGCCGTCCTTGCCCTTGGTCGAGGCTTCGGCAGCCGCCCAGCCGGCGTCGGTGCGGATCACCACATGCGTGCCGTCCGGCGACAACGACAGGCCGCGCACACCCGACGCGAGCTGCTCGCTCTTGCGTTCCTTCGGGTCGAACACATGCAGCGTCACCGGCTGGTCGCTGTCGCGGCCGTAGTACGAACCGCCGCGCTTCATGTAGAGCAAGTGGTCGCCGGCCACCGCCAACGTCGCGTAGTTGTCGAGCGGCAACGGCACCGCTTCGACGCGGTCGGCGAGGCCCTCGAAGTCGATCGCGATCGGCGCCTCGAACTTCGGCGCCGTTTTCGGATCGGTGGCCGGTGCCACGGCTTCGTCGCTGCGCTTGCCGAGCCACGGCCCCGCGCTCTTCTGCAGCGCCAACGCGTACACGCCGTAGGCGCGATCGACCTGGAAGTCCCATTCGTACTCGTCGGCGAGGCGCGGCTGGAAACCGCGCAGGCCGAGGAAGAACAGCCGTTCGCCGCGCTGGTCGAACACGGGCATGCGGTCGTTCGCCAGCGGCCGCGACAGCACGCGCAGGGTCTTGTCGGCGAGCGACCACAGATGCAGCTGGCGGCATTCGGTGCCCGCCGTCATCGAGAACGCCACGTGGCCGGAACACGGCGACCAGCGCGCGTCGCGCAATTGCCCACGCGGTTCGTCGGCGATCACCGTCAAAGCACCCGTCGCGGCATCGCACAGCCGCAGCACGCCGTCCTTGTCGGACAGCAGCAGCCATTTGCCGTCCGGCGACCAGATCGGCTCGAACAGCATCGTGGCGAGCCCGGTGGTGAGCTGGCGCTCGGGCGTGCTGCCGAGATGGTCGACCAGCCACACCTGCTCCTCGCCGCTGCGGTCGCTGATGAACGCGATCGTGCTGCCGTCCGGGGCGAACGCGGGGTGCTTCTCGTGGGCCCCTGGCGTGCTGGCCAGCGCGCGCACATCGCCGTGTTCGCGCGGCACGGTGAGCAGTTCGCCGCGCGCCGCGACCGCGAGCCGCCGCGCGCCGGGGCTGGCGGCGAAGTGTTCGACGAACGACGTCGCATCGACGGTGGTGGAGCGCACCAGCAGGCCTTCGTCCGGCACGCGGATCGGGATCGCGTGTTCCTCGCGGGCGCGCGTGTGGAACCAGAACAGCTCACCGCCCTTCTCGTAGACGATGCGTTCGTCGGCGGCGGCACCGGCACTCGGCCAACGCAGATCCCAGTTCGTGCTCGACGTCTCCTGGTGCACGCTCTTCGTCGCGAGGTCGTACGACCACAGGTTCAGCGTGCCGGTGCGGTCGCTGGCGAACCAGATGCTGTCGCCGATCCACATCGGATCGCGGTCGGTGCGCACGTGGTCGGTGATGTTCTCGGCCTGCCCGGTGGCCGGATCGAACACGAACAGATCCGTGGCCCAACCGCCCTCGTAGCGCTTCCACGCACGGAAATCGCGAAACTGCGGCGAGTAGACCAGGCGCAAGCCGTTCGGCGAGAAGTCGCCGGCACCCGCCTGCGGCATCGGCAACGGCACCGGCAGCGCCCCGCGCACGCGCGCCACCGCCGGCATCGCCACCGTGTAGAGCCGCGGCGCCGCGGTGGTCCAGGCCTGGGCATTGCTGCGGAACAGCACCGCACCGCCGTCCGGCGTCCAACCGTAGACCTGGTTGTCGTAGCCCCAGCGTTCGGGCAGCGGTCCCTTGCTCGGATACCACGTCAACTGGCGCACGTCGCCACCTTCGCTCGGCACCACGAAGACCTGCTCGTCACCGTCGATCTGGCCGGTGAACGCGATCCAGCGACCGTCGGGCGAGAACTTCGCAAACAGTTCGACGCCCTGCGCCGAAGTCACCCGCAGCGCGGTGCCGCCGCGCAACGGCGCCCGCCACAGATCGCCACCGTAGGTGAACACGACCTGGTCGCCGTGCACGTCGGGGAAGCGCAGCAGCTTCGTCTGGGCTGGCAACGCAGCGTGAAC
>SXPB01000280.1 GCA_005776475.1 Planctomycetia bacterium
CATGTAGACCTTGCCGCCGACCTCCTTCAGGTCGACGCCGTAGAGGCCCTTGCCGACGTGGTTGGCGGCCTTCAGCGCCGTCTTCACCACGCGCGTCGGCGCCATCTCCACCGGCACCGTCTCGGCGCGGCCGACGTCCTCCTTCTTGCCGGTGCCGTCGCGCTTCAGGATCTGCCAGTGGCCGTCGGCCATGTAGTAGCGGCAGGCGAACAGCGGCTGCCCGTCGAGCACACCGACGCGCCAGTCGAACTCGGTCGGCACGAAGGCCTGCGCGATGACGAGATCGCTCTTCTCGAGCATGCTCTCGATCTGCTCTTCGAGCTCCTGCGTCGTCGCGACCTTCTTGACGCCGGCCGAGAACGAACTGTCGGGCTGCTTGAGCACGCACGGCAGGCCGAGGCGGGCCACGAGATCGTCGACATTGCCGCGATGCACGATCATCGAGTTCGGCACCAGGATGTCCTGCTGGTCGGCCATCTCGGCGAGGAACACCTTGTTGCTGCAGCGCAGGATCGACGCCGGGTCGTCCATGACGACGAGGCCGAGCGCCTCGGCGCGACAGGCGAAGCGGAACGTGTAGTGGTTGACGCCGGTGGTCTCGCGAATGAACAGCGCGTCGAACTCGCCGATGCGTGGGTAGTCCTCCTGCCGGATGAACTCGACGTTGAAGCCGACCTCCTCGCCGGCCTTGGCGAACTTCTGCAGCGCCTTCTTGTTGGACGGCGGTTCGGCCATGTCGGGATCGACCAGGATCGCCAGGTCGTACGGCCGCTGTGCACGCTTCTGCGGACGCCATCCCTTCTGCAGGAAGTCGGCGGTCGCCCCCTTCGCAAACGCCGCGTGGCCCTCCGGAATGTCGTCGACCGCGAGCGCCTTGATGCTCTCCATCCGCCACCGCCCCGACTTGCCGCCGCGCACGAAGGTGGCCTGCAGGTACGGGCTCGGGAACACGCGGAACAGGGCGTTGGCGAGCCGTTCGTGCCGCTGCGCCATGTTGCGGCCGAAGTAGACACTGAGCACGAACTCGTCGCTGTGCACCTTCGCCAGCGACTCGTCGAGGATCTCCTGCAGGTCCGAGCCGGCGATCGCGGCGATCGCGCGATCCTTCATGGTCTGGATCGTCTCGATGCTCGGCATCGGCCGATGGCCGCGCGCATCGGCGAGCAGCGACACGTAGTAGCCGATCTTCTGGTAGCCGAGCGACCGGCACAGGTTGATCAGGTGCACCTTCTCGAGCGTGGTGTACGACGGGTGCGTCAGGTACTTGCGGGCCGCGACGACTTCGACGCCCTCGTGCGGGCAGTTCCAGTCCTTCGGATCGTTGACGACGACGAGGTAGCGCATGGTTCAGGGGCCCGTGGACGCGCGCGTGCGCTCGGGAGCCGGTTCGATCAGCAGCAGGTTGGCGTCGTGGGTCAGCACGCCCAGCAGGATGGCGCCGACCACGCGGTCCAGGCTCACTTCGTAGTGATTCCTGGGACCGAGGGGATTCTCGAGGAAAGGATCGGCGACCATCACCGACCGGCGCGCGCGGCGATAGCCGCACAGCACCACGAAGTGGCCCTGCGGTTCGCCGCGCACGTCGTCGTCGTCGTCGTCGTCACCGAACTCGCGCGGAGTCCGGTACAGATACGTCGAGGACAGCCCGGTCAGGATCGGCACGCCGCGGCGAAGCCAGCGCCGCAGCACCGTCGCCGACAGGTCGACGAAGCGCAGCACGCCGCCGCGATCGAGGAACTCGATGTAGCCATCGGTGAGCAAGCCGAACACCGGCCGCTGCGGCGTCTTCACCTCGCTCTGGCGCCGCAGGCGGTCGCGCAGATCGACGTCCGCTGCGAACCAGGTCGGGTCGAAGATGCGCACGTTGTAGGTGAAGATCGTCGCCCGGTAGCCGCGGGCCAGCGCGTGGTTGGCGAGGAACACGTCGGCGGTGCCGCCGGACGGCGTACGCGCGATCTCGTCGACGAGGCGCGACAACGGCACCTCGTCGCCCCAGTAGCGATAGATCGCATGCAGGCACGTCGGCCCGCACGTGAAGTCGTCGGGCTGCGACGTCATGTCCAGGTGCAGCCGTTCGAGGTCGGCGGCGCGATCGCGGCGCTTCATCGGCACGGGCGCCAGCGTAGCCAGCCGGTGCCGCGAAGCGAACTCAGCGGTGGCCGAGGCGATCGGCGGCGCGTTCCCGCAGAGCCGCAACGTCGTCGCGCACTGCGCCGTCGAGAGCCTGCAGTTCGTCGAAGGTCCTGCCCAGCAGCGCCGCGTCGCCGGGTTCGGCTGACAACGCCAGCACCTTCTCGACCAGCAGGAGTCGCGCCTTGCGATCCCTGGGCCTGGCGGCGCAGAACTCGGCGCGCACGGCGACAGCTTCGCGCCAGCGCTCCATCTTCTCCAAGTACTGGATCGACGGCCCCCACGCATGCTGCTTCGCCGGATCGGTGGCTCGCGCCAAAGCCAACCGGCCAACGGCCTCGTCGCGGGCCCCGTTCTCCCAGTCGATCCCCGCCAGATTGACGAGCGCTTCGTAGTCGTTCGGCACTGCGTGCAGCACCCGTGTGAACGTTGCATGCGCACCGGTCCGATCGCCGCGCGCTCGCTGCAACTTGCCGAGTTCCGCCAGGTGGATCGAATCGTCGGGCGCGATGGCCAACGCCTTGCCGAGGGCCTCCGCGGCGGCCTCCAGTTGCTTGTTGCGTCGATATGCCTGCGCCAGGCTGCGCCAGTACTGGTCGCTCCACGGCCAGTCGGCGACGACCCGGGAGAGCGCCTCGATCGCGTCTTGCGGCCGCTCGGCGTGCAACAGCGCCATGCCACGATTGGCGTGCGCGCGCGTGTTGCCTGGCTCGAGGGCGCACGCACGTTCGGCGGCGGCCAGTGCTTCCGCCACGCGACTTTGCGCGAGCAGGAGTTCGGCGCGCGCGCTCCACGGCATGGCGGCTTCGGGCCCCAGCGCAGCCGCCTGCTCGTAGGCAGCCAACGCCGCCTCGGTCCGGCCGAGACCACGTAGAACATCGCCGCGATCGACATGCAGCCAGTAGTACGACACCTTGTCGGCGAGCAGCTCGTCCATCGCCACGAGCGCCGCCTCGGCGCGTCCCGTGCGCGCAAGGCACCGGGCCCGACCGAGTCTGGCACCGATCTCACGCGGCCAGGTCGCCAGCACCCGTTCGTACAGTTCGAACGCAACGCGCCACTGCCGTGCATTCTCGTGCGAGCGTGCCAACCGCACCAACGGCTGCGGCAGATCAGGAATGCCGGCGACGGCGCGCTCCAGTTCGGCGATCGCACGGCGGGGATCGAGGTTCTCCAACGCGGCACCGCACCAGAAGGCGACGAATGGCGACGCCGGCCAACGATGCTTGCTGTCGTCGGCCAAAGCGACCAGGGCAACCCGGTCGTGCACATGTCCCATCGCGTGCAATTGCTCGCAGTAGTAGATCTCGCGCACCCGCATCGAACGATCGATCGCGCGACGTAGACAGTCCCTCGCTTCACGGTAGGTGGTCATCGAACCACTCACGTGGGCCCGATCGAGCAACCACCGAGCGCGCACCAACCACCCCAGCGCGCTGCTCGGCTCCGACGCTGCGGAACCGTGCGCCGCCTGGGCCGCAACGTCCGGAGCGATGCGGGCGAGCCGATCGCCATACGCACGTGCGGTCGGCGTGTCGCCCAGCAGCTCGGCGGCGCGGGCGACCGCAGCCACGGTTTCGGGTTGGTTGGGCAACAGCGCGTGCGCCGCGAGGGCGTCGGCAAGCCCCATGTCCCCGGCAGGGTGTTCCTGCTGCAGCATCACCCGCAGCAGCAACGTCTCGACACGAGGCAGCAGTTCGAGTTCGGCACCGGCCGCGATACGGTCGCTCTGTAGAAGCACGTAGAGCAGCGACACCGTGCCGACGAGACACGCCACCAGCACGGCACTGGCTGCGACCAGGCGACGCGGTTCCGCCGACCACCGCTGCCACACGCGCTGCAGCCGGCCGCGGCGGGCCGCTGTCACCGGCCGCAATTCGCGCACTGCCCGCAGATCCGCCGCGAACGCCTGCATCGCCGGGTAGCGCGCCGCGGGATCCTTGCGCAACGCTTTGTCGAGCACCGCGGCGAGGTCCGCGGGCAGACCGTGGTCGCGCCGCGCGAGGGCTGAGGGTTCGGCCAGACGAACGTTCGCAAGGACCGCTTCGCTGGTGTCGCCGTCGAACGGCCGTTCGAGGAACAGCATCTCGTAGACAACGACGCCGAGAGCGAACACGTCGGTGGCGGGCCCAATGCGCGCGCGATCACCGGCCGCCTGTTCGGGGGCCACGTAGAACGGCGTGCCGACGAACTCGCCACTGCGCGACAGACCAGGTTCGCGTTCGTCGCGCGCGAGGCCAAAGTCAGACAGCAGTGGTGTGCCATCGGCGCGCAGCAGGATGTTCGCCGGCTTCACGTCGCGATGCAGGATCCCAGCCGCGTGCGCCGCCGTCAGTGCTTCGGCGATCGCGATCGCGGTGCGCAACACGACGTCGATATGGCTCACACCGCGCAACCAGCAGCCGGCGTCGGGGCCTGGATGCGTGCGGGCATGCGCCGCGGCCAGAGTGTCGCCAGCGAGCGCTGAGCGGTCGGTTCCGGCAACTGCACGCAGCAGGTCCGCCAAGGTGCCGCCGTCGATGCGTTCCATCGCGTGGAACGGCACGCCATCGACCATGCCGGCGTCGTGGATCGGCACGATGTGCGGGTGAGTCAGCCGCGCGGTCAACTCGGCTTCGCGCCGCAAGCGCGCTACCGCATGCGGACTCGCCGCCATGGGACTTGCCAGCAACTTGAGCGCGACGCGGCGATTCAACCCGGTGTGCAGCGCGTCGTGCACGACCCCCATGCCGCCGCGCGCGATCTCGCCGAGCAGACGGAACGGGCCGAACTGGCGCTCCCCGGCACCATGGCCGTCGCCGAGCGCCGGCGCCCCAGGTACGTCGTCGAACATCGGCTCCAACAGATCGCGCAGGTCGGCGTGCCGCGCGAGGAACGCCAGACGATCTGCGTCCGGTTGCTGCCGGTGTTCGAGATAACACTCGAGCGCCCGCGTCAGCCGTTGCACCGAAGACTCCCCGGGCGTCGTCATTGTGGCTCCGCATCGACAGATCCGTGGCGCAAGCGAACGAGCTGCTGCGCCAACTTCGGCAAGGCTCGTTGGAACCGCATGCGCGCGGCGTCCTCGGCCACGCCTAGCTGCCGCGCGATCTCCGCGAACTCCAAGCCCTGCCACTGTCGCAACCGCAACACCTGGCGATCGGGCGGATCGAGCAGTTCGAGCGCGAGCCGCACCCAGGCTTCCTGTTCGTCGCGCGCCGCCACCGACGGCGGTTGCCCGGCCGCCTGCCGCGACCGGTCGAGGTCGAGCACCGAGTCGTTGGGCAGTTCGCGTTCGCGCGCCGGATGGCGCCGTGCGGCGGCGTGGTGGTCGTGCGCGTCGCGCAGATGGTTCTCGACGATGCGCCCGACGAGCGCACGAAACTGCTGCCGATCGGCAGTCAAGAATCGCGGCGTGTACTGCAGCGCGGCCAGCGCCGCTCCTTGCACGTAGTCGCCGGTGTCGCCGCGCGCCCGCAGCAACGGCCCGAGCCGGGCGTGCACATAGTCGCGAATCCACGGCAGGTCGCGCGCGATCAGCGCATCGATGGCGGCCCGTTCGCCGGCATGCCAGCGGCGCAGCAGCACCAGGGTGTCGTCGGGGGCGGGCATCGGCGCGGGCAAGCGGCCGGGCGTGAGCCTCGGCACGCAACCGATGATCGAAGCACGTGGAAGAAGCTGCAAGGAGGCCATGCCGAACCAGCCCAAACAGGGACACCACGGCAAGGAGCGGAAGACGCCGCGGCCAGCGAACACGATTTCGCACGTTCCCAGTTCGGTCGGAGCACTTCATCCCGCTCCTTCACGGCACGGAGACATCGATGCACCCATTCCTTCCCACCGTCCTCTTCCTGACCGCCGCGGCCAGTGCCCAAGCCGTGCTTCCCCCGTTCAACACGACGTGGCAGATCGTGAACCTCGGCCAGATCCCAGGCGTGACGTCTTACGGCGGCACAGCAATCGCCGCAGCCAACCCAAACACGCTGCTGGTGTCGCCGTGGCCCTCGACGTCGATCGACGCGGTGCCCCTCATCCGCAACGGCGCCGGCGCGATCGTCGGCACCGGCACCGCGACGCCGGTGATCACGGTCGGAGGCACCGACGGCGGCCTCGCCTTCGGCCCGGGCGGCGTCCTGTTCAGCACCTGGTTCGGGTCCAACAACCTCAACCAGACGAAGCCCGGCAGCATCGCCACCGACCGCGTCGATGCGCTGTTCCCGCTCGGACTCGGGGCGTCGGTTGGCACGTGCACGTTCGTGCCCGCAGGCATGCCTGGGGCAGGTCGCCTGAAACTCTGCAGCTGGACACCGGCCTTCTTTCACGACGTTCCGCTCACGCCGGACGGCAACGGCACCTACGCGCCCGGCACCTTCGGCCCCGCGATCACGCTCGCCAACGACGTCGAAGGCATGGTCTACGCGCCGCCCGGCACCCCGTCGTTCGGTGGCCAACTGCTCGTGTGCGAGTGGAGCGCGGGCAACATCGTGGCCTACCAGATCGACGCGAACGGCGATCCGCTGCCCACGACGCGCCAGGAAATCGTCGGCGGAGCCCTGTATCCCGGCGGCGGCACGCGCGACCCGATCACCGGCGACTTCGTGTTCCTCGGCGCGAATGGCACGCTGCTCATCCTGCGGCAGGGCGCGACACCGTGTGGCACGTTCACGAACTACGGCCCGGCTTCGCCAGGAGCGCTCGGCACCCCGACGATCGCCGGCACGGGATGTCCGCGCCTTGGCCAGACGATCGGCATCCAGCTCGGCGGCCACACGAACGCGCTCGGCCTGCTCGCGGCTGGCACTTACCCACTCAGTCTGCCGTGGGAGAACCTGACGGTGCTGCAACCGCTCGAAATCACGCTCGTCGTTTTCCTCGGGCCGACGGGAACAACGAGCATGCCGATCACGATCCCGGCCGTGCCGCAACTCGGCTGGTCGCATCTCTACCTGCAGCTCGCCGTGCTCGACCCGAGCACGTCATCCGGGCTGTCGGCCAGCAACGGCCTCGATCTGCAGATTCGCTAGGGCTTCAGCGGCGCAGGTTGGCGAGCAACCAGCGCAGCTTCTCGGCGTATTCCGCCGGGCGATCGAGGAAGACGTGGCCGTGCTTGCTGTCCGGCACCATCCACAGCTGCCGCCGATGCGCGTGCATCGGCAAACGAGCGAACAGTGCCTCCACCGTCGCCGGCGGCGCCCGTTCGTCGATGCCCGCCCCCACCACCAGCATCGGCAGATCCACCGGCAAGTTCGCCAGCACCTCGACCGGGCGCAGCGACGTGAGGTCCACCTGCGCCCACGCTTCGTACGCAGTCAGCACCAGCGACGTCCACGGTTCGCACAGTTTGAACCATCGCCGCGGATCGCCCTCGCGATCGAAGCCGAGCATGCGGCGCGCGGCGGCCTGCATGTCGTCGATCGGCGCATCGAGCACGACGCCGGCGAGCCCATCGAGGCGCGGCAGCGCGAGGCTCACCGCGACGGTGCCGAGACTGACGCCGAACAACACCATCGGCGTCGCTTCGCGTTCGGGCAGAGCGCGCACGAACCGCACCGCGGCTTCGACGTCGTCGCGTTCCGACGCACCCGCCCGAAACACCGTGCGCGTGCTGCCACCGAAGTTGCGCGGTTCGACCAGCCAGCATTCGCAGCCTTGCTCGCGAAACAGCGCCGCGATCGGTTCGAGTTCCATCGCCGAACGGAACAGGCCATGCACCAGCACCACGGTCGCGACCGGCGGTTCCCGCTTCGCTTCCAACCGGAAGGCGCGCAGCACGACCCCGTCCGTGCTGGGAATGCGATGTGCGCGCGCCGCCGCGGCAGCTGCGATCTCGGCCGCCACTGCCGGCACGCCGGCCGTCGCCTCGCCAGCGAGGGACTTCCAGCTCTGCACCAGCACGTTGCCCGCCGCATCGAGCCGCGGCCCACGGTACGTGCGTTCGTGCGGCCGCGTCTGGATCAGGTGCGCCCCTACGAAGCCGAGCGCGAGCGGGAAGGTGACGAACAGATGCAGCAGGAACAGGCCGGCGTGCAGCCACACGACGGCGCGCCAGTAGCGGCCGGTGCGTGCGCGACGCAGCACTGCCGCCGGCAACGCCGCCAACAGCAACGTCACCAACGTGAACAACGCCGCCGCACCCAAAGGGAAGGTCACGCGTCCTCCCGGAACGGCGAACGCCCGGCCGGCAGCAATCCGGCGGCGCGACCGCGCGCCATCAGAGCCACGATCGCCGCGCGGCCGATCGCACCGAGGTCGACCGTGAAGTCGTTGACGTAGAGTTCGATGTGGCGGCGCTGCACGTCCGCCGACAGTTCCTGTGCGTGGGCCTGCACGAACGCCGCCGGCATCGCGGGCTCGCGGCGCGCGAGTTCGACCGAGGCTCGCAACACGGCGCTGACTTCGCGGAACACGTCGCGCGGCACATCGCGGCGCGCCGCGATGACGCCGAGCGGCAGCGGCCCACCGGTTGCGCGTTCCCACAGCACCCCGAGGTCGGCGAGTTCGCGCAGACCATGGTCCCGGTACGTGAAGCGACTCTCGTGGATCACGAGGCCCGCATCACAGTCGCCGCGCGCTATCGCCGGCATTACCTGTTCGAAACGCATCGCCACGACTTCGCGCGGCGGCGCTGGCGACAACGTCGACAGCAGCAGGAACGCAGTCGTGTGGCGCCCGGGGATCGCCACCCGCGCACCGGCGAGATCCGCGAGGCTCCGCAGCGGTGCCCCATCGCGGCACACGACGAGCGGGCCGCAGCCAAACCCCAGTGCTGCCCCGCTCGGCAACACCGCGTAGTCGTCGACCACCGCCGCCAACGCCGGCAGGCTCAGCTTGGTGACCGGCAGTGGGTCGCGACGGGCGACGGCACGTTCGTTCAACGCCTCGATGTCGGCGAGCACCGGTTCGAGCGCGAACGTCGCCGGCACCTTTCCATGCACGGCAGCCCAGAACGCAAAGGTGTCGTTCGGGCACGGCGAGAATCCAAAACGCAACCGGCGGAGGCCGCTCACGTGGGTGAGCCTAGCCGTCCGCCGGTCGGAAGCGAGCCAGCGAGGCTGGCCCGCGTTCCACTTGCGCCGTCAGGCGCAGCGGTTCACTGCAGCGTCAGGCGATCGACGTTGCTGACCGCGGCGATGTTCGCGCCGTTGAACAGGACCATCACGCCATCGACCTGGAAGCCGGCGAGGAAGCTGATGATCGCCGGATCCGGGAACACGAAGTTCGCGAACGGATAGACGCCACCGGTGTTGGTGAAGTGGAACGGGTTGCCCGCCGCCGCCGGCTGGGTCCAGCCGAGCACCGTCAGACCGTCGTCTTCGATGCCGAAGAACTTGCCGAAACCACGGGGACGCGTCGTGTTGAACGTCATCGCGGTGTAGCCCTCGGTCCAACCGACCGCCGGCACACTGGTCGCCGAGAAGGTCAGGTTGCCCGGACCGGTCGAGCTGAGGTCGAGCGTCAAACCGCCCTGCGTGCGGTAGCCACCGCCCATCGGGTGCATGGCGAGCGCGAAGTCGGCGTCGACCTGCGGCGTCTCGACCTTGGCGTCCTGCACGATCGACGCGGCCGAAATCTCGACCAGGTAGATGCCGGCAGCCGGGTTCTGGACGTAGACAGCTTCGAGGTTGTCGAGCGTGTTGGCGACACCGCCCGAGGTCGAGAAGTTGCCGGCGGCGAGACCGTTGTTGCCCCACCAGAACGTCCCGGTCGACAGCTGCGTGACCTTGAGGTTCAGGTTGTTGATCAGGTGCAACGGCGCCAGCGCCAGGTTCGACGGGTCGGAGTAGACCGTGGTGACGCGCAGCTCCGTCGTGCCCGGGGCGACCCAGATCGTGTAGGTGCGACCCTGGCCGACCTGCAGCGCTTCGGACTCGTCGACGACGACGATGTTGTTGCGGTTGTCGTAGAGGCGTTGCAGGCCCGGGAAGCCCCAACCCTGCTTGTAGCGCGACAGGTTGGCGCCAGTGCCCGAGAAGGTGTACTGCGCCGCGGTGTTGCACAGCAGCGCCTTCACCGTCGCGGCGTGCGGGCGGTTCTGGAAGCGGTTCGCCGCGGTGGCCGGCAGCGGCAGCGCGTGGCCGAACAGGCCGTCGGTGAACATCTCCTGGATGATGCCGGTGTGGCCGTTGACGATCGGCGTCGCCGACGAGGTGCCGCTGAAGGTGGCGGTGTAGTCACCCGCGACGCCGGCGGAGGTGTTGTAGCCCGACGTGCCGGTGCGGTCCGAGGTCAGCACGTTCTCGTAGTAGGCGCAGATCTCAGGCTTCAAGCGGCCGTCCGAAGCCGGGCCAATGCTGGCGCTCGTCCAGACGTCGTCGGCCGGGTTGCTGTTGTTGCCGTGCGAGATGCCGCCGACCGAGATCGAGTTCTTCGGCCACGCTTCCGGGCGCACGCTCTGGGTGCCGAGGTTGCTCATGCTCTGCGTGCGCACGAAGTCGGCGTCGAACAACGCGTCGTCGACGTTGGCGGACACCGACGTGTAGCTCGGCGTCTGCGTCGAACCCCAGCTCGACGTCGCCTGCATCGAATTCCACGGCGCCACCGGGCTGCCGATGATCTGCGCGTAGTGGTTGGCGGCGCTCGTGTAGCCACCTTCGATCACGGTGCACAGCGGCATCATGCCGCGCGCCGCGGCGTTGCCCGCTCCCGAACCGGCGACGATGCCGGCGGTGCAGTGGCCGTGGCTCGAGACGCTGTTGGTGCCGCGCACCACGAAGCGACCGACGAAGTCAGGATGCGTCTCCTGGAAGTACTCGGTGATCTCGGCGCGCACGCCGTTGCCGAGGTAGCCGCCCATCGCTTCGACGTAGTTGCCGCCGCCCTGGATACGGGCATTGTCCATGTCGTAGCCGACCTCGGTGACGAGGTCCGCGACGAGGAACGTGTCGAGCGACATCACCGCGACGAGCTGCTCCGCAGTCAGCATCGCCCGGATCAGGATCGAGCCGTCGCAGAGGTCGGTCACTTCGGCGCCGAGGCCCTGCACCGATTCCGCCATGCGCGCGCGATCACTCTTCTTCGCCAGCACGAGGTTGACCTCGCGGGCAGCGCCACCGTTCGTCACGAAGGCGCGCGTATCGGCATCGAGCTTGCACGCGTTCGGCATCGCCCCGGTCCAACGCACGCACGGCAGTGCGCGCAGCGCAGCGACCTGCTCCGCATCGCCGCGCACGATCAGCGCCTGCGCCGGCAGGAACGCCAGGATCTCGACGCCCGCCTTCTGCAGCGCGTCGCGGTATTCGCTCATGACCTGCGTGTGGAACTGCACCAGGTGGATGCGGGTGCGAGCCGGCGCCGCCATGACGCCCGGGAACTCCGGCGCGCCGCCGAGCGGATCGAACGTGGCGACCGTGAAGTGCAGACGATCGTCGGCATCCATCAGCTGCGTCCACGACGAGCCGCCATCGCGACTCATCGCGACGTGGCTACCGCTGGCATCCTGCCAGCGCTTCATCGTGAGATTGCCAACAGTGAACTGCTGCGCCTGGGTCTTTTGGTCGGCGCGCACTGCGGAGGTCGCAGGGACCTGCGCCACGGCGACTGGCAGCATGGACAGAACGGTGGAACAGAGCAGGGACGAGCGCAATTGCATGGGTGCCGCTGGGTGG
>SXPB01000281.1 GCA_005776475.1 Planctomycetia bacterium
GCCACTTCACCTCGGCGTCCTGCACGAGCGGTCGCGCACGATCGTGCCCCTGGAGTCCGGTGTTACCCATGTGCCCGGACACGGTGCGGCATGAGAACTCGCGACTTCGGCTCGAGGGCGGCATCGGTGGTCACCCCCGCGGGCCCCGCGTGGTTCGGGGAAACCTGCAATCCACGTCGGATCGCTCCGCGGGCCCGGCGGTGCCCGATTCAGCAGGATGTGAACGCCATTGGTCTCAACTGGCGAACGGGAACCGCACGAACGTCGTATCGATACTCGCTCGTTCCCAGATTGCGATCACCGCGGCGACATCTTGCAGCGCAGTTCCGGTGCTGTCGAACAGCGTGACTTCGTCGGCGTTCTGTCGGCCGACCTTCTTGCCGGTGATGATCTCGCCAAGATCTGCATGCACCGCGGCTGGATCGACCGCACCCGCCGCGAGCGCGTGGTGTAGATCGCCAATCGTCGCGCATTGCTCGCGGTGATCGACGACGATCTTGCTGTCGGCGAACAGGCTCGGCGCCAGCTCATGCTTGTGTGGGTTGTCGGCACCGACGCCAGCTACGAACGTGCCACTGCGTACGTCGTCGGCGTTCACGATGGGCCGGTCGCTCGTCGTGCACGTCGCAATCACATCACTGCTGCGCAGCGCCGCCGCCACGTCCGTCACCGCGATCACTTCGACATTGGCGAGTACCGTCGTCAACCGCGTGCCGAGATCGTTCGCTCGTTCTGGGTCGATGTCGTGCAGTTGCACGCGACGGATCGGCAGCACCCTGCACAAAGCACGCGCGTGCGCATCGCCTTGGCTGCCGCAGCCGACGATGGTCAGCGTGTGGGAATCGGTGCGCGCGAGGTGCTTGGCGGCGAGAGCTGTCGTAGCGGCCGTTCGCACGATCGTGATCTCGATCGAGTCCATCACCGCCAGCACGCGGCCGTTGCTCGCGTCGTGCAGCAGCACGAGCCCTTGGATCGTCGGCAAGCCGAAGCGCGCGAAGTTGCCGGGGAAGTTGGCGTTGCACTTGGCGGCAAACCACGGGCGCTGGGTGGTCAGGCTGGCGGCCTTGACGTGAAAACCACCGTTCTGCACATGCATGCCAAGAACGGCTGGGCCGATCACGTGTCCTTTGGCTTCTGCATGCAGCGCCTCTTCGATGGCGATCATGCACGTGTCGAAGTCGAGCAAGCGCGCCACGTCGCGCCGTGACAACAGCAACGTGCCATGTGCGATGAGTTCAGAGTGCATGTTCGATCCTCCCGGGAGGCAGTTCGCGCGGTGGTTGCGCTTTGTGGAACACGCGAGCGGTGTGGGTGCCGAGCAACGTCACGGCATCGCCCATGACGCTAAGTGCCGAGCCCTCGCGCAAGCCGACGACGACACGTTCGTTGTCTTCGTGGTAGTGGCCGATGCGTTGTTCTTGCGTCTCGCCCATGTGACGGCTGCTCGGATCAGGGTCTTGGAAGTGCGGGCTGATTTGGAACGGCACGAGGTCCAAGGCTCGAAAGCTCGGCGGCTCGACGGCGGGCATGTCCTTCGTCGTTTGCATCGTTGGGCAGGCGACGATCGAACCAGCACTCGAGCCGACGAACGCACGGCCGGATGCGACGAAGGCCCGGATTGGCTCGATGAGGGCCCGGTGGTGCAGTGCCGCCACCAAACGAAACGTGTTGCCGCCACCGACAAACAACGCATCGGCATCGGCGAGCGACGCAGGCGTGTCATGCAGCGAGTGCAACGCATAGCCCATCGCCGCGAAACGCTGGCGCGCAGTGGTTGCGTAACGATCGTGGTCGTGCGCTGCGAACGGCACGAAGGCGACGTGGCGCGCGTGGCCAAGCGCTGCGCGGATCGCGGGCTCGGCCCAATCGAGGTAGCCGGAGCCCCAAACCGTGGAGCTGCTGAGGAGGAGCAACTTTCGCGTTTCCATGTGGGCAGGTGTCATGCAAACCAGGCCGCGCGTAGCCATCCAACCCCGCAGCCGAGGGCGATGGTGGCGACGACGCCGCAGCGTTTGGTGATCAAGAGAACGAAGGCGAACGTCGCGACGAGCAGCACGAACCAATCGGGCGATGCGTAGCGTTCGCCGGGAAGCAACACGGCTTTGCCGAAGACGAACGCCAGATGCACGAGCACACCGACGACTGCCGCAGCGATGCCCGCCATGGCGCGGCGCGCGAAGCGGTTGTCTTGCAGTCGCTCGACCCACGGCGCGCCAACGAAGACGAACATCATGCTGGGCAAGAACGTCGCCCACGTGGTTGCGATTGCCCCGAGCGTCGCGGCGAGCAGCGGCCCGTCGCTTCCCGGATGGTTCCACCCAGTCATGAAGCCAACGAACTGCAAGACCATGATCAACGGCCCTGGCGTAGTCTCCGCCAGCGCCAGGCCATCTATCGCTTGCATGGCCGTGATCCAATGCAGTTGCGTCACAGCCGTCTGGGTCACGTACGCCAAGACGGTGTAAGCGCCGCCGAAGGTGACGAACGCTGCGACCGTGAAGAAGAGGTACTGCTGCAGCAGGAGTCCGTCCGCGCCGCCATGCCAGAAGCAAAGCCCGGCCGGCGCGACCCACAGGGAACTCGCGATCAGCAGAGTTGGCCATGGATGCCATCGCGGTGAGCGCGTCGGCAACACCACAGTCTGAGCCACAGCGTTTGACGGTTCGTCGACAAGCGTCAGACCGAGTCCCGCCGCCGCCACGATGATCCACGGGAACGCGACGCCGAACTGCAGCTCGCCAAATGCCAACGCAGCGATCGCGACATGCCAACGCGACCGCAGACCGCGCTGCGCATAACGACGAACCGCCATGCACACGAGAGCGAGTACGACGGCTTTCGCACCGACCATTACGCCTGCGGCCGCCGGTGCCGTGCCAAACACGGCGTAGAGCCACGACAGCACAAACAACAGGATCGCGGCCGGCAGCACGAAGAGGATGCCGGCCGCGATCCCGCCGCGTGTGCCGTGCAAAAGCCAGCCGACATACGTTGCCAGCTGCTGGGCCTCGGGGCCCGGCAGCAGAATGCAGAAGTTGAGCGCGTGATCGAAGCGGTGGTCAGGCACCCAGCGGCGACGCACGACGACTTCTTCGTGCAGCATCGCGATCTGCGCCGCGGGCCCACCAAACGACACGCAGCCCAGGCGCCACCAGAAGCGCAGGGCATCACCAAACGGCACCGTCGCGACGTCGAGCCGATTCATGTGGATACCGGCGGCCAGGCGTGCGGCTCTGCTGGTTCGAGCTGGCAAAACGCGAACAAGCCGTCGTAGATGCGCATGCCGAGGCGGAGCAGTTCGTGGTCGTCCGCGATCACGGTAGAGAGCCCGAGGGAGACCGCCAGCAGTCCCGCACACTCCGGCGCCAAGTGCAGGCTATCGGTGTCCGCGCCGCGCACGATCGCGGCCAAGCGTGCGAGGCCGTGCGTCGACAGACGGTACTTGGCAAGGATGGCGTCGAAACTGCACCGATCGCCGACGTGGGTTAGCTCGACGCCGGGCACGTCGAACGGGATGGCGCGAAGAGCGTTTGCCTGCGACATCACTTGCGCGGTCGGCACGAACAGGAATTGGGCTTTGGTATCGACGAACCTGGAGACGAGCCACGGGCAGGCGATGCGGTCGATCTTTGGACGTTCACGAGTGATCCACAGCATGACGACGTTTCGTGGACCAACCGTGCCGGAGACTAGCGCATGCAGCAAGTGTTACTGTGGGTGGTCAACTGCGATACAGGTGTTGCACATGACGTGTTGGCTGATCTTGGTCGTGCACTTGGCGAAGGCTCCTGCGTACTTGCGCGTCAAGACTTGGCGCCGCCTACAGGCGATCGGTGCGGTATCGCTGCGTCAGGCGGCGTGGGTGTTGCCGAGCAACGAGCAAACGCTCGTGGCGGCGCGAGAAGTGATTGCGTTCGTCGCGGCGGGAGGCGGCGAGGCGATGTTGGCTGCGTCCGAGTTCGTTGCAGGGATCAGCGACGGCGAGGTCGTTGCCACGTTTCAGAATGCCCGCGATCGCGACTACCACGATCTCTCGGCAAGTCTGCCGACGGTGCGCGTGGGCGTGCGTCCGACCAGCGTTCGTCGCGCTGAGATCGCGGCGGCTCTCGGTCGAGCCAGGCGGCAATTGAAGGAACTCAGCGCCGTAGACTTCTTCGGCGCCCCGGGTCGTGAGTCGGCCGTGGCCGCGATCTCATCGCTCGAGCACCGCTTGATCCCAGCGCCCGAACCGCCGCCACGTCGCTTGGGCCTCCGCGACTTGCGAGGCAAGGTTTGGGTGACGCGGGCCGGTGTGCATGTCGACCGAATGGCTTGCGCGTGGCTGATCCGACGGCACATCGACGCGCGGGCGCGCTTTCGTTTTGTGCCGGGACTCGGTTACCGCGGCCGCAAGAACGAGATGCGGTACGACATGGCCGACGCCGAGTTCACCCACGAGGGCGATCGCTGCAGCTTCGAAGTTCTGCTGGATCACTTGGCGATCGCGGACCACGCAGTGCGCGCGCTCGCCGAGATCGTGCACGACCTCGACAACCACGACGGCAAGTACGAGCGTCCCGAGACCCCTGGCGTTGCTCGCGTGCTGTCTGGAATCGTGGCGGCCCACAGTGATGACCAAGTCCGCATCGAACGCGCCGCTGCGGTGTTCGACGATCTCGTCGCGTCGTTTCGCAGTCCGTCCACGCGATCGCGGCGGTAGATCGGCCACACTCGTCAAAACGGCTGCACGCGAAACACGCCGGGCTGCGGTTCGCGAGCACGTTGCTGATCGCGCAGCTCGAGAAGTCGAACGCCTGCGAGCAGGAAGAACGCTGCGGTCCGAACCGCCGGGAACCCGGCCGCCGCCGCGGCATGTCACCGGCCGCGCGACACTTCGCGTTCGACGAGTCCGACGAACTCCTGGTCGACCGCGGGTGGATGGAAGTCCCACGATTCCTCGGCGGGCGCATCGAGACGAGGTCCCTTGATGCGCAGCAACCCGAGGGCGCGGTCCTGCTGGAAGAACTCGATCCGGTACTCCGGCGTATCGGGCAGGAACGAGATCATCAGGACACCCCGGCGCGGGATGCGGGCGAGCGCTGCCAGCCAGGTGGCGATCCAGCCGCGCGGCCGGTGCAACCGTTGGTGCTCGATCTGCGATGAGCGCGACGATCCTCACCACGAACCGATCGTCAGCTGCAGTGCGTTCGAACTGCTCACCGCTGCGATGCCTGCACCGCTGAAGTCAAACGACACCACCTGATGTCGGAAGGACTGGCCGATGAGGCTCGCCACAGTCGGAATCGCGAGCGTCGCTTCGACCTCACCACCACTGTCGCACGCCGCCGCGGCAGCCCATGCCAAGGCTGCGTGTGCTTCGCGAACGACACAACAGCGACACCGGACTGGGGCGCCGCCGACTCTCTGGTTCGGTCGCCGCAGAGCTCGTTGCTCTCGCATCGACCGTGACCCTTACCCGTCAGCGCCACCGACTGGTTTCACCCGGGCCTGCGCGTGTTCTTCGTCAATGCCCGGCACACCCGAAGACCAGGCGGCCGTTCCCGGCGCACCCGACCTGGCCGGGGCGTTGCGGATCGTCACGCGGGAGTGAACCCAACCCGATCGTCGGCCAGTCGGCGCCTGCAGACACTGGCACGCGGGTAATCGCCGATCCCGGACGCCGACGTCGGGCTTGCCGATGGCTACGCTCACCCCCCATGTGGGGCACACGATCCGTTTTCCTGCCGATGGCGACGGCTCTGGCATCGAGCGTTGCGAGCCAGGTGCAATGGCAACTCGAACACACGCCCGAGCCGCGGGGCAGCAGCGCGATGGTGTTCGACAGTGCGGCCGGCCAATGCGTTCTCTTTAGCGGGTCTTCCAATCTGGCCGACACCTGGCTGTGGGATGGCAGTGATTGGGCGACCGTGCCACCCACCACGGCGCCGGCAGAGCGCTACGCGCACGCGATGGCGTTCGACTCGCTGCGCGCGAGAACGGTGTTGTTCGGCGGCGATGGCGGACTGGCGGGCGCCGACACGTGGGAGTGGGATGGCGCAACCTGGCTGCAACATCTCCCCGCTATGCAGCCGCCGGCGCGACGCACGCACGGCATGGCCTTCGACTCGGTGCGCGGTCGCGTCGTGATGTTCGGCGGCGCCGGTGGCGCCTTTCTCGGCGACACCTGGGAATGGAATGGCACCAATTGGTCGCTGCGGCAACCCGCGACGTCGCCCGGGCCGCGCATGCTGGTCAACCTCTGCTTCGATTCGGTGCGCGGCGTCACCGTGCTCTTCGGCGGCTACAACGGATTGACCTACCTCGCCGACACCTGGGAATGGAACGGCGCGACCTGGACGCAACGCACGCCGGCCACGAGCCCCAGCGGGCGACTCGGGGCGGTGATGGCATTCGACGCGGCGCGCGGCCGCACAGTCTTGTTCGGCGGCTACGACCTGCTCGGAATGAGCAACCAGACCTGGGAGTGGGACGGCACGAACTGGACGCTGATCCCCGCGACGCCCACGACCCCCATGGCGAGGTACGCCGCCACCATGTGCTACGACGCGGCACGACAGGCCTGCGTGATGTTCGGCGGCGGCCAGTCGATCTCCGTCGCGATGGGCGATACCTGGCTGTACGACGCGGCAGGATGGCGGCCAGCGCGCAGCCCACGACCATCGGAACGCACGGGTCATGCGATGGCGTTCGATGCCGCGCGCGGCGAAGCGGTGCTGTTTGGCGGTGCAGGGCTCGCTGGTGGCCCCTTGCGCGGGCTCGACGAAACATGGACGAGCCAACCGACTTGGCAGTTGCGCACGCCGCTGGCCCATCCGTCGCGCCGTGATTCGCACGCGATGGCGTTCGACTCGGGCAACGGCCGCACGGTGTTGTTCGGCGGACTCGAGTACTACGGCCTGAGCTCGCACGGGCCGTTGAAGCGCTGGGTCGACGACACGTGGGAATGGGATGGCACCAACTGGACGTTGCGCAATCCGACCACGCGCCCCCCCGCTCGCAGTGGCCACAGCCTCGCCTACGACGAAGCGAATGGCCGCATCGTGCTGTTCGGCGGAAAGGACCTGAGCGGCTGGCGCCAGGACACCTGGACGTGGGACGGCATCAACTGGCAGCAAGCGATCCCCATGGTGGCACCGTCGGCGCGAGCCGACGCGGCGATGGCATTCGACCGGGCGCGCCAGCGCGTCGTGCTCTTCGGTGGAGTCACCATGGCGCCGTTCTTATTTGGCGACACCTGGGAATGGGACGGCACGGTGTGGGCGCTGATGGCGACCAGCGGACCTTCCGCGCGGAGTGGTGCGGTGTTGGCGTACGACTCGGCCCGCGGCCGATGTGTGCTGACGGGGGGCAATCCGGCGGACACCTGGGAATGGGACGGCACCTGGATGCAACGCACACCGCTCGGCAGTGCGGTGGATTCGGCGCGCCAGCCGCTCATGTTCGACGAAGTGCAGCGACGCTGCGTGTCGTTCGACGGCCTCAATTTCGGCAGCTATGGCCCCGTGGACCCGGCGAGCTACATCGCATTCGGCATCGGCTGCAGCGGGCCCGGCGCAACTCCCATCGTCACCGCCGGCGCCAACAGCCTGCCGTGGCTCGGCGATTCGTTCATCATCCGAACGCATGGCCTCGCCAACAACCTGCCGGCGCTGCTGGTCTTTGGCCTGTCGCGCACGCTGTGGGGCGCCGTGCCGTTGCCGTTCGACCTCGCGTCACTCGGCATGCCGGGCTGCGAGCTGTCCATCAGCATCGATTCCACGCGTGCGCTCACGCCAGTGGCGGGCGAAGCGTCGGTGACGTTCGCGATCCCGGCGACGATGGGATTGATCGGCTTCGAGTTCCACAACCAGGCCCTCGCCCTCGATCTCGGCGCCAATCCGGCGGGCCTCGTGACCTCCACCGCAGCGACCGCGCGCGTCGGCAGCCGCTGATAGCGCCGGCTCCGTGGTGTTGGCGAACATCCCCACGGTTGGTTCAGGCCCTGGTCTCCGATGCGCGCAACCATGGAGCGATGCATCGTCGATGTTGGCGTAGGAACCACGATGGAACGGCAGCAGCACTTCGCGCAGCTTGCGAGGATCGCCGGCGCCGCCGGGTGCGTCGGATCGCCTTCCACGACGTCAAGCCGCGGCGCTACGTCGCGCCAATCGCAGGTCGCACTGCCGGCAAGGCCGGTCGCCGTCTCGGCGAACTCGAACACACACGCGTCGCCGCTCCAGATGCCACCGGCGATCCGCATGATGCCACGCATGCTGCCGACGGCCACCTCGTACGAGACCTGGAACCTGCCCATGGCATCGACCGCGCGGATTCTGCGGCTGAAGCCACAGGATTGCCGAACGACACGGCATGCGGGGTCGGGCAAGGCTCCGTGTCGACGACGATGACCTAGCATCATCCGCAGAGCCCGACTGCTGCCCCAGGCTGCTAAGCTGCCCCGTCCCATGCCTCGCTCCATCCGCGCCTTGGCGGCGGCAGCCCTCGCTGCCGCACTTCCCGCCCAACACGACGGGGTCGCCCCGCCCGCTGCGCAGAAACCCGCCGCCATCGACTTCGCGCGCGACGTGCAGCCGATCCTGGCGCAGCACTGCTTCAACTGCCACGGGCCCGACGATGCCAGGCGCAAAGGCGAACTGCGGCTCGATCGCAAGCTCGACGCGTTCGCGGTCCGCGAACACAGCACCACCATCGTGCCCGGCGCGCCCGACACGTCCGAGCTGTTCCTTCGCATCACCGCGACCGACGCCGACGACCGCATGCCGCCGACCGACAGCGGCGATGCGCTGAAGCCCGCCCAGATCGAAACGCTGCGCCGCTGGATCGCGGAAGGCGCGGTGTGGAGCGAACACTGGGCCTTCGTGCCGCCGGTCCGCCCCGCGGTGCCGACCATCGGTGACCCCGCGTGGCCGAAGAACGACGTCGATCGCTTCGTGCTCGCGCGGCTGCAGCGCGACGGCCTGCAACCGAGCCCGGAAGCCGCGCGCGAAGCATGGCTGCGCCGCGTCACTTTCGACCTGATCGGTCTGCCGCCCACGCTCGCCGAGCTCGACGCATTCGCCAAGGACACCGCCGCCGATGCGTGCGAGAAGGTCGTCGACCGCCTGCTCGCCGACCCGCGCTACGGCGAACGCCAGGCCAGCGAATGGCTCGACGTCGCGCGCTACGCCGATTCGAGCGGCTACCAACGCGACACCGCGCGGCAGGCGTGGAAGTGGC
This sequence comes from Planctomycetia bacterium, assembly GCA_005776475.1. Taxonomy (GTDB): domain Bacteria; phylum Planctomycetota; class UBA1135; order UBA1135; family UBA2386; genus UBA2386. The sequence continues at coordinate 9,217 of SXPB01000281.1, forward strand.
GCGACTGGGTCATCGATGCGTTCAACACGAACATGCCGTTCGACCAGTTCACGGTCGAACAGCTCGCCGGCGATCTGCTGCCGAAGGCGACGCTGAGCCAGAGGATCGCGACCGGCTTCAACCGCAACCATCCAGTCAACACCGAAGCCGGCGAAGAACTCGACGAGTACCGCAGCGTCTACGTGATCGATCGCGTGCACACCACCGCGACGACGTTCCTCGGCCTGTCGGTCGGCTGCGCGCAGTGCCACGACCACAAGTACGACCCGATCTCGCAACGCGAGTTCTACGGCTTCTACGACTTCTTCAACCACGTGAAGGAGAAGGACAGCGGCTTCGGCAAGAACCCGAAGCCCGCGATCGCGGCCCCCGGACCCGACGACGTGCCGCGCCTGCAGGACCTCGAACGCCGCATCAAATCGCTGGAACGGCGCCTCGATCGCGAAGACCCGCTCGCCGACGCGGAGCAGGCGGCGTGGGAAGCGACGATGCGCGAACGCCTCGCGGCCCCGATCGTGTGGACGCCGATGGTGCCGACCGAGCGCATGGCGAAGCACGGTTCGCGCCTGGAGGCGAAGGACGACGCGTCGATCCTGGCGACGGGACCGGTGCCGGCCCGCGACACCTACGAACTCGTGTTCATGCCCGGCAAGCGCAAGATCGAAGCGCTGCGGCTGGAAGTGCTGCCGGATCCGTCGTTGCCGCACGGCGCGTCGGGTCGCGCCGACGACGGCCGGTTCATCCTGAGCGGTCTCGAAGTGCGGCTGCACAGCGTCGCCGACAGCAGCGATCCGCCGCGCGTGCTGTTCGCGACGGCGCAGGCCGATGTGAACCAGGAGCGCGACGACGACGAGCACTACCTCACCGCGATCGAGCCCGGTTCGTTCCAGCAGTCGATCCTCGTCGGCGACGGCAACGGTCCGAGCGGCGGCAGCTTCCGTGGTGGTGGTGGCTGGAGCGTCTCCGGTGACGAGCGCAAGCAACCGCGCGAAGCGGTGCTGGTGCCGATCGAGCCGCTCACGGCCAACGAAACGTCGGTCCTGCGCATCACGTTGAGCCACGGCTCGTCGAGCAAGTTCAAGAGCCTGATCGGCCGCTTCCGCATCTCGACCACCGACGATGCTCGGCTGCGCACCTTCTTGTTGCCGCTGCAGCCCAGCCTGTGGCGATCGCTGGGCCCGTTCCCGAGCGCCGATGTCGCCAGCGCCTACAGCACCGAGTTCGCGGTGGAGAAGGATCTCGCCGCACCGGCGTGGAAGAAGAAGTACGACCAACCGCAGCTCGCTAAGGACGGCAAGCCCGCCGGAGGAACCGAAGCGAAGCCGATGCCCGATGCGAGTGGCAAACCGGTGGCCGCGACGCCCGGCGCTGACAAGCCGAAGGCCGGCAACCTGTTCGACTTCCTCGCGCAGATGGCGAAGAAGCCCGAAGCACCGAAGGCAGCCGCAGGCGAAGCGAAGGCGACCGCTGATGAAGCCGACGAAAGCGGCGAGGCGAAGGGCGAAGACGCCGCGGCCGCGGCGAAGCAGCCGAAGAAGCCCAAGGCCCGACGTCTCGAGTGGACCGAACAACGCAATTGGCGCGACGACGACAGCGCCAACCTCGCCGTCGAGGGTCCGGCCGTGGCCTGGTACGCCGCCCGCAAGGTGAAGTGCGACAGCCCACGCACGATGATGCTCGAACTCGATGGCGGTGCCGGCGCCAGGATCTGGCTCAACGGCAATGTCGTCGCCGAGTACGCACCGGAGCCCGAGGTGCCCCCGAGCGCGGAGAAACCCGCGGCGAAGCCGAAGGAGCCGGAAGAGTTCGACGAGGAAGCGTTCTTCGCGATGCGTTCGGGGCGCGCCGGCAAGGAACCGCGCCGCCTGCGCCTTGGCCTGCGCGCCGGCGACAACTTCGTGGTCGTGAAGCTCGTCGCGAAAGGCGCCGCCCCGCGGCCAGCCGCCCGCAGCGCAATGCCTGGTGGCATGCCGGAAGGCATGGAACAACCGTTCGATGCCGTAGCCGCATTCGAAGCCGGCGAGTTGCCGCCGGAGTTCATGCAGAGCCGCCCACGTGGCGGTGGCCTGTCGTTCTCCTGCCGCATGAAGGCCGAAGGCGACGACCTGCTCAACTACGAAGTGCTGCGCACGCTGCAACAGACGGCGGCACCGACCAACCCCGGCCTCGGCGCTGCCGGCATCGCCCCACCGGTGGTCGAGGCAGCGTTGACCACGAAGCCCCATGTGGACGACGACGAAGCGCACAAACCCAAGACCGCCGCCGAACGCCGCCAACGCGCCGTTCGCCGTTGGTTCCGCACGCGCATCGACGTCGCCGGCCGCGCGTTGTTCGAAGAGCTGGAACGCGTCAAGGCTGAGAAGCAGCGCGTCGAGAGCAAGCTGCCGAGCGCACTCGTCATGGAAGAACTGAAGAAGCGGCGCGACACGCACCTGTTCGTGCGCGGCGACTACCGCAAGAAGGGCGACAAGGTCGAAGCGATGACGCCGGCGGTGCTGCCGCCGATGGCCGCCGATCTGCCGCGCAATCGCCTCGGCCTCGCTCGCTGGCTCGTCACCAAGGACCACCCGCTCACCGCGCGCGTCACCGTGAACCGCGCCTGGCAGCAGTTCTTCGGCACCGGCATCGTGCGCACCGCCGACGACTTCGGCATCCGCGGCACGGCACCGAGCCACCCCGAACTGCTCGATTGGCTCGCCACCGAGTTCGTCGCCAGCGGTTGGAACGTGAAGCAGCTGCATCGCCTGCTGGTGCTGTCGGCGACCTATCGCCAGGCGAGCACGGCGCCCGCGGCGGCATGGGCCAAGGATCCGGACAACCTGCTGCTCGCCCGCGGCCCGCGGCAACGCCTGAGCGCCGAGATGGTGCGCGACCAGGCCCTGTTCGCGTCGAACCTGCTGGTGCAGAAGGTCGGCGGCGAGAGCGTGAAGCCGTTCCAGCCCGAAGGCCTGTGGAAGTCGATGCTCGGCTCCGGCGACTGGAAGGTCGATCCGGCCGAGAAGGCCAACCGACGCGGGCTCTACGTCTATTGGAAGCGCGGCGTGCCGTACCCTTCGTTCACGATCTTCGACGCTGCCAAGCGCGAGACGTGCACGGTGACGCGCACGAAGACGACGACGCCGTTGCAGGCGCTGGTCACGCTCAACGATCCGGTGCAGGTCGATGCTGGCAAGGCACTCGGCCAACGCATGCTCGTCGAAGGTGGCGCCGACGACGACGCGAAGTTGCGCTTCGGCTTCCGGCTGGTGACGTCGCGCGCGGCCGACGACAAGGAAGTGGCGATCCTGAAGTCGCTGCTGAAGGACCAACGCGAACACTTCGGCAAGCACGGCGACGATGCGAAGAAGCTGCTCGGCATCGCCGAACCGAAGGGCAAGGCGCGTGGCCGCAGCGGCACTGCCGGAGCGACCGGGAGCAAGCCCGAAGCGAAACCGGCAGCGATGCCGGCGCCAACGCCAACGCCAGCGCCAGCGCCAGTAGCCGAGGCGCCCACCGCCGCGGCGCCGCCCGCGGCCAAACCGACGCGAAGCCCCCCGAGAAGCCGAGCTCCGAACCGGCAACAAGACCATCGTCGTCGAAGCCGGGCGCGCCGGAACTGCCGCCCGCCGAACGCGCCGCGTGGGCGCAGATCGGTTGCACGCTCCTCAATCTCGAAGCCGCGATCCGCCGTGGGTGATGCCATGCACGACCTGACTCCGCACGACCAACTCTGCCGCCGCGCCTTCCTCGGCCGTTCCGCCTTCGGCCTCGGCGGCCTCGCTGCTTCGCTGCTCGCGCAGCGATCGTTCGCGCAAGCGCCGTCGCTGCAGGATCCCACCCCCGCATGGCGCCTGCCGACCGCGAAGGCCAAACGCGTCGTCGTGATCTTCCTGTCCGGCGGCCTCGCGCAGCACGACCTGTTCGACGAGAAGCCGCTGCTCAACGAACGCCGCGGCGAAGAACTGCCGCCGTCGATCCGCAAGGGCGAGCGCATCACCGGCCTCACCGAGCGCCAGGGCGCGCTGCCGGTGGTCGGCAGCAAGTTCGAGTTCCAAAACTACGGCAAGAGCGGCCTGCGCATGTCGGAGCTGCTGCCGCACCTCGGCGAAGTCGCTGACGACCTGCTGCTGGTGCGCTCGCTGCAGACCGACCACGTGCTGCACGAAGCGGCGATGACGATCCTGTTCACCGGCACGCCGCTGCTCGGTCGGCCGTCGTGGGGCGCGTGGTCGTCGTATGCGTTGGGCGACGGCAAGGGCAACCTGCCGGAGTTCGTGGTGCTGCTGTCGAACCCGGATCCGAGCACGCCGCTGCATCCGCGGCTGTGGCACAACGGCTTCCTCGCCGGGCGCCACCAAGGCGTGCCGTTCCGTTCGGGCAAGGAACCGGTGCTGTTCGTGCAGAACCCCGCCGGCATCGACGCCAAATCGCGCGCGCGCCAACTCGCTGCCTTGCGCGAACTCAACGGGCTCGAAGCCGCGAAGACCGGCGACCCCGATGCCGAAGCCCGCATCGCCGCGTTCGAAACGGCGGCGAAGATGCAGACCAGCGTGCCCGAGCTCGCCGACCTGTCGCAGGAGTCGCAGGAGACACTCGATGAGTACGGCGCCGAAGTCGGCACTGAGAGTTTCGCCGGCAACTGCATCCTGGCGCGCCGCCTGCTCGAACGCGGCGTGCGCTTCGTGCAGCTCTGCGACGCCGGCTGGGACCACCACTACAACATTCCGCGCTCACTGCCGAGGAAGTGTGAGCAGGTCGACAAGCCGACCGCGGCGCTGATCCGCGATCTCAAGCGACGCGGCATGCTCGACGACACCATCGTGGTATTCGCCGGCGAGTTCGGCCGCACGCCGTACTGCGAAGGCCCGCTGGCGTTCGACAGCTACGGCCGCGACCACAACGCGCTCGCCTGTTCGGTGCTGGTCGCCGGCGGCGGCTTCAAGGGCGGCCACGCGTACGGCAAAACCGACGATTGGGGCTGGTCGGCCGCCGAGGACATCGTGCACGTGCACGACCTGCACGCGACGATCCTGCACCAGCTCGGCCTCGACCACCAGAAGCTGACGGTGCGCGCGCAGGGTCGGGACTTCCGCCTCACGGACGTTGCTGGAAAAATCGTCCCTGGCCTGCTGGCGTGATCACCGGAAGTCGGTCTCGTTGCATGGCCATTCCGAAGAAGCGAGCCATGCACCGATATCACGCAGTCGTCTCGGCTCTCGCAGCGTGCGCCCTCGCCAGCAGCGCAATGGCACAGTGCACACTCCAGTGGCAGACCGGCGGCAGCGTGCCGGGAGTGAACAACGCGGGCAACCTGCTCGACATGACGCGTTGGGATCCGGATGGAACGGGTCCCCTTGCCGAGCGGCTCGTGTTCACCGGCTACTTCGCAGCAGCGGGCAATACCCCGGCCCAGAACATCGTCGCGTTCGATCCCGCTACCAGCGCGTGGACGAGTTTCGGCACCGGCATCTCCGGCACGCTCGAGGCAGCGATCGCCGAGCCGGGCGGTGGCCTCGTCGTCGGCGGAACGTTCACTTCGGCTGGCGGTGTCGCCGCCTCGAACATCGCCCGATGGAACGGCACCAGCTGGCAAGCCCTCGGCAGCGGCATCAACGGACTCGTGCTCGCGCTGGCGGCGATGCCGAACGGCGACATGATCGCGGGCGGCCAGTTCACGACGGCAGGCGGTCAAGCCATCGCCAACCTCGCCCGCTGGAACGGCAGCCAGTGGTCCGCCCTCGGTGGGGCCGTGAACGGCACGGTGTGGTCGCTGGCTGTCCTGCCTGGCGGGGACCTGATCGCCGGCGGCAACTTCACCCAGATCAACGGGCAAGCGGTGGACTACGTCGGGCGATGGGATGGCACTGCCTGGTACCCGATGGGCATCGGCACTTGGGGACTCACCCGCGCGCTGACCGTCGGGCCAAACGGTGAAGTCTGCGCCAATCGAAGTCTGCTGAACGGTGGATTCCACGTCGCGCAATGGACCGGCACGCTGTGGCAATCGCTCGGCCAGGCCTACGGCGATGTGTACGACCTCGGCTTCGACGGCCAGGGAACCCTGCATGCCGCGGGTTCGTTCACGTCACTCGCCGGCGTGCCTGCCACCGCGTTGGCGCGCCACACGAACGGGCAGTGGCAGGCGATTCCCGTCGGTGCTGCGACCGTGGTCAACCACCTCGAATGCTGGTCGAACGGCAACGTGTTCGTCGGCGGCCCATTCCTAGCCATCGGCAGCACGACCGCCAACGGCGTGGCTCGCTGGGATGGGAGCACTTGGCATGCGTTGGCCGTGGGCACCCAGGGGTGGGCCGTGAATGCGATGCACGAACGCAGCAACGGCGACCTCGTCGTCGGCGGCATCTTCAACCAGATCGGTGGCGTGCACGCCTGACCCCGGGCTCGTTCGCGATCTCGGTGTTCGGCTTCGCCACCGCGCCCACGCCCATCGCCAACCTGCTCACGTTCGGATCTCCCGGCTGCGAACTGCACACGACCCTCGTGTCGCTGGGCGGCGGCATCACCAGCGATGGCGCGCTCGCGACGGCCCTGCCGATACCGAATTCAACCAGTCTGCCCGGCTTCGCCTTCCGGCATCAGGTGTTCGAACTCACCGCCGGTGCCACGGTCGGATTGCACGCCA
>SXPB01000035.1 GCA_005776475.1 Planctomycetia bacterium
GCAGATGCCGCCTTGCTTCTGCGCGTTGGCGATCACGTGCAGGGTCAAGGTCGTCTTGCCCGACGACTCCGGCCCGAAGACTTCGATCACGCGGCCGCGCGGCAGGCCCTTGCCGCCGATCGCCAGGTCGAGCCCGAGCGAGCCGGTGGAGATGCCTTCGATCGGGGTCTCGACGCGATCGCCCATCCGCATGATGGAGCCTTCGCCGTGGGACTTCTGGATGGACGCGAGGGCGTCGAGGAGAGCTTCGCTCAACGCCGGTTTGCTGCTGTCGCCTGCCTTCGGTTTCATCGTGTCACCCCTCCCTGGGGTCGGTTCGTTAGCTTGGAAGCGCACCATATCGCGCACCCGAACAAAAGCCAAACACTTTGTTGCGGACACCGCCATGGTGTTCGCGCGCGGCGATTGGTTACACCCGGGCCAGGATTTTGCCACCGGCACCACGAGATGGTGCCGGCAGCCCGGATTCGCCACGATGGCCGCCGCGATGACCAGCGCCCGAACGCACGCCCGCATCCTCCTCTCCGTCGTGATCATCGCTGGCCTCGGACTGTCCGGTTGCAGCGGTGGCACGCCCCCCACGCCGAGCGAGCCGGGCGGCATCACCCAGAAGCCGCTGCGCCCGGCCGCTGGCGGCGACCCGGTCCGCTTCCGCCGCGTGCCGCCGAGTGCCAGCGGCCTTGCGTTCACCAACGTGCTGCGCCGCGAGAACACCGTGCAGTACCTGACCAACGGGGCCGGGCTCGCGGTGGGCGATTACGACGGCGATGGGCTCGTCGATGTCTACCTCGTGTGCCAGGACGGGCCCAACCAGCTGTTCCGCCAGACGGCGCCGCTGCAGTTCGAGAACGTCACCGCGGCGGCCGGCAACGTCGACGGCGGCGATGCGTGGGGCACCGGCGCCACCTTCGTCGACATCGATCGCGACTCGGACCTCGACCTGTACGTCTGCAACCTCGAAGCGAAGAACCTGCTCTACGAGAACCAGGGCAACGGCACCTTCCGCGAGAACGCCGCGCACTACGGCCTCGATCTCGTCGCGGCGTCGACGATGGCGGCGTTCGCCGACTACGACAACGACGGCTCGCTCGATCTCTACCTGCTCACCAACCGCGCCCTCACCGCGGCGATGACGCCGGGCTGGGACTTGCCGGCCGAGATGCTGCGCGACCTGCAGCCGCCCAAAGACCTCGCGCGTTCGCCCACCGCGATGCTGCCGACGCTGCCGCAGCTCGCGGCGCTCAACGGCCAGAAGAAGGCAGGCAAGCTGCAGACCACGGCGGACGTGCCGGCCGAGCTGCGCGAGCACTTCTTCGTGTTCCGCGGTCGCGAGCTGCCGACCGGCCAACCGGATCGCCTGCTGCGCAACGTCGGCGGCCGCTTCGTCGACGTGACCCAGAGCAGCGGCATCGCCGGCCACGGCATGGGTCTGTCGGCGACCTGGTGGGACTACGACGCCGACGGCCATCCCGACCTCTACGTCGCCAACGACCTCGAGTCGCCCGACACGCTGTATCGCAACGAAGGCAACGGCACCTTCCGCGATGTCACCGGCGACGTGGTCCCCCACACCGCCTACTACGGCATGGGCGCCGATGCGGGCGACATCGACGGCGACGGCCATCTCGACTTCCTCGTCGGTGACATGAGCATGACTACGCACAAGAAGGCGAAGGTGCTCATGGGCGACATGGACGAAGAGCGCGACGTGCTGCTGCATGCGAGGCCGCCGCAGTACATGCGCAATGCGCTGTTGCTCAACACCGGCCGCGGTCGCTTCCAGGAAGCGGCGATCCTGTGCGGGGCCGCGAGCACCGACTGGACGTGGAGCGTGCTGTTCGGCGATCTCGACAACGATGCGCGGCTCGACATCTTCGTCACCAACGGCATCGCGCGCTTCGACATCGATCCCGACCTCCATCTGCGCTTGGGCGAGTTGCTGGCGCAGAAGCGCCGCGAGGCCGCGATCGAGTTGATCAAGAACGTGCGCAAGCTGCCGGAGAAGAACCTGGCGTTGCGCAACACTGGCGATCTGCAGTTCGCGAAAACCGGCGCCGATTGGGGCCTCGACGTCGAAGGCATCGAACACGGTGCTGCGTTGTGCGACTTCGACGGCGACGGCGACCTCGACGTGCTGACGCTCGGCTGGAACGAACCGACCGCGCTGTTCGAGAACCGCACCAAGGACGGCAACGCCATCGTCGTGTCGTTGCGCGGCCAGGCGAGCGAACGCTTCGGCATCGGCGCGCGGCTCACCGCGACGTTGGCCGATGGCAAGCAGCTGGTGCGCGAGAACTGGCTGTCGCGCGGCTACCTGTCGGGCCAGGCCCCGGTCGTGCACTTCGGGCTCGGCCAGGCGACTGCGGTGCAAGAACTGCGCGTGCAGTGGCCGTCGGGCCACGAGCAGCGCTTCGCAGATCTTGCTGCGGGCCACCACTTCACGGTCACCGAACCGCCGGCGCGCCCGGCGCAACTGCGGGCTCCGGTAGTGCCCATAGCGACGCCGTTCCAGCCGGCGACAGCGCCCGAGTTCGTGCATCGCGAGAACGAGTTCGACGAGTACATCGACCAACCGCTGCTGCCGTCGGGCCTGTCGCGGCTTGGCCCGGGGCTTGCTCTTGGCGATGCCGATGGCGATGGCGATGACGATCTGTTCGTCGGCGGTGCGGCCGGCCAGAGCGGTGCGCTGTGGCTCGCCGATGGCAACCGCTGGCGCGCGCAGCCCGGGCCGTGGCAACAGGACGCCACGTGCGAAGACATGGGTGTGCTGTGGCTCGACCACGACCGCGACGGCGACCTCGACCTGTTCGTCGCCAGCGGCGGCGTCGAACGCAAAGCCGGCGACGCGCTGCTGCGCGACCGCCTCTACCGCAACGACGGCGCGTTGGTGTTCGTGCGCGACGATGCGGCGTTGCCCGACGTGCGCGATGCGTCCGGCCACGCCACTGCCGCCGACTTCGATCGCGATGGCGATCTCGACCTCGTCGTCGCCGGTCGGCTGGTGCCGGGCGCCTTCCCGGATGCGCCAAAGAGCCGGTTCTATCGCAACGATGCCGGCCGCTTCGTCGACGCGACGGCGGCGTTCGCCCCGGCCCTGCAGACGGCGGGCATGGTGACGAGCGCGCTCGCCACCGACGTCGACGGCGATGGCCACATCGATCTGCTGGTCGCCGCGCACTGGCAACCGATCCGGTTGTTGCGCAACGACGGCGGCAAGGGCCTCGTCGACGCGACCGCGGCGGCGGGCCTCGCCGCGCATTCGGGTTGGTGGAACTCGCTGTGTGCGTGGGACTGCGACGCCGACGGCGACCTCGACTACGTCGCCGGCAACCAGGGTTGGAACACGAAGTACAAGGCCCGCACAGACCACCCGGCGCATCTCTACTTCGGCGACTTCGACGACAACGGCACACGCGATCTGGTCGAAGCGAAGTACGAAGGCGACAACCTGCTGCCGGTGCGCGGCCGTTCGTGTTCGAGCCAGGCGATGCCGTTCTTGAAGGACAAGTTCAAGACCTACGACGCGTTCGCCGGTTCGTTGCTGCGCGACATCTACACCGAGCCGAAGCTGCAGGCGTGCGGCCATCTGCAGGCGACCACGATGGCGAGTTGTCTGTTGCGCAACGACGGCACCGGCAAGTTCACCGTCGAAGAACTGCCGCGCCGCGCGCAGATCGCGCCGCTGTTCTCGATGCAGGCGCTCGGCGATCGGTTGGTCGCCGCGACCAACAGCTACGCCCCCGAGCCGGAAACCGGTCGCCACGACGGCGGCACGATGCTCGTGCTGCGCAGCACGGCGCAGGGGCTCGAGGTGGTGCCGCCGGATCAGCATGGCTTGTGCGAGTTCGGCGACCACAAGTCGCTCGTCGTGCGCCGAACGGCGAACGGCAGCGAGCTGGTGGTCGCGCGCAACGACGGGCCGCTGCATGCGCACGCGTTCGCGGCCGGTCGCGCGTTCACGTTGCCGAAGCTGCCGGGCAATCCGCAGGCGATCGGCGCGCGCCTGCTCGTCACCGGCCCGGACGGCAAGGCGCGCGCCGTCGAAGTGCACGCTGGGGCGGGCTACCTGTCCCATTCCGGGCCGTGGCTGCCCAAGGATGCGACGAAGGTCGTGCTGCGCACCCCCGACGGCACCGCGACCGAACTGCCGGCGAAGTAGCGGCGGTGCCATGATGCGGCGCGCAGAATCGCGGGCCGTGCCCTGGCTGCTGGCAGCTTCGCCGCCACACGGCATGATCTGCTGCCCCTGCCGCCGCTCGCCGCTCCGATGACGATGCTCTCCACGCGCTCCCTCGCCACCTTCTCGTTCCTCGCCATCACCTCGCTCGCCGCCACCGTGCGTGCGCAATGCACCTACAGTTGGCCCGCTGCTGCGTTCGGCAGTGGTGGCAACGACAGCGTGCTGGCCCTCGCCTCGCTCGGCAACGGCGACCTCGCCCTCGGCGGTCGCTTCACCGACGCCAACGGCACCGCCGCCAACCGCATCGCGCGCTGGAACGGCACTGCGTTCGCAGCACTTGGCAGCGGCATGAACGGCGACGTCAACGTGCTGCTCGAGCTCGCTGACGGCACGTTGTTCGCGGGTGGTGCGTTCACCACTGCCGGTGGCAACACGGTCAATTGCGTCGCGCGTTGGAACGGTACGGCGTGGTCGGCTCTGGGTGTTGGTGTCGACGCGCTGGCGCCGTTTGGCTCCAACGTGCAGGCGGTCGTGCAACTCGGCAACGGCGACCTCGTCGTCGCCGGCAACTTCGCCGCCGTCAGCGGAACGCCGGCCGCGAACATCGCGCGGTGGAACGGCAGCACGTGGTCGGCGCTCGGCACCGGCATCAATGGCGGCGTGCGCGCTCTGTGCGTGTTGCCGAACGGCGACGTGGTCGCGACGGGCTCGTTCACCAACGCCGGCGGCGTCACCGCGGCGAGCATCGCGCGGTGGAACGGTGCCTCCTGGTCGGCACTCGGCACCGGGCTTGGACTGTTCGGCGGCAGTGCGCTCGCCACGATGCAGAACGGCGACGTCGTCGCCGGCGGTTCGTTCCTCACCGCGGGCGGCGTCGCCTGCAATCGCATTGCGCGCTGGAACGGAGCGGTGTGGTCGGCGCTCGGCACCGGCCTCAATGCAGTGCCGTCGGCGCTGCGCGTCCTGCCGAACGGCGACCTGATGGTCGGCGGCTTGTTCACCACGGCAGGCGGTGGTGCGGCGAACAACATCGCGCGCTGGAACGGTGCTGCGTGGTCGGCCTTCCCGGCGGGCTGCAACGGTGCGGTGCACGAGATCGTGCAGGACGCGGCCGGTGCCGTGGTGGTCAGCGGTGATTTCACGTTGGCGAACGGTGGCGCCGCGGGTCGCATCGCGAAGATCGTCAGTTCGTGCGCGCCGACCGGTTCCACGCTCGGTGCGGGCTGCGTCGGCACCGGCGGCCTGAACACGCTGGTGGCGACCAAACTGCCGGTGGTCGGTTCGAGCTTCCGCGCCACGGGCACGGGCATGCCGCCGCTCGGCTTCGTGTTGACGGTCACCGGCTTCGCGGCGACCAACCTCCCGCTCGCGGGCGTGCTTGCGCAAGGCCAGCCTGGTTGCACGTTGTTCGCGACGCCCGACTTCATCGACGTGCTGGTGCCGATCGGCGGCACGGCGTCGTCGGCGATCGCCTTCCCGAACAACCCGGCGATCGTCGGCGTCGGTCTCTTCCATCAGTACGTGCCGATGGAATTCGACTTCGCGTTCAACATCACCGCGTTCACGGCGAGCAACGCGCTGGCGTTCACGATCGGCACCTTCTAGTTCGTGGCGAAGCACGGAGTCGCCAACGGGCGATCGTGCGTTACCGCTCGAAACGCGCTGGCTAGCTCCCGGCGCCATGAAGAGAGTTCTGCCGGCGTTCCTTCTCGTCGCGTGTGCGGTAACCACAGCTGCGCGACTCCCGAGCCAGTGCGTGATACAGGCCATTCCAGGCAATGTGTCGCCGGGTGTCCTGGGACACACGATTGGCGGCGGCGTCTCCTCCATGGTGCGGTGGGACCCGGACGGTGCCGGCCCGATGGCGAGCGGCGTCGTCGTCTCGGGACCGATCACGATCGCCGGATCGACCATGGTCGATGGCGTTGCGTTCCTCGACCTGTCGACGCAGACGTTTACGCGGCTCGGCACGCCCAACACGGGCACGAGCTCTCCCGGCATCGGGGTCTTCACCGGCCCGCAAGGGGAACTGTTCGGCGTCGCCGGCCAACGCGTGCTGCGCTGGACTGGCTTGCACTGGCAGCCCTTGTCGATGCAGATGGATGGCCAGGTCTTTGGGCTCGTCGTCCTGGCGAACGGGGAGATCGTGATCGGTGGCTCGTTCCACCTCGTCGATGGCAACTGGTGTCCGGGAATGGCACGCCTCACCGCCACCGGATGGAGCTCCGTCGGCTTTGACACGGGCACGTCGGTGAGCTCGCTCGCGCGGTTGCCCAATGGCGACGTGCTGGTCGCCGGCGACCTTGTGCACAGCATGGGAACCGGTGGCATGGCAACGCTGAACGGCAACACGGTGTCGTTCCTGCTCGGCGCGCCGAGCGGAGTGTTTTCCACCTTGGTTGCGCCGAATGGCGACCTGTTTGTCAGCGCCAGCCAACCCGCGGTTGGCATCTACCGACGCAGCGGCGGCGTGTGGTCGGCCCTCACCACGCAAGGTTCCTTTGGTTGGAAACTGCATCTGGCGCCGAACGGCGATCTGTACGTTGGCGGTGGGTTCGCGACCTTCGAAGGTGTGCCATGCAACAACGTGGCGCGCTTCAACGGCAGCACGTGGTCGGCACTCGGAAGCGGGGTCAGTGCCGGCTGGGTACCGCGCGTCTCGGCCATCGTCGACGCTCCGAATGGAGGCATCCTCGTCGGTGGCGCCTTCCTGCGCGCGGGCAACGTCGGCGTTACCAACCTCGCGCGTTGGGACGGCACGTTCTGGAACCCTCTGGGCGTCGGGCTGAATGCGCCCGTGCGCGCCTCGCTGGCGCTGCCGAACGGCGACTTGATCGTCGCCGGGGACTTCGCCGACCTGCCCGATGCGAACGGCGCCCGTTGCCATCGCATCGCGCGGCGCAGCAACGGCCAGTGGTTCGCGATGGGCAGTGGCCTCGACGGCGGCGCCCTTTCCCTCGCGCGCCTGCCGAACGGCGACATCGTCGTCGGTGGCTCGTTCCAGCACGCAGGCGGCGTCCTGTGCAACAACCTCGCGCGTTGGGACGGCACGAACTGGCACGCCTACGGCAGCGGCACCAACGCCTACGTGCACGCCGTCGAGGTGTTGCCCAACGGCGATCTGATCGCCGGTGGCTACTTCACCCTCGCCAACGGCGTCGCCGTCGCCCGTGCCGCTCGCTGGGACGGCGCCCAGTTCCAACCGTTTGGCAACTTCAACGGCGGCGTCGAACACTTCGCGGTGCGCGCGAACGGCTCGGTGGTCGCCGTCGGCGCGTTCACCTTCGTCGATGGCCAGCCGGCGGAGCGCGCCGCGCAACGCAGCGGCGGCACGTGGTCGGCGATGGGGGCTGGGCTGCCGACTCTCTCCCGCAACGTCGTCGAATCGACGCACGGTCAGGTCTTCGCCATCACGACCCAGGATGCGTTCGCCTGGGATGGCACGCAGTGGCAGGGCTTGGGCATCGCTTCTTACATCACCGAACTGCTGGCCTTGCCGGATGGCAGCGTCCTGCTCGGGTCGTCGATCGGCGGCGCCCAAGCCAAGGTGTTGCGTTACGACGGTAGCGCGGTCACGGAGTGGGCCAGCCTGCTTGGCGGCTTGGTGACCACGCTGACGCTCGGCAGCGACGACCAGGTCTGGTGCGGCGGCGTGTTCACGCAGACTTCGGTGGCGATGGGCAACGTCGCCTCGCCCTACCTGCTGCAGTTCGCATCAAGCTGCCCTGCCGCGCAGGTGCCGTACGGTGCCGGCTGCACCAGCAGCGGCGGCCTCGTGCAACTGACTGGCGTGTCGCGGCCGTGGCTCGGCGGCACCTGGCGCGCGCGCTGCACCGGCCTGCCGGCCGGCGCGCCGTTCTCGCTGCAAGTGGTCGGCTTCCCGACCTGGCCGTACCCGATGTCGTGGCTGTTCCCGGAAGGTCAGCCCGGCTGCAACGTGCTCATCACGGCGGAGTTGATCGACGTGCTGCCGGTCCTCGGCGGCGTCGCCGAGTCCGCGTGGCCGGTGCCAAACGTGCCGGCGCTGGCCGGGCAGTCGATCGCTCTGCAGCACGTGCCGCTCGAGTTCGGTCCCGGTGGCCTGGCCGTGTTCTCGAGCAACGCGCTGGCCGCGACGGTCGGCTCGTACTAGAGGTCTATGGCGACGACGGCGGCGCGCCCTTTCGCCACACGATCGGGAAGTGCTCGCCGTCGACCAGCGCACCGGTGGCCAGCAGCGGCACCGAGCGCAGCAGCGGCGACGAACCGTCGGCGACGCGCACGTGCGCTCCCATGTAGTTGAGCACGCAGGCGCGCCGCCAGCGGTCCGAACGGTTGGCATCGCTGCCGTGCAGCACGTGGCTGTGGTGGATCGTCGCCTGGCCGGCCCGCACCGGCACGGCGACCGGGTTCCACGCAGCTCCCGGCGGCAAGTGCGCGCGCACCGCTTCGAGCGGCGCGTCGAACGGCAGCTTCGGCAGCAGGCCCCAGCGATGGCTGCCCGGCACGAACTGCAGGCACCCGTTGTCGCGGTCGGCATCGTCGAGCAACAGGTTCATCGTGATGTGGCACGCTGGCGTCGTTCGCGTCCAGTACGCGTAGTCCTGGTGCCACGGCACGACGCCTGGATGCTGCGGCGGTTTGGCGAACACCTGGTCGTGCCAGAAGCGCAGCGCGTCGACGCCCAGCAACTGCGCGCAGATCGGTGCGACGCGCGGGTGGAACACCAGCTCGCGCAGCACGGCATGCACGCGCCAGCCGCCGAGGAAGTGGCAGACGACCTCCCCGGGCCGTTCGCGGAAGGCATGTTCGACTTCGTAGAGCTGGTCGCGGTGCCGATCGAGGTTGGCGATCACCTCGGCCACCGCGGCGCGGACCTGCGCCACTTCCCCAGCGGTCAATACGTCGATTGGCCCAAGGAAGCCGTCGCGAACGAAGGCCTGGCAGGCGGCGGCATCGAGAACCCGTTCCGGCATGGCGGCATGACTACCACGGGCGGGCGCAGGGCGCGACCGACTCGGTGGACCCTGCCCCTTCAACCTGCACCCTCGCGTCCCTATACCTCTTCCCCCCGCGCCTGCGCGCGCACCACCCCTCGACCATGGCCAGCACCCCTTCCGGATTCCCGCGCCACGACACCTTCGCCGCCCGCCACCTTGGTCCACGTGACCACGAACTGGCGCAGATCCTCATGGCTCTCGGCTGCTCGTCGTTGGACGACCTGACCCACAAGGCGATTCCCACCTCGATCCGCTGGCTCGGCGAGCTGAACACGCCGGCCGCCAAGGGCGAACGCGAGGCGCTCGCCGAACTGACGGCGTTGGCCGCGGAGAACAAGGTGCACCGCAGCTACCTCGGCATGGGCTACCACGGCACGCTGACCCCCGCCGTGATCCAGCGCAACATCCTGGA
>SXPB01000282.1 GCA_005776475.1 Planctomycetia bacterium
CTCGGCGGCACCGACCAGCTGTTCAACCTGATGGTGGGGCGCGAGCTGCAGAAGCAGGCCGGGCAACGGCCGCAGGTCTGCATCACGACGCCGCTGCTCGAAGGACTCGACGGCCAGAACAAGATGTCGAAGTCGCTCGGCAACTACATCGGCGTCAGCGAGTCGGCCTCGGTGCAGTTCGGCAAGCTGATGAAGGTGCCGAACGAGTTGCTCGACAAGTACTTCACCCTGCTCACCGACGTGCCGGCCGAGGCCAAGGTGGCGTTGCTGCAGAATGCGCTCGACGCGAAGTTCGCCCTCGCGGCGGCGGTGGTGGCCGACTACCACGGCGAAGCCGCCGCCAAGGCCGCCCGCACCGAGTACGACCGGGTCCACCAGCAGGGGGGGCTGCCCGACGAACTGCCTGAATGGACGCCGGCGGCCGACACGCGCCGGCTGCCCGACGGCACCATCGCCTTGCCCAATTGCATCGCGGCGTCGGGCCTGGCCGCCTCGACGTCCGAGGCGCGGCGGCTGGTCGAAGCGGGCAGTGTCCGCATCGACGGCGCCGTCGTGAAGGATGTGCGGGCGTCGTACGGGCCCGGCATCTACGTGGCACAGGTCGGCAAGGCCAAGGCGGCGCGTTGGCTGATCGGTTGAGCCGCGCACGATTTCGCCGCGGGTGCCACATCGGTCGCGGGCACTGCGCTTTCTGCATGCAGTCACCGCTGCGGAATGCCGATGCTCAATCTCGGCGCGCGGATCGGTAGGATGCAAAGCAGTGAGGCTCTCACTGCGTGGTCTGGCAGGACGACGACGAACGGCAATGGCGGTGCTGTACAGAACGACGGTTCATGGCGTGATGGCCCTGTTGGCGGCATTGGGGTCGGGTTCTGTCCTGACCGCATCGCCGCGCCAGCAGGGCGACGAACTCGAACGCTTGCGGGTCCAGCTCGCCGCCCCCGGGCCGGACGGCAAGGACTCCCGCGAAGGCGCCATCGAACGCATCCTGGTGCTGCCGCGGCTGACGGCGCACGAACTGCTGCACGCGTGCCTCCGCCAGACCGACGACCCTGACCAGGTTCGCCTCGCGATCGCGACCTCCCTGCAGCGCCACTTCCTGCTGCCGGCGGCGTCCCTGTTCGGCGGCGCCACCGGGGCTGAACGCGAACGCATTCTCGCCGGCTATCTGGTGGCGATCGCCCGCACGTTCCGCGACCAACGTACGACGGTGCTCGATGCCGGCGACGACCCGGTCCGCACCGCAGCGCGCGCGGCGTTGCAGCGGGTGGCGCCACGCGATCTCGCCGCCGCGGCCCGTTCCGCATCGACCACCGCTTCGCTCGACGAACAGATCGACGTCCTGCGATGCCTGGCCGATCTGCAGCAGACCTTGTTCGCCGCCACGATCGCCGAGAGCCTCGAAGCCCAATCGCCGCAACTGCGGGAAGCCGCCCGCGCCGCCTTGCAGTTGCTGACCTGCTACGAGCATCCGATCCGCGACAAGGCCGAGTTCGCGGCCTGGCAGCAGACCTTCGGCACGTGGCGCTACGTCGATCTCGTCGAACGCGCCGCGCGCCGCGGTTCGCGGCCGCTCGAGCTACTGCAGCAGCGTCTCTCCGAAGTGCAGGTGACGGCGGCGTGCGACGTCGTGCGCGCGCACGTGACCAGGACCCCTGGCATCGATTGGGCGGCAGTGCAGGCCCGCGTCGTCGTTGACGACACGGCCGTTCTCGATGCGTGTCTCGACATCCTGCAGCTCGCCCTGCAGACCGCCGCGATCGACGTCACTTCGCCGGCCCGTCAGTCCTTCTGCCGGGCCCTGCTGCAACGCCATCTGCAGACGCCGCCCGAAGAACGTCGGCGGCGCGCGCTGCTGCTCGAGGTTGCGGCCTACCTCGGCCATCCGGACGAAGCCGAACTCGCCACCGAGATCGTGGCGCTGTTGACGGCGGAAGCGTCGGCCGACGACCCCGCTTCGCGCATCTCGGCCCTGCGCGGCCTGCGCCGCTTCCCGTCGGTGGAGAACCGCGGCCGCCTGGTGACTTCGGCGCTGCGGTTGCTCGCTGCCGAGCCGGTGGCGCACGGCGAAGTCGCGGTGATCCTGCAGGCGCTGACGTCGCGCACCGCTCCGCGCTGGACGGCGCCAGCACCCAGCGATGCCGACAAGGCCGACTGGCTGCAGCTGATGTCGACTTGCTGCCGCAGCGAAGAATCGCTCGAGCTGCGCGAAGCCGCGCTGCAGATGGCCCAGGTGCTCGATCCCCGCGACCTGCGCGTGCCGGAGGTGTTCCAGTTGCTGCTGGTGCTGGTGCGCGATCAGGAATTGAGCACGAAGTTCCGCGCCACCTGCGCCATCCATCTGCAGGGTTGGCGCAACGAGTCTGGCCTCGCCGAGGCGTGGTTGCGTGCCTTCCACGAGCTGTTGCAGGACCAGGCGCCCGAACTGCGTCAGCAGGCCGCCGAAGCGTTGGCGGGGCTCGCCACTTCGATCGACTCGCGCCGCGGCGAGTGGTTGGCGGCGACGATCCTGCTGCTGCGCGATCGCTTCGGTGTCGAGCAGGATCCCGTCGTGCTGCGCAGCATGCTCGAGTGCCTGCAAGTGATCGGTTGCGAGCCGGGCATGCCCGAGCGCGCGATCGGTGCGCTGCGGCTCGTGCTCGGCAACCTCGGCAACCCGGTCCCACCCGAACATCAGTTCCGGCTCGAGCCGTTGTTGTCGGCCTTGGCCACCGTCGCCGCGCATTCACGGGCCGATCGCGGCCAGTGGCTCGCTGCCTGTGACTACTTGTCGACGCACAAACGAAGGCAGAGCCTGCGGCTGATCCTGCAGAACCACGCCGCGGTCGATCTTGCCAAGGACGTCGCTGCCAGCGAACCCGGTGTGGCCAGGCGCGCCCGCGAAGCGATGCGGTTCCTGCTGGAGACGGCGGCGATGAAGTCGCCGCGTGAGGCGTGGAGCAGCAGCGAGGAACTGCAGCGTGAGCTGCGCGATGTGCGCACGGCGTTCCTGGCGTTCGATGCGGTCGAGGAAGCGCAACGGCCCGATTCTGCAGCGCTGCGCGTGCTTCGACTCGAAAGCGACCTGGTCGCTGGCAAGCCGCAAGACGTGGTGCAGCGCGCGACGGCGTGGTTGGAGAACAGCAACGGCGGGCGGGTGACGTTCGGTGTCGACGACAAGAACCGGATCCGGACGCTGGCCGCGGAAGCGCAGCTGCAGCTTGGTCGCGGCGACGCGGCCCGCAAGCTGCTGGAAGAGCGCACTGGCGAACCGGAGAGCGATGCCGCCGAGTTGGATCTCGAAGCGCGGGTCGCGCGGGCGATCGCCGGGACCGAACTCGCGAACGCGGTCGAGTGGTTGGGCCGGGTGGTTCGGCGCACGCCGAACGACGATGCGACGTTCCGGGCGCGGTTGGTCGAGTGGATGCAGCTGCGCTTGCGGCTCGATCCGGCAGCTCGCGACACGGCACTGCGTGAGTTGGAGCAGCATGCCCCGTTGTTCCAGGCGGCTGACTGCCCCGCGGACGTGCGCGCCGCGTTCGAGCAACTGCGCGCGCAGTAGGGCC
>SXPB01000283.1 GCA_005776475.1 Planctomycetia bacterium
CTCATGGCTCATGTTGGCCAGGAAGTCGCTCTTCGCATGGTTCGCGGCCTCGGCGGCCACCGCCAGCCGCTCCGCCTGCTGCAGGCTCGCCTGCAGCTCGTTGTTGACCTGGCGCAGCCGTTCGCCGGACGCTTCGGCTTCCGCCTTGGCCAGCTCCAGCGCCGTCTGCGCCTTGCGCCGCTGCGACGCTTCGACCACCAGCATCGCGATGTCAGCGACCGAAGCGACGAAATCGCGTTCCTCCACCGTCCAGTGCCGCGGCGGGCCGACGTGCTCGAGGCAGACGACACCGATCACCTGCTGATCCTGCCACAGGCCACAATCCAGCATCGAAGTGATGCCGTGCGGCTTCAGGTAGGTCTCGGTGAACTCGTTGGTGCGCGGGTCCGACTGCGCGTCGTCGGCGGCCAGGAAGCGGTTGCCGAGCATCGCCGCGAAGTAGCGCGGGAACGCAGCGGCCGGCAGTTCCAGTCCTGATTCGAAGGCGCCGGTGTCCTGGTTGCACAGCACCTTGCAGACCAGCTTCTGCCGAGTTTCGTCGAACAGCCAGATGCTGGCGCGCGCCACCTGCATCAGCGAGCAGGTCCGGGCGACCAACACTCGCGTCGCCGACTCGAAGTTGCCGTGGTCGAGTCGCGCGAAGTCGAGGAACGCGGCGTGCAAGCGGGCGAAGTACTCGCTGCGTGCGACCGCAGTCTCGGCGGCCTCGTTGCCACGTTCGACCTCCACGTGCAAAGCCGCCCGGCGGCAGGCGAGTTCACGCGTCGTGATCCAGGTCGTCAGCGCGATCACCGCCGCCAGTCCGAGGATCAGCAGAATCGAGGCGGCTGGGCCAGGACCGAAGGCGAGCATCGCCAGCAACAGCAGCTCGACGCCACCGACAACGGTCACCGTGCCAGGACGCACGAACGTCGTGCAGCGATTCACAGGCACTTTTCTAGCGGTCGACATTCTCTGGGTTCGCATTCCATCGACTCCGGGCGCACGGCAACTGGAACGTGAGGCGACCCGAACCTGGCGTGTGGGCACGGGCCGATGGCATCGCGACCACAGCCCAAGGATCGAGCACTGCGGCGTAGCGCCGATGCGGTTGCCCGGCGAGGATCCAGGCATGCCGGGACCGCGTCGATCTGCCAATGACTCCACCTACGAGTTCGACGCCAACTACTACCGCCGCTTCTACGACGATCCGAAGACTCGCGTGGTCGACGCCGGATCTGTGCGCACGCTGGCGAAGTTCGTCGCCGCCTACCTCGCCCATCTCGGCATCGAAGTGCGCACGATCCTCGACATCGGTTGTGGCCGCGGGCATTGGCGCCACGCGGCGAAACACTGCTGGCCGAAGGCGCGCTGGTTCGGCGTCGAATGGAGCCAGCACTTGTGCGAAGAACACGGCTGGACGCACGGTTCGGTGGTCGATCTCGACCCGGCCCGCGAACTCGGCCGCGACAAGTTCGACCTCGTCGTCTGCCAGGGCGTACTGCAATACCTCGACGACCGGCAGGCGGCGCGCGCGCTGCAGAACCTCGGGCGCTGGACCGCGGGCGCGCTCTACCTCGAGGCCCTGACCCGACGCGATTGGTTGCATCACTGCGACCGGGAACGCACCGACGGTGACGTTCACTTGCGCCAGGGCGAGTGGTACCTTCGTCGTCTCTCCCGCACGTTCGCGACCGCCGGCGGTGGCGTGTTCGTGCCAAAGCGAGCGGCAGTCACCTTGTTCGAACTCGAGGGGTCATGAGCGGAATGGACTTCTTCGGCCACCAGGCCGGGGCGCGTTCGGCGTCCAATCGCCTGGTGTTCCTGTTCGCGCTCGCGGTGTTCGCGATCGTCGGCTGTCTGTACGGCGTCGCTTATGTGTTGCTGGCGATGGCGAGCAACGGCGAAGTGCGCAGCTTCGAACCGGCGCTGTTCGGCCTCGTCGCACTCGGCGTGCTCGGCATCGTCGGCATCGCGATGCTGATCAAGACCACCATGCTGCGCAGCGGCGGCGGCAAGGTCGCGGTGATGCTCGGTGGCCGCGAAGTGCCGCCGGACACGCAAGACCCGCAGGAACGCATGCTGCGCAACCTGGTCGAGGAGATGGCGATCGCCTCGGGCGTGCCGGTGCCCGAGGTCTACGTGCTCGACGACGAGACCGGCATCAACGCGTTCGCAGCGGGTTGGAGCCCCGCCGACGCGGCGATCGCGGTGACGCGCGGCTGCCTCGATCAGTTCAACCGCGACGAACTGCAGGGCGTGATCGCGCACGAGTTCAGCCACGTGTTCCACGGCGACATGCGACTCAACATCCGGCTGATCGGCGTGTTGTTCGGCATCGTTTGCATCGCCACGCTCGGCCGCATCGTCGTGCGCATGGTCGGCTCCGGCCGCGGCGACAAGAAGGGTGGCGTCGTGGCGATCGTCGCGTTCGGCGTCGCGATGATCGTGATCGGTTACCTCGGCGTCTTCTTCGCCCGCCTGATCCAGGCCGCGGTGTCGCGCCAGCGCGAATATCTCGCCGACGCCCGCGCGGTGCAGTACACGCGCAATCCGCGCGGCATCGGCATGGCGCTGGCGAAGATCGGTGGCCTCGGCGGCCGGTTGCAATCGGCACACGCGGACGAAGCGAGCCACATGATGTTCGCCGATGGCATGCGGCGGTTCCTGGGCGGTGTGCTGGCCACCCACCCACCGATCGAACAGCGCGTCGAACGCGTGTTGCCCGGGTTCCTGAAGCATGCGAGCGGCGGCAGTGATCTGCCGACCGCGGTGGCGATGACGCCGATGCCGGCGGCGTTCGCGGGGCTCGCCGGGGCGGCGGGGTTGGCGCCGGCAGCGAGCGCGGCGCGCCCGCGACTCGGCGCGCAGCAGCTGACGGCGTCGATCGGCGAACCGCAGGCCGGGCACGTCAAGGCAGCGCAGACGCTGCTCGCGAACCTGCCACTCGATCTCGCCGCGGCAACCCACGAACCGTTCCGCGCCACGGCGCTGGTCACAGCGGTGCTGCTCGACCGCGACCCGAAGCGGCGCCAGCAGCAGCTCGACGGCATGGCCGGCAACGATGCGGGCTTCGTGCACGAAGTGCGCGCTTCGTTCCAGGCCATCGCCCGCCTCGATCCGAACGTGCGGCTGCCGCTGGTCGAACTGGCGGTGCCGGCGCTGCGCCGGCTGCCCGATGCCGAACGGCAGCAATTGCACACGATGCTGCGCACGCTCGCGCTCGCCGACGGCGTGTTGTCGCCCTTCGAGTTCGCGCTGCTGCGCACCGTCGAACGCTTCGTGCGTCGCGACGGCGTCCTGCCGCCGCGGCCCGGCCGCGGTACGGCTCTCGTGGACCATGCCGCCCAGGCTTCGGTGGTGCTTTCGGTGCTGGCCCACGCCGGCGCCCACGGCGACGCCGACCGCGCGGCCCGGGCGTTCGCGCGTGGCCGGCAGGCGCTGGGGGTGCCAGCCGACCTGGCGCTGCTGCCACCCGCACAGTGCAGCGTGCGCGACCTCGAGCCCGCCATCGAAGCCCTCGCCACCGTGTCGCCTCTCGGCAAGCGCAACCTGGTTGCCGCGTGCGCCGAAGCCGCCGCCGACGACGGCGTGCTCGATGCCGACGAAACCGATCTCCTGCGTGCGCTGGCGATCCTCTGGGACTGCCCGGTGCCGCTGCCCGCCCTGCCCGCAGCCTGACGTTCCCGAACCGGGACGTCGTGGCGCCGCCACGTCGATGCGCGTCGCGATCGCGTCGATAGCGGGGCAGCAAGGGGGGGGATCGAATGGACGGGAGGATCGTGCTTTTGGCAACGACGGCCGCGGCGGCCGTCATCGGCAGCAACGGCGAACTCACGGTGGCGGCCGTGGTCGCCGCCGCCTTCGTGGCGTTCGGGCTGCAGGCTCGCGCGTGTCGGCACACGCTGCACGCCCGCGAAGCGCAGCTCGCCCACACCGCGCATGAACTGCGCACGCCACTTGCGTCGCTACAGATCGCACTCGAACTGCTGGGCCGCACCGACGCTGACAAGGAAGCCGGCGAGTTCGTCGAGGAAGCGCGCTTCGCCGCCGACCAGCTGGGCCACCTGGTCGACGACGTGCTCGACGAAGCTGCGCTCGCCGCTGGGCAACTGCAGCTCCTGCGCGAAGACGTCGCCGTCGCCGACCTGATCAGCGACACCCGGCGCTTGTTCTTTCGCATGGCACGCCAACGTGGCCTCACGCTGGTGACGGCGCGCGACCTCGGACTCCGCGTGCAGGGCGACGCGCGCCGCATCCGGCAGGTGCTGTTCAATCTGGTCGGCAACGCGATCACGTTCGGCCGGCCGGGCGAAAAGGTGACGCTGCGCGCGGTCGCCGCCGGCGCCTCGGTGCACTTCCGCGTCGACGACGAAGGCCCGGGCGTGCCGGAGGAACTGCTGCCGCGGTTGTTCCAGCCCTTCGCGCACGGCAACCACAAGAACGTCGCCAGCACCGGGCTCGGACTGCACGTGAGTCGCCGGCTGGCGCGGGCCATGGGTGGCGACCTCGGCCATGCGCCACGCCCGGGGCGCGGCTCGACCTTCTGGCTGGCGCTGCCGCGCGCCCCCAACGAGGACAGCACGCCACTGCGGACGAACGTTGCATGCCGGGCCATCGCGACTCGATGATGCGGCCGATGCCGCACTGCCGGTTCGCCGTCGTCCTCTGCCTCGTGTCCGCATTCGCGGTGACCCAGGCACCGCTACAGCGGTTCCAGAATCGCACCGGCACGTTCCACATCGATCTGCCCGCGGGCTGGCGGCAGGTGGCACCGAATGAAGCCCGCCGCATCGGCGAACACGCCGGCGCACCCGAACCGCTGCGGCTGGCGCAGCCACGCGACTTCTACGCGGTGGGGCCGGTCGAACGCTGGCTCGCCGGCGACTTCAGCGGCCCGTTCCTCTACATCGTCGAGCACCAGCACGAGTGGTACGTCGCCGACGACTTTTCGACGCAGTTGACGACGATGTGGGCCGATCTCGGCAAGGCGAGCGGCGAGACCCACGCCCTCACCGACATCCGCCGCGAGACGGTCGGCGAACAGAAGGTCGAAGTCGTGGTGGCGACCCGGACCACCACGCCAGCCGCCGGTCGCCACAAGCTGCAGAGCCTCGACGTCTACTCGCCGGCCGGCGCCTCCCAGATCACGCTGTCGTTCACCTGCAGCCCGGAACTCTTCGCCGAGCTGCAGCCGGAGTTCCGCCGCTGGCTCGCAACCTTGACCTTTGCGCGCGTGCGGAAGGGGCAGGCGTCGCTGGGCGACCGACTGTGGACCCCGATCCTCGTCGGCGGTGCGGTAGCCATCGTCCTGCTGCTGCTCTACAAGCACACCCGGGCCCGTCGTTGAGCGGCACCGGCCCGGCGCTACACTCCCGGCGCGCGGTTTCGGTCTTCGAGCCAGACGGGCCTCATTCGGCTCGTGTCCCCCGCGCGATTCCTCCTCGATCTGCCTTGAAGAAGAAAACCTCGTCGCCTCAGACGCGTCACCTCGACAAGTTCCTGTTCGAGGCGGGCCAACAATGCCAGAAGCGGCTCTGGCTCGACTTCCACGAACCGGTGGCCGAAGCCCCGTCGGCGTTGCGCCAATCGATGTCGGCCGCCGGCGCCACGCTGCGCACGCTGGCCCGCACCGCGTTCCCCAAGGGGGTGCAGGTCGAAGCGGAGGGTGCTGTCGCCGCCGCCGCGGAGACGAAGGAGAAGATCGCCGCCGGCAGCCAGGTTTTGTTCGGCGCGACGTTCGTCGCCGATGGCGTCGAGGCGCGCAGCGACGTGCTGGTGCTGCACAAGGACGGCCAGTGCGATCTGTTCGAGATCAAGTCGGGCACCAAGGTCAAACACCGCTACGTGAACGACCTCGCGCTGCAGGCGCTCGTGCTCGAGGCCTCGGGGCTGAAGATGCGCGCGGCGTACCTGCTGCAGGTCAATCCGAAGTACGTGCACAAGGAAGGTGCCGACTACCCGCCGATGCAGTTGCTGCGCAGCGGCGACGTCACGCAGAAGGTGCAGAAGCAACTCGAAGCGACGCGGCGACGGCTGCAGACCTACCGCCAATCGATCGCCGACAACGCGGTGCTGGCGCTGCCAATGGGCACGTTCTGCACGACCCCGTTCCCGTGCCCGCATCTGGCGCGCTGCAGCAAGGAAGCGCCGGCCCTGCCGCTGCGCGAACTGCCCGAGTTGACGCGCCAGCTCGAGATGGAACTGCACAAGGAAGGCATCGAGGACCTCGCCGGTCTCGACGAAGCGCGACCTGGGTTGACGTTCCGGCAGCGGCGCACGCTGGCGTGCATCAAGGCCGGCGCGCCGATCGTCGAGACGTTCGTGCGCGAAGAACTGCGGCAATGCCAGAAGCCGCTGCACTTCCTCGCCATCG
The DNA here is from genome assembly GCA_005776475.1 of Planctomycetia bacterium. GTDB lineage: Bacteria > Planctomycetota > UBA1135 > UBA1135 > UBA2386 > UBA2386. The sequence goes on from SXPB01000283.1 coordinate 6,356, forward strand.
CATCGATCACCGATCCGTTGCCGCGTTTCGACGGCCAACGTCCGTGGCGCATGGTTCCGTACGCGTGGTCGGCGCACACCGTGCATACCGACGGGCGCCTGGAGACGGCGACCTTCGTGCACGTCGAACGCACCGATCCGCGCCCGGGCTTCGCCACGTCGCTGCAGAAGCACCTCGAAGTCGGCGGCACCGTGGTGGTGTGGAACGACGACTCGCTCGAAGAACTGCGTTCGCTGCTCGACGATCTGCCGGCCGCCAAGGCGGCGGCGCGCGCGCTGGTGTCGACGCCGCACCTCGACCTGATGCAGCTGTTCGACGCCAGTGTGTTCCACCCGGCGGTGCGCACGCACAAGGATCTGCGCGCCAGCGTTGCCGCCCTGCTTGGCGACACGACCGGCAACGATCTCGCCGTCTACGGCGAGGACGCGGTGCTGGAAGCGCTGCACAAGGGCTGGGCTCCGCGGGTGCGCGCGGCGACCAAGGACAAGATCGCCGCCGACATGCTGGCCGCGCTGTCCTGGACCACCGAACGCCTGCTGAAACTGTTCAACACCTACGCCGAGATCGAGGCCCCGGCGCCCAAGCCAAAGCCGGCGGTGGTGAAGAGCACGCCGAAAGCGCTGCCCAAGCCCCTGCCGAAGCCGCTGCCCGAGCCCGAGTAGCCGGGCCGGCGGACGACCGGCGCGCGGCGCTGTTCACGCCGCTGCGTAGGCCGACAGCAGGGCCGCGAGTTCGCGTTCGGCATCGAAGCGGCGCTGGAAGTCCTCGCGCACGCGCACGCCGAGCGCCCCCGCCGCGGAGCGATTGCGCCACAAGGCGAGGATCTGCTTCGCCATGTCCTCTTCCGACTCGAACAGCAGGCCGGTCTCCCGGTGGCGGATCAGTTCGCGGTTGCCGGGCACGTTGGACGCGACGATGGCGCGGCCGAGCACGCCAGCTTCGAGGATGGTCGGTGCCGCCCCTTCGCTCAGCGACGTGTTGAGCACGACATCGGCGTCGCGGTAGGCGGCGCCCATGCGGTCGGCGGCCAACGCCGGCAACACCCGCACGCCCGGTTGCTGCGCACACAGTGCGCGCACGTCGGCGGCGTAGGCCGGATCCTGGTCGGGGCCGGCGATGATCATCTCGACGTCCGCCCCGGCCGCGCGCAGGATGCCGACGACCGAGATCGCGCGGTGCTGGCCCTTGATCGGCCGCAGGCCACCAGGCAGGAACACCAGGAAGCGCTGCGCCGGGATGCCGAGCGACAGTCGCAGGTCGGTGCCGTTGGTCGGCAGCCGTCGCGCCGCCCGCGGCACGACGTCGATCTTGCCGACGGCGTCGGGCACCCGCTCCTCCACCACCGCGGCCGCCTCCGGCGACGGCGCCAGGACGCGATGCGCGCGGCGCACGACTTCGCAGACGATGGCGCCGCGGTCGTCGTCGAGCATGTCGTGGTGCAGGTCCTCGCCGCTCAGCGACACGACCCACGGCGTGCGCACGCCGAGCAGTTGCACGCCGGTGCGCAGGGCGTCGTGCGCGTGCACGATGTCCGGCTTGAAGCGGCCGAGGGTGCCTTCCAGCGATTGCTTGAGACCGCCTTCGTCGGTGCCGCCGAACAGTTCACACAGATGCCCGCGCGTCTGCAGCCCCTCGCGATAGCGCGCGACGGTGGCAAAGCCCCCGAGATGGAGGCTCGTCGGCGACGGAGTCAGCAGCAGGACTTTCACGTAGTGGCTTTCGGCAGTCCCGCCCCGGCCTCTTCAAGCAACTATCGCGGGCAGGCGGCCCGCAGGGCGCGGACGCGATCGGCATCGACGGGCTCCTGCACGCGGCCGCCACGTTTGCACCAGCTGCCGACGATCGCACCGTCGCAACGCGGCCACAACACCGGCGCGTTGTCGAGCGACAGACCCGAGCCGAGCCAGATCGGGAACGTGCCCACGGCGGCGCGCACGGTGTCGAGCAATGCGACATCGACCGGTTGGCCGGTGCGCGCGCCCGACAGCACGATGCCCGAAGCACCCGAGCGCTCGCACAGGTCGCGCGCGCCGGCGGCGACGTCGATCGGCGCCAGCGGCGAAGCGTGTTTGACCAGGAAGTCGGCGAGCACGGCGACGTCGCTGCGCAGTTGCCGCCGGTAGGCGAACACGCGCGCCGCTTCGCCTTCGATCACACCCTGGTCGGTCACGTAGGCGCCCGCCAGCACGTTGATGCGCACCCAGCGCGCCCCCACCACGGCGGCGACGCCGAGCGCAGCCACGCCGTCGTTGCGCAGGCAGTTGATGCCGAGCGGCAAGCCGGTCGCGGCCGCGATGCGATCGGCCACGACGGCGAGCGCAGCCGGAACGTCGGGAGGAACCGGATCGCCCTGCGTTCCCTTGTGGAACGGAACGTCGCCGAAGTTCTCGATCACGAGACCGTCGAACCCGCCCGCCGCATAGGTACGCGCATCGGCGAGCGCGCGCTCGCACACGGCCGCCATCGATCGGTGGCCCGACGTGGACGGCAACGGCCCGAGGTGCACGACCCCGAGCAACGGCCGCGGCACGTTGCCAGCGGCGGCGCTCACTTCGCCAGCAGCGTGCGCAGTTTCATGCGCAAGCCCTTCCACGACCGGGCCAACTCCGAGGCCTCGTCGATCATCGCGCGGGCCGCCTCCCGCTTGCCCGCACCGAGCAGGTCCCACGCCAGATCGAGCCGCACGTCGGCGCGACGCCGGCGCACCAGGTTCTGGAAGTGCGCCTCGCCTTCGTGCTCCTTGGCGATGCGGGTGAGGATGCGGTCGATGCCGCGGACGAAGCGTTCGTTCGAAGTCAGGCTGCCTTGGTGCACGCGATAGAACGTCGACGGCTCCGGCAGGTAGGCGATCGGCTCGCGCTTGGCCATCCGCAACCAGAGGTCGAAGTCCTCGGTCGCGATCAGGTCGGGATGATCGTCGAACCCGCCCGCGGCTCGTACGGCCGCCAGGCGCGCCACCACGGTCGAGCAGATCACCGGGTTGCCTTGCAGCAGCCGCTCCATCGTCAACACCGTGGGCACCGGTCGCTGGTGGTTCTTGCGACCTTCGATGCGGTCGCCGCGCACGATCCATGCGTCGGTGGCGACACACGCCGCCTTCAGCTGGTCGAGCACGTTCACCGCCTGCTCGAGCTTGTCGGGCGCATACCAGTCATCGGCATCGAGGAACGCCACGAACTCCGTGGTCGCGACGTCGAGGCCGCGATTGCGCGCCGCTCCCGGCCCCTGCCGGTTCTGCCGCAACACCGTGGCGCCGTTCGCCTGCGCGATTTCTGCGGTGTCGTCGGACGAACCATCGTCGATCACCACCACGGCCTCGGGCACCGCGAGCTGCTGCTGCACCGACTCCAGCGTCCGCCGCAGCCACAGGGCGGCGTTGTAGGCCGGAATGATGACGGTGACGGGAACGGTGCGGTTCATGCGCGTTTCCTCCGCAGCTTGCCGACGATGGCTGCGGCGATGTCGCGAATGTAGCGGAAGTCGCTGGGATGCACGAACAAGCATCGCCACGCCGGTGTGCCGGTCTGGCGCGAGTAGGCGACCAGGGTCCAGATCGTTCCCACGACGTAGGCGACCGTCGATGCCGCGGCAGCCCCGGTGGCGCCGTGCGCGGGAATCCACAGCAGGTCGAGAGCGACCATCGTCACGAACACGCTGAGCTGCGCGTTCACGCACGTCTGCAACTGATCGCGCGCCGCCAGGTCCGCCTGCAGGATCTTCGACACGGTGAACGCGACGGTGCCGGGCACGAGCCACAGGAGCGCGTCGCCAACGGCAGGACTCCAGCCATCGCTCCACACCGACGCCGGCTTGCTGGCGAGCATGGTCACCAACTCCATCATCGGATCCATCAGCAACAGGATCGCCACCGCCCCGCACAGCGAGATAGCAAAGCCGAGCCGCGCCAGCACCGGCGTCATCGACCGCGCCTCTTCGTGCGAGCTGCCGGCGACCTTGCTGAAGAACAGATCGCGCATCGCCTCCGGGAAGTGCCAGACCAATTCGGCCCACGTCACCGCCATGCCGTAGAAGGCGACCTGCGTGTTGGCGAGCCCTTCGGCGACCTTGGGCACGATGCCGTTCGCCTTCTGCGTCGCGAAGTAGACCGCGAACAGCACGATCAGGTCGATGCGGTGGTTGAGGTAGGTCAGCGTCGATGTCAGATTCGCTTTCCAGCCGTAGCGCAGCGCTTCGCCGAGGAACTTGCGGTGCACCTTGACCCGCAGCGTCACCACCTTGCGCACGAGCCACAGCGCCAGCAGCGCCACGACCACGGTCGACACGAGGCGGCCCCACACGACACCGCGCGGGACGTCGCCTGCTTGGACGCTGCCGCCGAACAGGAAGAAGAAGCCGAAGAACGCCGGCAGGAAGCCGAGCGACGTCACCAGATGAACTACGCCGTAGTCACCGACGCGATCGGTCGCGAGCTGCGTGCTGTTGGCATAGCTGGCGACGAGCAGCAGTGGCACCGCGGCACACACCGGCAACACCATCCACGGGTCCAGCACCCAGGTCGGATCGATCGCCGGCAACGCGACGAGCAGGAAGCCCGCCGCCAGCGACGCGATCAAGCCACCCCAGACCAGCGCCACCGCCATGCTGGTTTCGAAGCACGTCTGGGCCGAGTGCATGCCACGCCGCACGAAGTAGACGAGTGCCGTGGCCAGCCCGAGGTTGGCAATGGCGCCGAGCACGAACGGCAGCGTCGCCACGATGTTCGACTTGCCGTGCTGGTCCTGCTCGGTCGAGCACAGCAGGTACAGCACCAGACCGCCGCCCTTGTCCAACAGGACAACCAGGACGTGGATGAGGAAGGTGAAAACCACCCACCGCCGGAAGTTCATGCTCGCCTCGAAACCATGGCGTGCGCGTTCCGGCTACCAGGGCAATTCGGATGCCGCGAAGTCTTCGTGGATCTGCGGCAGCAGTTCTTCGACCCGGACGGGGTCCAATCCGATGTGGGCGTACACGTCGTGGTCGAGCGCAGCCATCGGTGTACCGACAGTCGACGGATTCCTGCCACGCCACGCGAGGTGGTCGGCAAGGTGGATGAGCGAGCTGAGCGAGCGATGGAACGGGTCCTTGGCGGGCGCGTGGTGGTAGCGGATGGCGATCGCCAGATCCTCGGGCAGCGACCACTTGATGGCCAGCACGGAGCCGACGTCTGCGTGCGTGAACCCGAAGTCTTCTTTTTCGATCTCCGTATCGGGGCGATTCTGCGCCACCGCCTTGCGCAGCATCGCGAGGTAACGCGGCGCCGCCTTCTCCATCATGATGATCTTGCCGATGTCGTGCAGCAGCCCGGCGATGTAGGCATCTTCGGGGTGCATGTCGTCGAACGTCGACGAGTTGCTGGCCAGCGCCCGCGCCGCGACACCGACGAACACCGCGTGCTTCCAGAACTGGGCCGGGTCGAAGTGCTGAATCTTCTCGCGCCGTTTGCCGAACGAGCTGAACACGGCCGCCTTCAACGCGACCTTCTTGGTCATGTTGAAGCCCATCACCGAGATCGCCAGGCTTACCGATGAGACGCGCACCTGCAACCCGTAGTACGCCGAGTTGACGATGCGCAGGATGTTGGTCGCGACCGCCGGGTCGGCACCGACGACCTTGGCGACGTCCGCCGCCGAAGTGTCGACGCGGGCCATCACTTCGTTCAACTTGGCGAGCACCTCAGGCATGGTCGGCAGCTCGATCGTGCTGTTGACCAGGCCCAGGATGTTCGTCGCGGATCCTGTGAACTCTGACATACCGGTGCTCCAGGACTTGTATCGGGGCACCCGGTCCGCGACCTTGACGCGGAACTCGCGTGCAAGCGCCCCGCCCACCCCGTGTCGTTTTCCTGTGCCAGCGCGTGCCGTGGCCACCGGACCGTGGCGACCGCATCACCACGTGGCACTTCCTGCAGCACCTGCTGCAGCGTGGCGCCTCGGTGCACGTCGCCTGTTTCCAGGAAGAGGACCGCGATGGCGAAGGTGTCGCATTCCTCGGCAAGTCGTGCAGCGCCGTGGAAGCGCCGATGCTATCGCGGCGTTCGCGCAAGCTGGCCAGCCTGCGCGGACTGCTGACCGGAGAAGCACTGACGTTGCCGTTCTTTCGCCACGGGGCCCTGACGGCGGCGATGGCGCGCTGGGCCGCAGCCGGACCGATCGACCTGGTGCACGTCTACTCCTCGTCGATGGCCCAGTATGCGATGACCGTGCCGGCGCGTGCCAAAGTCATGCAGTTTGCCGAACTCGACTCCGACAAATGGCGCCAGTACGCGGCCGTCAGCGGCCCGCTGGGTCGCTGGATCTACGGCCGCGAAGCGCGCAAGCTGCTGGCGTTCGAGGACCGCGTCGCGCGTTCGTTTTCGTGCTCGGCGGTGGTCAGCGAAGTCGAACGCGAGTTGTTCCGCACGCGCATTCCCGGCGTCGACCCGGCCGTCCTGCCCAACGGCGTCGACGTCGCCCACTTCACCAGCACCGGTGACGCCGAGCGGCATCCGCACACGGCGATCTTCACCGGCGTGATGGACTACGAACCCAACGTCGACGGCGTATGCTGGTTCGCCGATGCGTGCTGGCCGACGCTGCGCGAACGCTTCCCGAACGCGCGCCTGCTCGTGGTCGGCAGCAAGCCGGTGGCGAAGGTGCAGGCGTTGGCGCAACGGCCCGGCATCACCGTGACCGGCCGGGTGCCGACGACGCCCCCGTTCTTCGACCGTGCCGCGGTTGCGATCGCCCCACTGCGGCTGGCGCGCGGCGTGCAGAACAAGGTGCTCGAGGCGATGAGCATGGGCCTGTCCGTGGTGTCGTCGCCGCAAGCGGCGCAGGGCCTCGGCAGCGTGCCGCCCGGCACGTTGACGGTCGCCGACGGGGCCGCCGCCACGATCGAAGGCACCGCCGCTGCCTTCGCCGATCCGGCCCGCGCGCGCAGCGCCGGCCTCGCCGCCGCCCGCTGGGTGCGCGACGAATGGCGCTGGGAACGCATGCTGCAGCGCTACGACGAAGTGCTCGAACGGCTCGACGTCGCCTTTCCGCGCTGACCGGCAACCCGCCTTGCTACTTCAGCGCCGGGACAGCGTCGCTGAGACGGAACTCGATCGTGACCTCGGTCGAACTCGCAACCGCGCTGCCATGCCGCTGCGCCGGTTCGAAGCGCCAGCCCCGCACGACGCGCAGCGCTTCGCGGTTGAGGCTCGGGTAGCGCGACGGCGTGCGCAGCTCGACGGCGCGCACGGCGCCATCGGCACCGACATCGACCGCGAGGACCACGACGCCTTCGTGGCCGGCGCGGCGTGCGGATTCGGGATAGCGCGGCGGTTCGTTGTCCGAACGGCGCGCAGCATCGATTGACGGCGCCGCCATCGTCGAGGCGACCTTCGCCACTTCCCCGGTGCCCGCCGTCGCCGCCGCAGGCGGCGTCGCCGTCTCACCTTCGCGCTTCTTGATGACCGTGAGCGGCAACGACGGCGGCAGCGGCGGCAGTTCGATCGGCCGCGACTCGGCGGCTTCCGCGGCCTGACGGGCAGCGCCTTCGGCCGCGAGGCGATCGAGCAGTTGGGCCATCGACTCCGCCGGTTCGGCGGGCAACTCGACCGGCTCCACTTCGAGATCCGGCAGTTGCAGCGGTCGCTGCGCCGGATCGTCGGCGGGATTCGCCGTTGCGAGTTCGATCGGCGCCGGCGGATGCCGCATCGTGAACGTCATCGAAGGCACGCTGCCGACCGACGACTGCACCGCGACTTCCGGCCGCGACGCCCCTGGCCAGCCCCCGACGCCGACGGCCCCGCCCAACACGGCGCCGTGCACGGCGAGCGACAGGAACAGGAAGGAAGGGCGCATTCGGGGGGACGAACGATACCGCGACCGCGCGGGTTCAGGGGCGGGTTACTTGCCAGCCGGCACCAGGCGCCAGACCCGACCGCTGCGCTTGGCCTCGAAGCCGGTCAACAGCAGCTCGCCATCGGGTTCTTCGGCGAAGCTGGACACCTGCTGTTTCGCCGTTGCCATCGTGACGACCTCGTGCTTGCCAGAAACCCGGTCTTCCCGGCAGGCCCACATGCGCAGGGTCTGGAAGTCGCCGTAGATGAACCAGCCGCGCAGGCTCGGCATCGCCTTGCCGCGATAGACGTAGCCACCGGTGATCGACTGGCCGTCCGAACGCGGGTAGCTCGCGACCGGCGCGATCATGTCGCTGGATGGCGTCGCCTTCTTGTTGAACAGCTCGCCCGCCTCCATGGTGTTCCAGCCGTAGTTGCCGCCCTTCACCAGGCGATCGACTTCTTCGAGGCGGTTCTGGCCGACGTCGCCACACCACAGGTCGCCGGTTTCGCGGTCGAACGTGATGCGCCACGGA
>SXPB01000036.1 GCA_005776475.1 Planctomycetia bacterium
GTTCGATCCTGGATCGGAGACGACGACGAGAATAGCCACGCGCCGCACCCGCGCGATCAGCCGTGGTACCCACCCCAGGTTCGCAGGTAACCCTTCATCTTCAGCTTCTTCACGGTGTTGGCGGAACTCATGTAACGAATCGCGCCGTAGATCGACCGTTGCGGCGCCCACGGCCGGTCGTAGCGACCAAACACCCAGGAGATGCCCGTGTACGAGTTCGGATCGCGGCCATCGAGGGCGTAGCGGTTGTTCAATTCGACCAGCGTCGCGAACGCATCCGCGGGCGTGCGCGACCACTCGAGCACCTTCTTGCCCCACAGCATGCGCAGGTAGTTCTGCATCGTGCCGGTGGTGCGCAGCTGGTTCTGCGCCGCGTTCCAGACTTCGTCGTGCGTGCGCGAAGCCGCCAGTTCGTCGCGTGAATAGACGTACTGGCGCGGGTCCTCGGCGTGGGCTTGCAGCGTCGCCTGCGCCCACTGCGGCAACGACACGAAGTCCTCGTAGTCGCTGCGCTGGTGCGTGTAGTTGAAGCCGAGCTCGCGCCAGGTGACCAACTCGTCGAGGAACGCCTCGGCGTTCTCGCCCATGCCAAACCAGCCGCGCTGGCCGCTCGCGGTGGCCTTGATGCGATCGCGCTGCCAACCTTCCTGCGCCGCGAGCCCCGCGAACACCTGGTGCGCGCCAAGGTGGCCGAAGTGCAGGTACGGCGACAGGCCACTCGCGCAATCGGCGTCGGGATCGCTGCGATCGTTGGCGTAGCGCGGCAACCGCTCCACCAAGAACGTGCGCAACGCCGCACCCGCTGCGGCAGCGCCGCCTCGCACCGGCGATGGCGCAACCGAGTGGTCGATCGGCAACTCGACGCATGCCGCGGCGTCACCAGCGAGAAGCGCAGCACTGGCGCGGGGCCAACGCGTCGCGACGCCACGCGGCAACTTCGCTTCCCCCAGAGCGTAGCCCCGCAACGGATCGCCGACGGGAAACTCGGCGAGGTGCGACGACAGCACCTTCTGCAGGAAGCGGCGGAAATCGAACGCGCGCCCGAACACCTTGTCGCCCACCACCAACGGCAACAGGCCATTGCCGTCGACAACTTCGAGCCGCACCGGCAACGCGGCCGCCGCGGCGGCAACCATGCGCGGCAGGAAAAAACATGGGAAGTCGTCGGTGACGACGACGCATGCCTTCGCCGCCAACGCCTGCAGCAGGCCCTTGCCGGCGCCGAGGCTCGGCTCGACATAGGGAAGATACGTGACCTCCGCGTCCGCACATCGCTTCGCATTGTCGACCATCCCATGCAGCACGAACGTGTGCAGGCGATCGCTGGCCCAGCGATAGCCGCATCGCAACGGTTCGAACACGAGCAGCGGCTTGCCGAGTTCTTTGGCCCGTTCGACGGCGCGTTGCAGGGCGAAGTTCGCGCGCGTGCGGCGGGCGGCGATCATCCAATACAGTACATACTCGCCCTCGCGACGCTCGGGCTTGTCGTTGGCGCAACGCAGGCGAAGTTCGGGAACGGCAGCCATGCCAAACGGAACGGGGCGCCGCCGCAGATGCGCGGACCGCGACCGCGACGTATCGTGCGCCGCCGATGAAGCGCGGCAACAAACAACTTCTCGTCGTCGGCGATCGCGTGCTGGTGCGACCCGAAAAGGCCGAGAGCATGACCAAGGTCGGCCTCTACCTGCCGGCCACTGTCGTCGAGAAGGAAGACGTGCGCGGCGGCATCGTCGTCGCGGTCGGCCCGGGCCAGCCGCTGCCGCCGCCGAGTGAAGAGCAGGAGACGTGGAAGGAAGGCTACAAGGCGTCGCGCTTCTTGCCGATGCAGGTGGCGCTCGGCGACACCGCGTTGTTCTTCCGCAAAGCGGCGATCGAGATCACGTTCGAGGACGAGCAGTTCCTGGTCGTTCCGTATGGCGCGATCCTGGTGCTGGTGCGCGGCGACGGCAAAAAGCAGGTGCCCGACCAGCTGCCGAACGACCTGTAGTCCGCCCATGCCACGCTGGTCCGAGTCGCTGCTGAAGACCCGCGTCGAAGTCGATGCCATCGACGTCCCCGACGCAGTGACTGCCGATGAGAGCTACCGGATCAAGGATCTGCTGTTCCTGGTCGGTGGCGTCGTCGCGAACGCAACGCAGCTCGCCAAGGTGCGCGAACGGCTGCAGAAGTCGCTCGCGAATGGCCCGAAGACGAAGGCTGTGCGTGCCGTGGCGAAAGCGATCGAAGCGGAGCTAGCCGAGATCGAGCGCGACCTCGGGTGGGCGCAGTCGCGCCGCGGCAAGTTTGTGCTGTTCACGAACGACTGGATGCAGACATTCCACGCGCAGCGCAAAGCCGACCGCGAACTCGACGGCGTGGCACTCGGCGTCGATGCCGAGCAAGAACGCATCGTCGCCGGCGGTTCGGTTGCCTCGCCCGAGGCACTGGTGCGCCTCGTGCAGTTGCTGGCGGCGCACCCGCCCGGCGTGCCGATCGAGTACCGCGTCGTCGTCAGCGGCACGCGCAGCTGACCACGCTACTTCGCGACCTGAGGTTCCGGCTTGCCGAAGCGACGTTCGAGATCGGCCACGATCTCGCTGCGGCTCTGCTCGACGACCTTCGGCAGTTCTTTGACCCGGGGCGGCTTGCCGGCGGCGAGGTCTCCCATCACGACGACCTGCAACAGATGGCTGCGCACGAAGGCATCGGCGTGGTCGCGATGCACCTGCTCACCGCCGAGCAGCACTCCGAGCAGCGTCTTGCGGTCCTTGCTCATCGATGCACCGCTCATCGCCAACTCGCTTTGGAACTGCCGATTCAGCACCTCGTCCTTCGGCAACGCGTTGGCGAACAACCACAGCTGCGCCATCAAGGCGCGCTTGGCCAAGCTCTTCGTCTCGTCGATGCGCGCTTTGCAGAAGCTCGCGAGATCGGCGTGCTTGGCGGCAGCATTGAGCACGGCAGCCGCCGGCGCGCGCTGGCCGATGGCATCGACGACCGCGGCGTACTTCTTGTCCTTGAGCAGCGTTTGCAGTTCGGCCGCTTCGAACGGGAACGCCTTCACCATCGCCTGCTGGGCGAAGCTGGCGAGGTCGAACGCCGTCGGCTGCTCGGCGAGTTGCCGCAACAACGCCGTGCGCTGCGTCGCATCAGCCCAGGCAGCGCCGCAACGCCGCAGCAGTTCGTCGGCGGCCACGGGCTTGGCGGGTGCTTTGGCGGCGGGCGTGGCGCCTCCGGGCGGCGCTGCCGGCGGCGGCGTTCCCTCGCTCTGCGTCTCGGCCGGCAGTTGGCTCTTGGCCCAGCTCGCGATGTCGAAGTCGGGGGCGGCCTTCTCGAGCAGACGTTCGAGAGCGGCTCGCTTCTTGGCTTTGTCGGTCTCCTTCAGACTGCCGAGATACGCCGTCAACACCGCCGCGGGCCCCGCTTCGAGCCCAAGCGCCTTCTCGACCGCGGCCTCCGCGTCGTACGGCGACCCGACGTGCGCGATCAGGCCTTCTTTGTCGATGATGATCGTGGTCGGCCAACTGCGAATGCCGTACGCGGCGACGGTCTTCTTCTCGGTATCGGCACCGACGGGCATCGTGTAGGCGTTCTTGGACAAGAACGGCTCCATCGTCGCTTTCGGCTCGTACGAGATCGCCAACACGACGAGGCCGCGATCCTTGTAGCGATCGTGCAGCTTCTGGATCGCCGGCATCGCGCGCACGCACGGCCCGCACCAGGTGCCCCAGAACTCGAGCATCACGACTTTGCCTTTGCACGACTCGAGGGTTGGCGGTGCGCCTTCCCAATGGAGCCAATCGGCAACCGTGATGGCGGGTGCAGGAGTACCGACAGCAGGCGATTGCGGCGCCTGCGCGGCAACGGCGACGGCAAACAACACACTGGCCAGAACACGGAACTCGCGAGTGGGGACCATTGCTTCTCCTTCGTGCTGGGACACAGACGACCGCGGGACGATTCCCGCACGACGGCACAATGGGAGCGGTGGCGAGCAGCGTCAACTGGCTGGCGGCGAACTGGCGAATTGCCCAATCCTGCGAGCGGAGGCGTGCGCGTCAGTTCGCGATGGCCGCAAGCGACCGCGCCAACTCATCGACGACCGCATCGACACCGCGCGCCGACGTGTCGACGGCCAGTTCCGCCTGCCGATAGAGCCCGTCGCGCTGTTCGAGAATGCGCCGCAAGTCCGCGAACGCCTGCTCGTTGTCGGCCATCGGCCGCGTGTCACCCTGCGCCAGCACCCGCTGCCAATGGTCCTCGGGTTTCGCCTGCAGCCACACCGTGCGCGATCGTGTGCGCAGCGCCTGGAAACTCTGCGCGTCGGTGACGATGCCGCCGCCGACCGCGATCACGCAGGGATCGCCGGCCAGCAACCGCAGCAGTTCGGCCCGTTCGGTGGCGCGGTAGTAGGTCTCGCCGTGCACCTGGAAGATCTCGCCGATGCGAAGCCCCGACGCCGCTTCGATGCAGCCGTCGAGCTCGATGAACGGCATGCCGAGCCGCTGCGCCAGCAGCGGCCCGATCGTGCTCTTGCCGGCGCCGCGCAGTCCCAGCAACGTCACGTGGCGCGGCCGCGTGTCGTTGGGTGCGGCGAGCAGGGCTGGCAGATCGACCGCGAAGCAGCGCGCCAGCGCCATCAGCTTCAGCAACGACGGATTGGCAGCTCCGGTCTCGACGTCGGCCAGGAAGCGTTCGCTGATGTCGGTGCGCACAGCGAGATCGCGCCGACTCCAGCCGCGTTGCTTGCGCAGCGCCCGCACGTTCTGGCCCAGGCGCGCCAGCAGTTCGTCGTCGCCGAGACTCAGAAGTAGTACCACTCGGTCGAATTCGTGATCGTGCCACCCGTGGTGCCACCACCGAACATCTGCACCTGACCCTGCGGCGTCTTGAACATGGCCGCTCCAGCGCGTGCGAAGTTCATGGCCGGACCAGGGCTGAACGTGTTCGTCGCCGTCGAGAACACTTCGGTCGAAGACAGTGCATTCGGCGCGAGGATCGTGCCGTTGGCGCCACCGCACAGCAGGAACTGGCCGGGGGCGCGCGCGAACCCCTTCTGGTTGCCGCGGGCGGTCGCCATCGAACCGACCGACTGCCACGTGTTGGTGGCGGCGTTGTAGATCTCGGCCGTCGCCGTCGGCGTGCCGGCGTTGAGCAGCGTCAGCGCGCTGATGCCGCCGGCGAACAACCAGCGGTCGTTGCCGAGATCGACCGGGTCGATCATCGAACGCGCGGTGGCCATCTGCGGGCCGGCGACGATGGTGTTCGCGACCGGATCGTAGATGTCGCACGAACGGCGAACCGCCGGCAGCCACCCGATGATGATGACGTTGTCCCAGCTGATGCCGCCGGCCAGGAACACCTTGCCGTCGGGGCGCGTGAGCGCCATGTGGCCGGCCCGCGGCGTCAGCAGGTTCGGACCCGGGGTCCACGTGTTCGCGATCGGGTCGTAGAGTTCGCTGCTGTTGACCGTCTGGTGCACCGGCTCGAGTTGCGTCGGCGTCGTCGGCATCGCCTGGATGCCGCCGGTCACCAGCACCTTGCCATTCGCCAGCAGCGTGGCGGTGTGGCCCATGCGCGGCGTGCCCATCGACGCGACCGCGGTGAACGTGTCGGCGATCGGATCGTAGACCTCGCACGTCGACTGCGGATCGTTGGTCGCGTTGACGCCGCCGCTGAACAGCCAGTTGCCGTTCGGCAACAAGTTGGCGCTGTGCATCGAACGCGGCACCGTCAGCGCCGGCCCCGGCGTGAACGAGTCCGTCATCGGATCGTAGATCTCGGTGGTGCTCCAGGCCTGCTGCGCGAGCAATTGCCCGCGCGCACCGCCGACCAACAGCCACTTGCGGTCGGTGCGCGGCAACACGCTCGCGAACGCGCGATCGTATTGTGAGAACACGGCCCGATCCCGGAACGTGCCCGCGTTGCCCATGCGCACGACGTTGCCGTTGCTGATGCGGTCCAGCAGCGTGACGTTGAACGCGAAGGTCACCGCCTGGAAGAACAACGGTTGGTTCTGGAGTGCCGGCGCCGCCGGAATCGGCAGCGATTGCACGAAGTGGCCGCTCAGGTCGGTCAGGCCGGGCCAGGCGAGCGACAGCATGTCGAGACCGATGTCGAGCGTGCGCGAGTCGTTCGGATCGAACCACCAACACGGCGTCGGTCCCGACGTCGCCGATGCCACGATTGCCACGAGTTCGAACGGCACCAGGCCCGGATAGGTGTCGAGCGTCCAGATGCCCGGCAGCGAACCACCGACCACATCGAGTTCGAGAGCCTGGGCCGAAGCCGGAGCGAGCAGAGTCGACGCGGCGAGAACGACTGCGAGGGAGCGGACGAGCATGGCGACCTCCGGAGATGAGCCGAGATCATGCGCGGCCGAGCCCGACCATGCCTAGGGTCAAGGCCTGGGATTGCCTTCGAATCCTGTCCAAACGACGGTCCGACCGCGCATCCCCGCGACCAGGTATCGCCATGGTCGGCGGCCCCGATTGCGGGGTCGCCTCCCGACGATTTCGCGAGTTCCTTAGGCAGCCATGGACCCATGGCATCGACGCCAAGGCGCTTGACTTACGGCGGGGACTAGCAAATGATGCGAGCCGTTGCCGTCGAATGGGCAACGTGATTCGTACAGCTCTCTGACTGCATGGGACCGAGACCTGGGCGGCTGCCGGCTCCTCTCGCCAGGAGTGCGGTGAGCCACGGTTCCCGGCGAAATAACCTCTCCATCGCCCGCAAGGGCTGCTCGCCAAATGTAGAACAGAGATTCCGGTCGGCGGTTCGCCGCCGACCGGATTTTCCTCCGCGCAATGAGCGCGTGACGGACTCCGGTCAGTAGAAGCGAAGCCCCCATGCCCATCTACACGCGAACTGGCGACGACGGCGACACCGGCCTGTTC
The DNA here is from genome assembly GCA_005776475.1 of Planctomycetia bacterium. Lineage (GTDB taxonomy): Bacteria > Planctomycetota > UBA1135 > UBA1135 > UBA2386 > UBA2386. The sequence continues at coordinate 6,879 of SXPB01000036.1, forward strand.
GGCAATCGGCGCGTCGCCAAAGACCACGCGCGCATCGAGGCCTACGGCACCATCGACGAGGTGAACGCGTTCTTCGGCTTGCTGCGCAGCGAGCCGCTGCCAGTCGAGTTCGACCGCAAGCTCGCCACGATCCAAAGCACCCTGTTCGACATCGGCGCCGACCTGGCCACCGAAGGCGGCCGCGCCTGTGTGGCGCGCCTCGCGCCGGCCATCGCGGAACTCGAGCGCTGGATCGACACTTCGGAAGCGAAGCTGACCCCGTTGCGCACGTTCGTGCTGCCGGGTGGCACCCGCACGGCATCCCTGCTGCACGTGCTGCGCACCGTCGCGCGCCGGGCCGAACGCCGCTATTGGACGCTGGTTCGCGCCGCCGGAACGGAGCCTTCGGCCGCGATTCCCAAGGAGATCGGAATCTGGCTCAATCGCCTGTCCGACCTGCTGTTTTCCTGGGCCCGCAGCGCCAACGCCGACGCCGGAACACCGGATGTGCCCTGGCAGCGGGACTGAGCCCGCGCCTGCGAACCTGTCGGCTTTTGCGTGAAGCGACCGTCGATCAGACCGGGCCGGCAGCCGTGCGGCCGAGGCGGCACGCCCGACGCAGCCACATCATCGCCCGCTCGACTTCGCGCGGACCGGTGACGGGGATCTCGACGAACTCGCGCGAGTGCGGGTCGCCGTCGTCGGGCATCCGCTTGGCGCCGATGATCTTGAGCGCCTCGGTCACCTGAGGCGGGGCGAGCTTGACGACGACACCCTTCTTGCCGAGGTAGGCGAAAACCTGGCCGCGGACGAGGAAGCAGTCCTTCCCGTCACGCTTCTCCCGGGCAACGTCCTTCCAGGCGCAAAGCCGCTCGACAATCGTGGCAAGTGGATCCATAGGGGGCGAACAGTATACCGAGAAGACACGCAGACCGCCACCATCGACCTTGGAGACTGTGCGGATGACGCCCGCGGGCCCGCGGCTCAGCGTCGCGAGAACATGTTCTTGGTCACCAGCCAGACCATGGCCGGGTACTCGTCCAACCGCCGCCGCAGGTACTGGATCGCCATGTCCCAACCGAGCGCAAATGGCACGTAGAGCCGCGTCGTGATGCCCTGTTTGCGCAGCTCGGCGAGGAAACGATCGCGCGGCACCCCGTACAGCATCTGCACCTCGAAACGGTCGCGGCCAACGCCCGCCTTCGGCACCACCTGCTCGACGAACCGCCGCACATAGGTGTCGTCGTGGCTGGCGAACTCGACGTAGTGGCCGCGCGAAAGCAGCTTGCCGGCGAACGCGAGCATGCGCTCCTTCATTGCCGGCTTGTCGGCCAGCGCCACCTCGGCGGGCTCCCGGTAGATGCCGATCACCAGCCGCACACGCAGCCCCTTTGGCAACGCGTCGAGGTCCGCTTCGGTGCGATGCAATCGCGTCTGCAGCACGATGCCGACGTGGGTCATGCCCTGCGCACACATCTCGCGCAGGGTCTGCAACGTGAAGTCGGTCCAGTGCCGGCTCTCCATGTCGATCGTCAGCGCCACCCCCTTGGCCGCCGCCGCCTTGGCAATCGCGAACATCGCCTCGCGCGAGCCCAAGGCATCACCATCGTGCTGCAGCGGGCTCGTGGTGTACGACGACGGCTTCAACGACAGCGTCGGCCGCGACTCGACGGGCATCGCCGCGGCCGCATCGACCATGCGCAAGTAGGTGTCGAGATTCGACTGCGCCTGCGCTTCGGTCCGGATGTCTTCGGCCAGCAGATCGAGCGTCGACAGCATGCCGCGCTCTCGCTGCAGCTTCGCCACCACCGCGATCGCCTTGTCGAGCGAATCGCCGGCGACGTAGGGGCTGGCGAAGAACCGCACCAGGAAGGCGGGGATGAAGCGGATCAGCGGGTTCACGGGGGTCGCGGATCATGCCGAGAGCCCACCGCGAACGCCACGCAGCCGTGACCGGGGGGCCGGCGGCCGATTCGGCTGAGTTCCGGCTCAAGTCCCCCCATGCCATCGGGCCGATGGATCCGACAGTCGGCAGATTCCGCCTCAGGCGGAGCAGGCATCGCATGCGCATCACGTGGTTGTTGGAAGTCGCGGATCAACTGTGGGGAGGGGTCAAGGTCGCCCTCGAAAACGCCAATTGGCTGCACCGGCGCGGCCATGAGGTCACGGTGGTCAGCCGTTCGCGGGCACCTTCGTGGATGCGGATCGAATGCCGCTTCCTGCAGGTCCAGGACTTCCATCCCGAACACCTGCCCGACGGCGACGTCATCATCGGCACGTTCTGGACCACGGTGCCGTGGGCCTCGAGTGCCGGCCCCACGAAGGGCGTGCCGGTGCACTTCTGCCAAGGCTACGAAGGCGACAATCCCGAGAACGGGCCGCTGCGCGATCGCATCGAGTCGGTCTACCGCCTGCCCGGCGTGCACCACATCACGATCAGCCCGCACCTGACCCGGTTGCTGCAGTCGAAGTTCGGCCTCGCTGCGCGCGAGATCGTCTACACGATCGACCACGCCGTGCATCATCCCGGGCCCGAGCGCGCCCCGGGCTCGCCGCTGCGCGTCGGTCTGGTCGGTCCGTACGGCATCGGCTGGAAGGATCTGCCGACCGGGTACGCGGCGTGCGCGCTCGCCGCTGCCGCCGGCCAGAAGCTGGTGCTGGTGCGCGCCAGCAACGTGCCACCTGACGCCGCCGAGCAGAAAACGACGTTCCCGGTGGAATGGCACCAGCAAGTGCCGCCCGCGGGCATGGGCCAGTTCTACCGTTCGCTCGACGTGCTGCTGGCGACCAGCAGCGGCGCCGAAGAGGGCTTCTTCCTGCCGGCGATCGAGGCGATGGCGTGCGGCGTGCCGACCGTGCTCACCGACGTGCCGTGCTTCCGCGACCACCGGCAAGTGGTCGGCCACGACAACTACGCGTTGCTCGTGCCGCCGAAGGATCCGGCGGCGATGGCCGAAGCGATGGTGCTCGCGGGCTCGCTGCCGCAAGTGCGCAACGCCCTGCGCAAGGCCGGCCTCGGGTTGGCGGCGCACTACCATCCCGACCGGCACGGCGAACGGCTCGAAGCCGTGCTGCTGGAACTCGCGCAGAAGACCTCCGCGCGCCAACCGCTGCGCCTCGTGCCGAGTGCGGCCGCAACCACCGGCGACGAAACGCTGGTGCAACAACTGCAAGCCCACGCCCAACGCCTGCAGGCAGCCGGTTCGCTCGAACCTGCCGCGCGCGCGCACGCCGCGATCCAGTGCCTGCGTCCCGACGACGACACCCTGCGTCACGAAGCCGTCGATGCATGGCTCGCCGCCGGCAACCCGCGCGCGGCGCTGCGCCTGCTCGACGATCTCGTCCTACGCGGCAGCGACGACGAGACGCTGCATTGCCGTCGCGGCCAGGCGCTGCACGCGCTCGGCGACATGCACGAAGCGGCACAGGCGTTCCGCGCCGCGCTCGCGGTCGGCACCCGTTCGGCGGATGCCTACAACCGCCTCGGCGTCGTGTTGTTCCAGGCCGGCGATCTCGTCGGCGCGCGCGACAGTTTCCAGCGCGCGCTCGTGCTGCAACCCGACCACCACGACGCCCGCGCCAACCTCGCGGCGTTGCCCGCTGCCTAGCCGCGTGGCCTTGCCGTGCGCATCCTGACCAACCTGCCGCTCGAATGCTTCGACGAACGCGCTGCGTTCGTCGACGTGCAATGGCTGTCGTTCGGACCGCCCGGGCGCATGCTGGTCGATGGCGTGCTGTTTCCGTTCGACGTCGTGTTCGATCCGTCGACGGGCAGCTGGGACGAACTGGCGGCGGCTTTGCCGCGCGACTTTGCCCCGGATCTCGTGTTGCTGTGGTGGCCCGACCAGGAACCGCTGCCCGCGGGCATGGAGCACTGTCCGGTGCCGGTGGTCGGCGTGATCTCCGACTACAACCTGTCGCTGCCGTACGTCGCCGGCCTGTGGCCGTTCTTCGACGTGCTGCTGTGCGACCGCGCCGGCCAGGACCTGTTCCGTCGGCTGTCGTTCGCCGATGTGCGCTACTGGTGCCAGTACGCGCACAAGCGCCCGTTCCACCGCCAATGGGCGGACGCCGGGCCGCGCGACATCGATGTCGGCTTCGCCGGCAACCAGAACCCCACCGTGCAGCGCGAACGCGCGCCGTGGCTCGATCGCGTGCGCGCGCTGACGACGCGCGGCGTGCGCGCCGTGGTGCAGAGCGGCGTGCACGGTGAGGCCTACGGCCGCTTCCTCAACCGGTGTCGCATCGGCTGGAACCGTTCGATCCGCGGCGAGATGAACCTGCGCGGCTTCGAAGTGCCGGCGTGCGGCGCGCTCTTGCTGATGGAGCGCGAGAACCTCGAAATCGCCGAGTTCTTCACGCCGGGCGAAGAATGCGTGCTCTACGGCGCCGAGGACTTCGAAGCCATCACGCACGAGCTACTGGCCGATCGGTTGCGTTGCGAACGCATCGCGCGCGCCGGCCATCGCCGCGTGCAGGACCATCGCCTCGGCAAACGCTTCGGCCAACTGCTGGCACTGCTCGCGCAGCAGGGCCCTGGCCGTCCGCGCAGCACCGAAGCCGAACGGGTGCTGAGCCGCGCGATCGCCATGCTGCCGACCTGGGCCGATGGCAAGACCATCGCCGCCGCTGCCATCGCCGCGCACGACCTCGCCCCCGACGATCCGCGCACGCTCAACCTGCTCGGCCTCGCGACGCTGCGCTGGCGCGGCAACGAAGGCGGCGAGGCCGCCTGGCGTCTGTGGCACCGCGCACTCGCCGCAGCACCGCACTACGTGCCGGCCGCTGCCAACCTCGCGGCCCTGGCAGCCGCCACCACCGACACCCGCCTGCAACGCGAAGCGCGCGCCGAGCTGCAGCGCCGCGCCAGCACTTCCGACTGGATCGACCTCGACGGTCCGGTCCTGCCGTTTGGATACCACCCGCGCGCAATCGATCGCTCGCTCGCCTTGCAGACTGCGGTGCGGACCGGCGACCCGGCGGCGTTTGCCCTCGAACTGGTGCGCTGACCGATCCCGCCTGCGGGGCGGAGCCGGCGGCGCGCCATGAAATTCGGCCGCGCCGTACGCACGGGGCCAAACCGCCATTTGCGCGAGTAGCCACCGCGGTTCTCTTCTTGATCGTGCCCTCGCGGTCCGGACACTCCCACCCCCGCAAACCAGCGCCACAAACTCGCCATGGCTCCATCCACTTCCGCGAAGTCCGCTTCGCATCGTTGGTCGTTCTACCGCGCCGGCGGTGTCGACCAGGTCCGCCTCGACAAAGGCGCCGACATTCTCAACCTCGACCAGCTCGACCAGAAGCTCTGGGTCGCGCTCAGCTGCCCGGTGAAGGGGCTCGAAATCGACGCGCGCACGCTCGACTTGCTCGACAGCGACAAGGACGCCCACGTGCGGCCGCCGGAGATCCTCGCGGCGGTCAAGTGGCTGCGCGACGTGCTCGCCGACGGCAACGTCCTGGTGAAGGGTGAGGACGGCGTGCAACTCGCGAACCTGCGCAAGGACACCGCCGAGGGCAAGGCGTTGCTCGCTTCGGCGCAGCACATCCTGAAGAGCCTCGGCAAGGAAGCGACGGTGATCACCATCGCCGACGCCGAGAAGACCGCCGAAGTGTTCGCCAAGGCGAAGCGGAACGCGGACGGCATCGTGCCGCCGGACACCGTCGATGACGAGAAGGCGCGCAGTGTCGCCGCCGACATCGTCACCTGCATGGGCGGCGCCGCGGATCGTTCGGGCAAGCCCGGCTACGACCAGGCGCGGCTCGATGCGTTCTTCGCCGCCTGCGGCGACTTCGATGCCTGGACCAAGGCCGCCGAAGCCGACGCCAAGACCGTGCTCGCATTCGGCGATGGCACTGCCGGAGCACACGCCGCTTTGAGTGCGGTGCGCGCCAAGGTCGACGACTACTTCGGCCGCTGCCGCCTCGCCGCGTTCGATCCGCGCGCGCTGGCCGCAGTCAATCGCGAGCAGGAGGCCTACATCGCCGCCGCCGCCAAGGACCTCACGATCACGGCGCAGGAAGTGGCGCACTTCCCGCTCGCGATCGTCGAAGCCAACAAGCCGCTGCCGCTGACCAAGGGCACGAACCCGGCCTGGGCCGGCGCCTTGGCGGGCCTACGGGCGGCGTGCTGCAAGGACAAGGAGACGTTGACCGAAGCCGAGTGGATGGCGCTGTGCGCCAAGCTCGATGTCTACGGCGCGTGGCTCGCAAAGAAGGCCGGCGCCGCAGTGGAAGGCCTCGGCGGCAAGCGCGTGCGCGAGATCCTCGCGGGCACCAGCAAGGCCGCGCTGCAGAAGGCGATCGACGACGACCTCGCGGTCGCCACCGAAGTCGACGCGATGACGCGCGTCGAGAAGCTGTGCCGCCTGCACCGCGACTTCGCGCGCCTGCTCAACAACTACGTCAGCTTCGCCGACTTCTATGCGCGGCGCGGCGCGATCTTCCAGGCCGGGACGCTCTACCTCGACGGCCGTGCCTGCGACATGTGCTTCCACGTCAACGACGCCGGCAAGCACGCAAAGATGGCGCCGATGTCGAACGCGTATCTCGCCTACGTCGAGTGCACGCGGCCGGGCGGCCTGAAGATGAGCGTCGCCTGCGCGTTCACCGCGGGCGACAGCGACAACCTGTTCGAAGGCCGCAACGGCATCTTCTACGACCGCAAGGGCGTCGACTGGGACGCGACGATCACCAGGATCGTCAGCAACCCGATCAGCATCCGGCAGGCGTTCTGGTCGCCGTACAAGAAGGTGCTGCGCGGCATCCAGGAGGCGATCGCCAAGAAGGCTGCGGCAGCGGACGAAGCAGCGAACGCAAGGCTCGCGGCGGGCGCAGCAGCGGCGGGGCAAGCCGCCAAGACCGGCGCCGCGCCGGAAAAGCCGAAGTTCGACATCGGCATGGTCGCGGCGATCGGCGTCGCGGTCGGCGGCATCAGCACGGCATTGGCGGGCTTGCTGGGTGGCTTCCTGAGCCTCGGCGCCTGGATCCCGGTCGGCATCGTCGGCATCCTGCTCGCGATCTCGGGCCCGTCGATGTTCATCGCCTGGTTGAAGCTGCGGCAACGCAACCTCGGCCCGATCCTTGACGCCAACGGCTGGGCCGTGAACACGATGACCAAGGTCAACATCCCGCTCGGCGGTTCGCTGACGGAGTTGCCGAAGATCCCGGCCGGCTCGGAACGTTCCCTGATCGACCCGTACGCGCCGAAGAAGAGTCCGTGGCCGAAGGTCATCGGCTTCTTGCTGTTCCTCGGCATCGTCGCGTTCGCCCTCTACAAAACGAACCTGCTGCACAAGTGGACGAACGGAATCGTGCCGCTCGGTCGCATCGAGACTTCGCTGCAGACTGAGAAGACCGAGGCCGTTGCCGGTGACACCGTGCAGCTGACGGTGCGCTCGACCGAGACCAAACTGACTGTCTACGACGAGACCGATACGCGAGTCATGGAGATCGACGTCGCAGCAGGCGCAGCGATCCTGAAGATCCCGGCCGATAAGAAGAGCGGCCACCTGCGCGTAAGCGACGGTGCCAGCAAGACCGAGGTCGTGATCACGGTCACCGAGAAGAAGTGACCGGAACGGCGCCGCCGACGCGGCGCCAACGCTGAGCGCCTACTTGGCGGGCGCCGTCGGCACGGCACCGCCGAGCGCCTGCTGCAGCGCCGAAGTGTCGAGCATGCTGGCGACCGAGGGCTTGCCGCCCTTGCCGGCGAGCGCCACCGCGAACGTCAGGCACTCGTCGAGGAACTTGGCGATGCCGGTCGTAGCGCCGCCGAGATTGCGCGCGCGCAACTCGTCGCGGCCGTGGATGCGCACGTTGGCGAGCATCGCCGGGATCTCCTTCGGCTCGACCTTCTCGTCGAAGAA
>SXPB01000284.1 GCA_005776475.1 Planctomycetia bacterium
ATGAACTTCCTTCGCTCCATAACAGGGTCCGTCTGGGTCCATGGCATCCGGCCACCAGACCCGCCGAGACCGTCCCGGTCACGTCCGAGTGTTACCCATGTGCCCGGACACGAGTGTTACCCATGTACCCGGGTCGGACCACTCAGGACGGGCCTGCAAATCGGCGGCCCTCCCGAGGGGGTCGGGAAACGAGTCGCTCACGCTCTCGAACCTCTGGTGGAATGCGGCGACGATCGCGCGCTCGCGGGAGGAAAAAGCCGACTGAAAGAGATCGCTCTCCGGGTGGTACTGATCATTGAACCACATACATAATCACTCTGCGGGAACGTCGTACGCGACTTGCGCTTCGAAACTGCTGAGCAAACGCAAGAGCCCGAGAATCGTTCTCCGCAGAGGGTTGGACGTCTCATCCATACCGCCTAACGTCTTTGACGCTCATTCGCGAGGCGCGCGGTCGGTTGCTCTCGAACATCGGTTGCTTCCCGCGCGCCTCGTCGCTTGCTGCGTCGGGCGGTCATCCTACCGCGCACGCGGAGACTTTGAGCATCCGGTGGTAAGGCGCGTGTTGACCGCGGCTCGTCAGCTCGGGCGACATCTGCGCTGCCTCGAACCATGGATCAACCGAGCCACCAAAACAATGACGGCGCTGGAGAGCACGGCGGTGAACACCACGAAGCTGATGAAAAAACTCTCGTGCTCATGCACCTGCTCCGGCCTCATCGGTCCGTTACCAGCGCAGGCATTCCAGGCCTTCAGATACAACCACCCCATCAGCAGGCCGAAGAACAGCGACAGCGTAAGGGCACCCAGTTGTCTCATGGCAACGTCATCCTCTGGCTGGTAGCAGAGCCGCGCGGATCCGCCCAACGTCTCTGCCGCTGAGCTTCGAGCCGCGTGGTGAGGGCTCTTGCCTCGCCTGTTGCGTCCCCGCGGCGCGTCAGCTCCTGCGGCTTGTTGGACGCCCTACTGTAGCTGAGAGCCCGTGTAGTCGTAGCCCTGCTTTACCGAGCCATCCGACTGAATCTCCAGCACCCAGCCCTCCCCCTTCCACAGGTCGATGTAGCGTACGTCGAAATGCCTCACGACCCCTACCATCTTGAAGTCGAGGCTGAGTCGGGAGTCGTTGAGCGCATGCCTGATAGTCGCTGACGTACCCACTGCCAGGCTCGCAACCGTCTGCTCAAAGGCGACTCGTCCATCTAGGTGTCGTGCAACGACGTGGATCTCGCCCAGGGTTGCGCCGGTGGCGTTGCGAATCACAAACCGGTTGGAGAACTCCACCCGCCACGCAACAGAGGCAAGAGCCGCGGCCACGAGCAGCATGATCAGGATGGCAACTCTACCGCGTGTCATGTGAGCAACGACCACTGGATCCGGCCAACGTCTTTGGTGCTCAGCCGCGAGCGCCCGCTTGGGGGCGCTAGTCGGTTGCTGCGCCTAGTTTGGCACCAGCTTACCTCGCTCGAGCGAACCGCGCGGCCAGGATGCTCGCCCGCAGACCGCGCCTGCCGCAAGTGGCCCCAGGAATGCCCCCCAGTTGCGATGAAGATCGACGACGAACGTCCCCCCGAGTAAGCAGGCAACTGCGAAGCCCATGCAGAAGGCCAGGAGGCAAACCGGCCGCGAACCGCGAGCAAGTCCTCCCGACAGCGCGAACGCCAATAGGAACCAGAGAGTCAGCAAGCCGACGATCATCCCCGCCAACTTGAGGAGGTCGAGAGCGTCGGTTGCGCCCCACACGTAGTGAGTGCTCACGGCCTTGAACCCCAGCATCCAAGCAACCACTCCCAGCGCGCACCCGATGACGTAGGCGCCCATGGCTTGCGCGAGTGAACGCCATCGGCGGCGTGGCTCTGGTTCTGTGCGCGCGGCCAAGGTTGTCCGTGTGCCTAACGTCTTTGGTGCTCAGCCGCGAGCGCCCGCTTGGGGGCGCTCGTCGGCTGCTGCACCGGGATGCTGATAAGGCCCCCTGAGCACGTACCCGACGGGGGTACGCTCAGTCTGTCAACCGACCCAGGAGGCCACATGCGATTCTACACGAAGCCGCACAAGCACTACTGCGGCGTCGACCTTCACGCGCGGACGATGTTCGTCTGCATCCTCGACGGGCAGGGCAACGCCCTGCTGCTCCCAATCATGCCTCAGAACTTCGCGTACACGAAGACGCTAGGAACAAGGTGGTAGATGGCAAACGCCCCGATCGGGATCATCAGCGCGGCGAGCCAAGCCGAGGCACGTGCTCGACGAAACAAGAGCCTTGCGACGGGCAAGGTCGCGAGCATTGATATCGCACCGGCCGCTGCCGACACGCGGACCAGCCCCTCCAACTCACCAACGTAGTCGCCCGCCACGATCCCGAGCCCGAAGTTGGCAACCTGCCACAGGCCCATCAAGACCCCGACGGAGGCGACGCAGCCTGCTGACCACGCGAGCCAAGGGGGAGTGCGACGCATGGGGTCAGTTGCCTTCGACATGGTGCGCCCAACGAACTTGTGTTCGGCAGAACCGTCGATCGGAACGATCGCGGTCTGCAGGCTGCCGATCCTACTCACAGGATGGCAACGTCGTCGCAAGTTCGCGCGGCGGCTCATTCACTACGCGCGAATGCGGGCTCGTCGTGAAAATGGACAGACCTGCCCAACCGAGCCCTGCCAGTCGGCGCCAGACACTCCGCCACGCCGACCTCCCCGAGACGAAAGTGCGACCAGCCTAGCGAGCTACTTCCCGACGCAACCCTCGCAGGCGCCAACCGATCCGCTACCTTCCCGACCTCCCGCGGCGCAACCACGCCGCGGCCACCCTCTGGAGCCATGGCGTGCTGAGCCCCGTCCGCCTCATCGTTCCCGTGCTGCTTGCCCTCGCCAGCAGCATCGTCGCGTCCCCCGCCCGTTCCCCCCAGGACCCGCCTCTGCCCAGCGGCCACGCGCCGGTCACCGCGACTCCCCAGGCACCGGCGGCCGCACCCGCGGCAGCCGCGCCGCAAGGCCAGGGCCAACCGCAGGGCCAGGGCCAAGGAACGGAAGCCGCCGCTGCGGCCACCCCCGCCGAGAAGCCCGCCCGCCGTGGCATTCCCGTCGACGACCCGCTCGTCCTCACCCACTGCGCCCGCTGCCACGCCCAGGACGACAAGCAGCACATGACCCGCATCAGCTTCGTGCGCAAGTCGCCCGAAGGCTGGTCGGAGTCGATCAAGCGCATGGGCCGTCTGCACGGCCTGCAGCTCTCGCCCAACGACGCCAAGCAGCTCGTCCGTTCGTTGTCGAACACGCACGGCCTCACGCGCAACGAAGCCGAACGTGGCCTCTACGAGAGTGAACGCCGCGTGCACTGGTCCGAAGACCATCACGAACAGGACTTCAAGCGTGCCTGCGCCCAGTGCCACACCCTGGGCCGCGTCCTGCTGCAGCAGCGCGACGACGAAGAATGGCAGCTGCTGCGCGCCACGCACGTCGCCATGTTCCCGTTGGCCCGTGGCCAGATGGGCGGCGGTCCGCCTGACGACGAGAGCCGTCGCGGCGGCTTTGGCGGCGGCGGTGGCGGCCCTCCCGCGGGTGCGACGGGTGGCCAAGGTGGCGGTGGTGGCCGCGGCCGCGGCGGCGCCGGCGCAACGGGCACCCCGACTGCGACTCCCGAGCCGACCCCCACCCAAGGCGTTGGCGATCGCGTGCTGCAGGCGCTCGCCAAGAGCCAGCCGCTGTTCAGCCCGGAATGGGAGTCGTGGAGCAAGAACAAGCGCGAAGTGCCGCTGGCGGGCACCTGGACCGTGTTTGGCCACGAAATCGGCCGTGGCGACCTCGTCGGCACCGCCGAACTGAAACGCGTCGATGCCGACGAATACGAGATCACCTGGCGCCTGTCGTTCACGGACGGCACCAGCATCGTGCGCACGGGCAAGGGCCTGCTCTACGCCGGCTACAGCTGGCGCGGTCGCAGCCAGGAAGCGGCCGCGGGCTCGCCGACCTTCCGCGAGGTGCTGCTGCTCGACGATGCGTGGCAAATGCTGAAGGGCCGCATGTTCACCGGCAACTACGACGAAGTCGGCGTCGACGTCACGCTGCGCCGCGACCTCGGTCGCGCCCGCGTGCTGGCGCTCGGCAACTCGGCGATCGCGGTGCCGAGCACGGGCCATCGCCTCGACGTGCATGGCGAAGGCTTCGCGGCCAACGTCGCCGCGACCGACTTCTTCGTCGGCGAAGGCCTCGAAGTGAAGGCGTTCGAACGCCGCAGCGATCGCCACGTCGTGCTCGTCGTCGATGCGAAGGCCGGCACCGAACTCGGCGTGCGCACGGTCGCCCACATGGCGGATCCCGCCGGCGCCGTGGTCACGTTGTACGACACCGTCGACTACGTGCGCATCCGGCCGCTGCAGGGCCTGTCGCGCGTCGGTGGCATCAAGTTGCCCAACCAGATCGAGCGCTTCGAAGCGGTCGCGATGCATCGCGGCAAGGACGAGAAGCCGTTCACGGCCGACGACGTCGACCTGTTCCAGGTGCGCCCGAAGTGGGGTCTCGAAGAGTTCAAGGTGCGCGAGAACGACGACGACCTCAAGTACGTTGGCAGCATCGATGCGATGACCGGCGTGTTCACGCCCGGCGTCGATGGCCCGAATCCGGTGCGCAAGTGGCAGGCGAACAACGTCGGCGACGTGTTCGTGACCGCCGAGATCGAACTCGACGTCGCGGTGCGCCCGGAGCCGAAGAAGCCGGAGCCAAAGGCCGCCGACAAACCGGCCGAGAAGAAGGACGGCGAGACCGCGCCGGTTGCGGAGAAGCCGGCGCCGAAGGTCGAGAAGCCCGTCGTGCCCGAAGTTCCCGCCGGTCCGCCGGCCCGCGAGAAAAAGCTGTTTCGCGCCCGTTCCCACCTGATCGTCACCGTGCCCCTCTATGTGCGTTGGAACGCGCTCGAGTGGGAGGATCGCTGATCATGCAACTACAGACCGTGCTGCACCGTCGGTTTCGCGGCGAACGCGGCGCCGAGTTCGTCTATGTCGCGAGTTCGGCCGCGATCCTCGGTGTCGATGCGGCGACCGGCGCGGTCGTCGATGCGTTCGCGGTGCCAGGCGGCCGCGACCAGGACGCATGGATCGCCGACCAGGCCGACCGCGAGTTGGCGGAGAGCACCTTGCACGACCTCGTCGACCTCGGCGTCGTGCGCCCGGTCGGTGAGTCGCCGGCACCGCGCGCCACGTTGCCGCCGATGCCGTTCCCGCTCGCCACGCTGGTGCTCAACGTCACCAACAAGTGCAACCTCACCTGCACCTACTGCTACGAGTACGGCGAAGACCGGCTCACGGCGGGCGACGGCAGCAAGGGCACCGGCAAGCCGAAGATGGACGACGACACGGCGCGTCAGTCGATCGACTTCCTGATGCGTTCGAGCGGTGACCGGCCGCAGGTGTCGATCACGTTCTTCGGCGGCGAGACGTTGCTGAACTTCCCGGCGATCCGGGTCGCCACCGAGTACGCCGAGGAGACGGCGAAGTCCTTCAAGAAGCGCGTGCACTATTCGCTGACGACCAACGCGACGCTGCTGACCGACGAGGTCGTCGACTTCCTCACCAAGCATCGCTTCGGCATCACCATCTCGATCGATGGCGACCAGCAGGATCAGGATCGCCACCGCAAATTCCAGAAGGGCGTCGGCAGCTTCGACGTCATCGAGCCGCGCATCCGCCATCTGCTGGTGACCAACAAGGAACGCAAGGGTCGTTCGATCGGCGCGCGCGTGACGTTGACGTCGGGGGCAGCACCGGTGCCGCACACCTACCGCTTCCTGACGCAAGAACTCGGCTTCGACGAAGTCGGCTTCGCGCCGGTCACGGCCGGGCTCGGCCGCGACTACGCGCTCGGCGAGAAGGGCTACCAGAAGCTGCTGCGCGAGTTCGGCGAACTGGCCGAGGACTACGTGGCGGCGGCGCTGCGCAACGAAACGCACGGCTTCGCCAATCTCGGCGACCTGCTGCGCGAACTGCACCAGGGCGTCAACAAGGCGCATCCGTGCGGCGCGGGCCTCGGTCTGCTCGGCGTCTCCACCGAAGGCGAACTCGGCCTGTGCCATCGCTTCGTCGAGTCGAAGAGCCACTCGGTCGGCACCGTGACGACCGGCATCGACGAAGCCACGCGCACCGCGTTCTTGACGCAGGCGCACATCGACAACAAGACCGACTGCACGCAGTGCTTCGCGCGGCCGTTGTGCGCGGGCGGCTGCTACCACGAGGCGCACGTGCGCTACGGCGACGCCACCGTCGCCAACCTTCACTACTGCGAGTGGATTCGCGGCTTCATCGATCTCGGGCTGCGCACCTACGGCCGCATCCTCGAAGCCAATCCGAAGTTCTTCGCGAGGTTCGAGTCATGAGCAATGTTCCGAACGATCCGGACGTTCCCCCGCGGCGCCCCACGCCGCGCATCCTCGCCTGCAACCAGAAGGCGCGGCAACTCGCCGCGCTGGTGCTGGCGCAGCGTGGCCAGGCCCGCGCCCTGACGCAGGATCCGCCGCCAACGCAGTATCCGTACGGCTGCACGACGATCTTCGCGCCCGGTTGGGAAGTCGACTCGGGCAACGGCACGCACGGCTTGTGCCAGCCGATCGAGCGCGACCTCTACGACTGCTACCACACCTGCTACTGGCCGGCGCAGGTCCCCGACGGCGTCACCAATTCGCCGAAGTGGACGATGTCGTGCGGCGCCCCCATGCAGGACTGGAAGTCGATCGACCTGGTGTTCCCGTGAGTTCCCTGCGCATGCTCGTTTCGTCGTCGTTGCTCGCGTTCGCGTTCACCAGCGCCCTGGTCGCGCAGGTGCCGGTGCCGGTCACTCCTGCGCCGACCCCGACTCCCGCGCCGGTGACGCAACCGCCGGCCGGCGGCCAGGAATCGCCCGCGACCCAGGATCCTGCTCCCACGCCCGGTCCGGCTCCCGCTGCGGGTGCCGGCGAACGGCAAGGTCGCGGCGGTCGGCGCGGCGCCGGTGGTCGTGGCCAGGACGGCCAGGGTCCGGGCGGTGCGCAAGGCGAAGGCGCCTTCGAGTTTCCGGAGTTCACTCCGGTCGCGGCGCCGCCGCTCGCGGGGCTGCAGGGCAAGCAGTACTTCTGGTTCACGATGTACCCGAACTGGCTCGTGCAGTACGACCCGGCGACCGACACGGTCGCGAAGAAGGTCGCGCTGAAGGGCATGTTCTGGAGCACGCACCTCACCCACGATCGCAAGCGCATCGTGTGCGTCACCGAGGGCCAGAACACCCTCGAGGTCGTCGACCTCGCCACCGGCACGGTGACGAGCGAGCACCTGGTCACCGAAGAAGGGTTCATCCTGCGCGTCCGCGAATGGCGGGAGTGCCCCGGCGGCGTGCACTGGCTCGTGCGCACCGACCGCGTGAAGAAGGAGATCGACCGCTACTCGTTCGAAGCGGCGCAGTGGCTGCTCTACGACAGCGCCAACAAGAAGGTCGTGCGCAAGGTGCGCAAGCTGCCCGACGCCCTCGACCGCGGGGCTTCGCTGTCGACCGACGGCACGCATTGGACGAGCCAGGACAACGACGGCAACCTGCTGTTCCTCGACGCGCGAACCTGCAAGGAAACCGGCAAGCTCGACCTCAAGACGCCGCGCTACTTCGGCGCCGGCGCGATCCGGTTGTCGGGCAACGACCTGCTCGACCGCAGAGACCCGACTCGCGCGCTGATGCTCTACACGAGCACCGACCCGGTCGAAACGCGCCGCACCACGTGGGGCACGGTCGAGATCGACCTCGCCAACAAGAAGGTGCTCGACGTGCAGGAATGGGGTCCGAGCCAGAACTCGTTCGGGCTGCGCATCGCGCACAAGAAGAAGATCGGCGTGGCGATGGGCGGTGGCTTTGGCGGCCGCGGCGGCGACGACGAACGCACGCGGATGGTGATGATCGACCTGACCAACGGCCAGAAGATCTGTGAGGCGCTCGAAGAGTTCCGCCCGCGGCGTTCGTTGGTCGCGGTCTCGCCGGAGGCCGACAAGGTCTACGTCGGCGTTGCCGGCAGCGACTTCGAAGTCTTCGACGGCAGCTTGAAGCGGCTGAAGACGGTCGAACTCGAAGGCGAGATCGTCGGCCGCATCCACGTCGTCGACGGATGACGCCTGCCGCGCGCCGCGTGGTCGTGATCGACAGCGGCGTCGATGCCCAGCATCGCGCGTTGCGCGCGCATCGGGTGGTCGCGGGCCCTGCCTTTGGTTCCACCGGCGATGGCGGCCAGGACCTGCTCGGGCACGGCACCGCCGTCGCCGCGACGATGGTGCGCTTCCTCGGCGACGTGCAGGTGGAGATCACGTCGCTGCGCGTGTTCGACCGCGAACCGGTATGCGACTTCGCCTTGGTGCTGCAGGCGCTGGCGCACGCGGTGTCGCTGCGGCCGCAGTTCGTCAACCTCAGCCTCGGCACGACGTCGCTGCGCTACCGGACGGCGTTGCTCGAACTCTCGCGCACGGCGAAGGCGCAGGGCACGCGCATCGTGGCCCCGGCCAGCTACGGCGGCATGGCGTGCGATCCGGGCAACCTCGCCGACGTCGAAGCAGTCGTCGGCGATCCGAACGTGCTGCCGATGGTGCCCGAACTGCGGCGGCACGGCGGGCGGTTTGTGTGGTTCGCGTCGCCGCTGCCCCCCGCCGATGCGGATGGCGTGCGGCGATTGATGGCGCGTGGGGACAGCCTCGCAGTGGCGGCTGTCACCGGGTGCCTGCTGCGTTCGCTGGGCTAGCCCACGCACCGCAGCTTGCTGCGCTCCGGGCATCCGGTTGGAATGGGCCGACCCATGGAGAACAGACACAAAGTCGTCTCGAGGGAGCACCATCGATTCGGACGCATTCCGATGGTGCCTCATCCAGAACACGAGGGCGTCGTGCAGTACGACCCGGACTACGAGCCGAAGATGCCCGTCGGCGCTGTGCGCGGCGACATCCGGCGCCAGGACTACTGCCCGATGTGCCACGTGCCGCGGTACTACTACGTGGACGAACCACGCACCTGTGTGCAGTGCGGCGAGGCGTTCACGTTCGGGGCCGCCGAACAGAAGCATTGGTACGAGACGCTGCAGTTCTTCGCCGACTCGATCGCGATCCGCTGTCTCGACTGCCGCAAGCAGCAGCGCGGCAAGGTCGCGATCACGCGCCAGCTGGTGGCGGCGCTGGCGGCCCAGGCCAGGTCACCCGACGACCCAGCCTGCCTGATCGAGGTCGCCGAAGCGCGCGTTCGCTACCGCGAAGCCCATGGCACCGGCGCCTTGGACAGTGGGCTCGCCGCAGCGCGACGCGCGCAGAAATTCTGGCCCGACCAGCCTCGCGCCATCTTCTGGGAAGGACGACTGCAGGAACTTGCCGGTCGCCCCGTCAAGGCGCGGGCGTGCTACCAACGGTTCCTCGACGCCTACTCGGGCCAACGGGGCTTGCAGCCGCAGCGCCGCCACGCAGAAGAGTTCCTGGCCAGCGAGTGACGGGGCACGCCGCCGGTCACGCGCGCGCCAACCCGGTGGGCACGAGCCAGCCGAGCCGCACCAGTTCGAGCATGGCCGCGTGGACCGCGCGCGGCGGCAGCACGAACAGGCGCGCGTCGGTGCCGGCCTGGCGCACCGCATCGCCGAGCGAACGCGGCAACGCGAACGCCGCCAGCACCGGTGCGATCGGCACGTAGCCGATGTGGCTGCGTTCGTCCCCGGTCGCACTGTCGCGCACGCCATCGACCCTTGCGAAGCGGGCCCCGTTGCGGACCAACACCGGTTGCATGGTGAGGGTCGATGCCGCCTGCAGGTGGCCTTCGGGAAGCGACAACGGGGACGGCACCGCGACCGTGCGCGCCCGCCAGAACGGCGCTGCAGCGAAGCGATCCTCGCGGCCATACCACTGCTGCGCCGTGCCGCGGTGCGCGGTCGCAAGACCCAGTTCCCAGCGACGGTGCAGCGCGAACAACCGCTCCGTGCACGCCGGTTCCCCAAGTGCCGTGCGCACGATCGCGGCGGCGTGCTCGGCCGCAGCGAGGGCCTTCTCGACGCCCTGGCTCGACAGCGGATCGGCCGTGGCGACCGCATCGCCGAGCGACAGCACGGCAGGCACGGCGTCGGCAACCGTCGGCGTCGCATCGTTGGCGAAGCGCAACTGCACGTCGCGCAACCGCGCCGCCGGACCGCGTGCCGACGCGAACGCCTGCTGCACGGCCGCGCGCCGCACTGCGGGATCGAGGGCGCCATCGACGAACCACGCGCACGCGGCCGGGCCCTGCGGCGGCACGTGCGTCCACGACCAGCCGGCTTCGACCGCTTCCACGACCGCCGTCGCCCGATCGGCAGGATCGGGTTCGCCGAGGAACGTGCAGGCAATCGTGTGCGGTCCGTGCCGCTGGCGAACGCCACCGCGGCCGGTTGCGTGCACGACGACGCGCGCGTGCAGACGTTCCTCGCCCCCCTCACCGCGGAGCTCGAAGGCATCGCCGTCGGCGCGCACCTGCGCCGGGCAACGGACCACCGCTCCCGCTTGCGCCGCCGCGGCCCGCAAGCGCGCATCGAACGGCCCGCGCCGCAGCAACAGGCCCCCCGCCTCCGGCTCGCGCCAGACGAGGCCACCGCTCCCCCAGGACGCTCCGTGCCGCAACGGATCCGGTTCGGCGGCGGCAGCGACGACGTCGTCGAGCCCGCAGCGCACGAGCAAGGCCCGCGCACTCGCCAGCATCGTTTCGAACGGGCCGCTGCGATGCGCACGCCCATGCTCGACGAGCACCACAGCCACGCCGTCGCGCGCCAGCAACAACGCCAGCGCCGCCCCCGCGGGGCCACCACCGACGACCAGCACGTCGCAACGTCGCAGCACGCCCGCAGGCTACGCCGGAACCGTGCGCGCGCGCTACTTCGCCTTCGACTTGCCGCCGGCGGCCACCGGTGCCGTGGCACTCTGCGCCAGCCGCTGCAACTGCTCGGTCAGGGCGACCTGCAGGCTGGTGAAGCCGGCGTAGTGCACCGTGCGCGCCGGCACGCTGGCCTGCCGCGCCAGTTCATGCGCCGGCTCGGTCGTCTCGTGCCGATTCCAGTGCAGCAGGATCAGCAGGTCGAGCCCCGTGCGCAGGCGGTCGGCGATCGTGCCGACAGTGCGCTGCGGCGACGTGTAGTTGGTCATCAGCCACTCGGCGTCGAAGCCCCACTCGGCCGCGAGCTTGTCGAGGCGCGCATGGTGCCGGCGCTGTTGTTCGTTGCCGCCGACGACGAGCACGCGCGGCTTGCGGCCGATCGTCTTCGCCAGCGTCTTCGTCGCCTGCACGCCCTGGTCGGCGGTGGCCGGCGTCTCGTCGTGCAGTTCGAGCAGCTTCTCGATCGCCGCCAGGTCGTCCTTGGCGAGTTCTGGATAGACGCAGCCGACTTCGAGCAGGAGCCCGTGCGCCTGCTGCAGCGCCTCGACGTCCTTGCGCGCGCGCAGCGAACGCGCGATCGCGACCTGCAGCGCTGCCCGGTCGTAGTCGCGGCCCTCCATCTGCTCGTAGGCGGCGACCAGCTCGACCTTGATCTCGAGATGATCGAGCGCCTGGCCGACGAAGTCCTCCTGCTGCAGCAGCTTCTCCAGCGCGTCGAACTTGCCGCGCTGCAGCAGCAGTTCGCGGATCTCGGCGAAGCAGGCGCGGGCCTGGTCACGTTCGCCGAGCATGTTGTGCGCGGTCATCACCACGCGCAGCGCGTCGATGCGTTGGTCGAGATCGACCGCGACTTCGAGCACGCGCCGGGCGGATCGCAGCGCGGAGTTGGCTTCGCCGAGTCCCATGAACTCGAGTGCCACGAACAGCAATTGGTCGGGCGTCGAACCGCGGCCGACGTCGACCGCGTCGAGGAAGCGCAGCGCCAGCTTCTTGTCGTGCTTCTTCAGCGCTTCGTGCACCGAATAGAAGCTCTCGAGGTCGGGCTTCACCGTGGCCAGGGCCTGCTCCATCAACCGCAGGGCCCGGCTGGTTTCCTGGGCTTCGCCGGCCGTGAGCAGCGCCGCGGCCTGGAAGAAGCGGGCGCGGTCGCGCAGCGGCACGTCGCGCCCTTCGAGTCGGCGCAGGCCGGCGATGGCGCGTTCGAAACCGCGGGCGGCCGCCTGCATGTCGCCGGCCTCGTAGGCGAGCAGGCTGCGCAGGTAGACCGCATCCGGCGCCGAATGCTCGGGTTCTTCGGCGACGTGACGCAGGCGCGTCAACGCGGCGTCGCGTTCGGCGCGTTCCCGCAGCGGCTCCACCACCAGCACGTCGTGCCGGCGAAGTTCGCCGAGGGCGGCGCACACCGCGGCCTGGCTGGCAAGGAGCGTGTGGTCGCTGGCCAGCAGTTCGGCGTGTTCGGCGGCCTCGATCGCGAGCTTCCAGAAGCTGGCGGCGAGCAGGCGTTCGGCCAGCGCGCGGTGGTAGCGCGACTGCACGTCGGCCGGCAGGCGGTCGAAGCCCGCCATGCCGAGGATCTTGCTGAGGATGGCGGCCGTGCTCTCCTGGTCGTCGGTGTCGACCCGCGACTCCAGGCGACCGAGCAGGTCGGTGACGGCAGCGTCGACGATCGTGTCGAGTTCGCCGGTGCCCGATTCGGCAGCGAGGTACTGGATCGCGCGCACCGCGAGCTTGAGGTCACCGGACCAGAACAGCGAACGCACGACGAGCGGCAGCGCCTGGCCGGCGACCGCAGGATCGGTGAGCAGGTCGAGCAGCAGGTTCGGATCGCCGATCAGCGTGGCGATCTGGTCGCGTTGGCCTTTGCGATCGTGGGCGCGCACGGTGCCGAACAGGGCCCAGCGACGACTCGCAGGATCCGCCGCCGGTGCCGGCACGTCGATGCCGAGCAGGGTGCGCGAGTAGCCGAGCAGGAACGCGACGCCGGCGCGCCCCGCGGCGCACTGCGCGTAGTCGGTGAGTTGCTGCCGGACCGTCTCCGGTTTCGTCTCGCCCTTCTCGGCGAGGTGCACCTGTTGCAATAGCAGTCGATCGAGCGCGCTGTCGTGGCCCATTCCGTGTCTCCACGTCTGCTATCGGCGCGGTGGCTTTGGCACTCGCTCCCGGTGCAGAAGGCTCGTTGCGAACGCGGTCACTCCATCAGCGTGCGGGCGTCGGACGGCAGCACCACGACGAGTCCTACCAGCGTGCGGTTGCCGTGTTTGCCGGTGGGCTGCGGTTGCATGGCGCCCAGCACGAGGTCGCCGGGGCGCAGCGCGGCCAGGGCGGTGGCCGACGCACTGATCCAGTGGTCGCTGCCGTCGTCGTCGCGCGCACCAAAGCCATCCTTGCCGACGTCGTCGACTTCAAGGATGCCGGGCCGCAGCCGTCCCGTGGCCGGCGTCGACAGGTGCAGGCCTGCGGTCTGCAAGCGATCGAGCTGGTCCAGCAACGGGCCTTGGCAGCCGGCGAGCACGCCGCTGACCGGGATCTCCTGCTCGGCTACCGCCCAGTCGAAGAAACCGCGCAGTTCGCCGAAGGCGGCGTGCACCGCGTCGGCGCGCGCGGCCGGGGCGCTGCCGAGGTAGACGTGCAGCAACAGCCGCATCACGTCGACCGTCGTCACTTGTTCGAGGTTGTGGTGCGGCAACGCCGTGTTCTGCTGCAATTCGGCAAGCAAGCGCAGCGGCGCTGCCGTGTCGTCCCGGTCGCGGCCCTGTTCCCACAGGTATTCTTCGACCAGAGGCCCGAGATCGCCCGCCGTGCCGTCGTCGATGGGGTCGTCGGCGCCGTCGGCCCTCGGCGGTTGGCGGTGCGGAGCCGACCGCGGCGCCCGTTCGCCGTCTTCGATCTCGTCGTCGTCGATGTCGTCGTCGTCCGCCGTCGCGTCGCGGCGGCCCGGTTCCTCGTCGCTGGTGGACTCGTCTTCGCCTTCGGCCGCAGCCGCAGCGCCGCCGGCGAGCAAGTCGTCTTCGTCGGGATCGGGATCGATGCCCGCCATGCGTTCGAGCTGCGCGAACAACTCGCCGACGTCACGCTTCTGCTGCAGCCCTTCGTCGAGCGTGCGCACCAGCCGTTCGCCGAGCGTCTCGCCGGGTGGAGTGCTGCCGAGGTCGGGTTCCAGCGTCGTCCGGTCTTCTTGTTCCTCGCCTTCGTGGTGCGCATTCCAGATCTCGAGCAGCAACGCGCGCGCGCGGTCGAGATCGACCACGGTGTCGAAGGCGAGGCTGTCGAGCATCGGACCGAGCACCGGGCCGGGGCGTACCGCCAACGCCAGTTGCTGGCTGATGTCGGCGGCGGACAACTCACTGCCCGACGTGACGAGCAAGCGGTCGAGATCGGCTTCGAGGTGTTCGAGCGGCACCACCTTGACCGCGGCCTTGTCGGTGTCGAGCGGACGATTGCGATGCAGCAGCAGGTGCTCGAGCTCGATCTGGCGCAGACGGCGCTGCAGGTCGAGTCGCTGCACGTCGCGCTGGAACGCTTTGCCGAGCTCCGCGCCCGGACGGAAGATCGACAGCGCACTCGACGGCAACCAGCGGCCGCCGCCGTGGTCGTAGATCCTGCCCACGAGCAGGTCGCCGGGACGCAGGGCACCCTTGGGTGCGACCAGTTCGAGATCGGCTTCGTCCTGCAGGTCGCGCGCGACCACGAGGTCCCCCGCCGTTGGCTGCACCAGGAACACACCCAGCACGGAGTCCGGCAGTGCCTCGGCCAGATCCACGAACGGCGGCACCACAGCCGGCACGGCGCCGAGCAGTTCGCTTTCGCGTTCGAGCAGGAACCACTCGTGGAAGCGCAGGTCGGCAGCAGTGGCGGCGCCGGGCAGGGCGTCGGCGGCGGGCGCACCGACCGGAAAGAACTCGCGGCGGGCACGGTGCACTTCGGCCTGCAGCCGCTTCTCCTTGTGCAGGCGGGCGGCCATCTCGGCGACGATCGTTTCGGCGGGCTGGCCCTCGGGCGTGGTCATGCAGCAGGGAAAGGTCGCGCGGGCGTGGTGCGAAAGCAATGCCGCGGCCCGCCGCATCGATGGTCGCGAGCAGGCCCTCGCACCCGCGAGCGTTCCGCTGCATGATGCGGGGGTGAACCTGCTGCCGCAGGACGCCATCGGTCAGGCGTCGACGAACACCGACGTGATCCAGCAACTGCAATCGCTGGGTTGGGTGGATCACACTGCCCTCGGGGTGCTGCTCGTGTTCTTCGTGATCGGCCTGTTCAAGGGCCTGATCTGGCAGGTGAGCCGCATCGCGATCCTGGTCGTGGCCTACGTGGTCTCCGGGCGTTACGGCAACGACGTCGCCGGCCTGCTCGCGGGCACGCCGGCGGGCGGCACGACCGACGGCGGAGCGACCGCTTCGGAGACGACGATCTACCTCGCCTACGTGCTGCTGTTCCTGGCGGTGCTGGTCGTGCTGAGCCTGCTGGCGATCCTGCTGCAGAAGCTCGCCAACAAAGTCGGGCTTGGCTTCTTCGATCGGCTGGGCGGCGGTGTCGTCGGGGTCGCGACCGGTGCTTGCGTCGTGCTGTTCGGCATGTTTGTCGTGCACATGTTCTTCCGCGGCAGCCAGCTGGCGAATGCGGCGGCAGGGTCGATGTCGATGCGCTGGTCGCGCCGCGCCATCGATGCGCTCGGCGACAAGGTGCCCGACGACCTGCGCGTGGTGTTCCAGTTGCAGCCTCTGCAGCCGACGACGCCCACGAGCCCGGGGATCTCGCCGCCGAACGACCCTACGGCCCCATCGCCGCGTCCCGGCGAGAACGGTGGCGGCATCGCTCCGCTGCCCGGCTTGCCGCGGCCACCGGTCGAGATCCAGGGCGGCACGCCGGAAGTGCGACGCAACGGCTGACTCCGGACCACAGACTGGCGGTCGGCGCCCTTGCGCCCGACCCAAGAAACGCCGATCCTGTTCGCCTCACTGCTTGGGGGCGCCCGCCGATGCGGGCTGAGATGCACCCCTGGAACCTGATCCGGTTCGTACCGGCGTAGGAAACAGCAGCCATGTCGACGATTCCGAAGTCGGGCCTGCGCCCGTTGACCGATTCCTTCCCCCGCTCGCGCAAGGTCATCATCGGCGATCTCGCCGTGCCGGCCCGCGACATCGACCTCACCGACGGTTCGGTCGTGCGCGTCTACGACACCACGGGGCCGCAGGGTCACGCGCCGCTGCATGGCGTGCCCAAACGCCGCCAACCGTGGATCGATGCGCGCGTGCAGCGCGGCGACTCCAACTTCTCGCAGATGCACTACGCGCGGCGTGGCATCATCACCGAGGAGATGCGCTTCTGCGCGATCCC
>SXPB01000285.1 GCA_005776475.1 Planctomycetia bacterium
GGTTCGAGTCCTGCAGGGCCTACCACTCCAGACCTGCGGCCTACTCCATGGGCGGTGGCGACGTGAGCCGCTTCGCAGCAGTGGGTCGAGGGCTCGCACTCGCATTCCGTTGCTATCACTGCCACGATTGATGTGGGCCGGGTGGTCGTCGATCGGTTCTGGGGCGCTCTTGAGCCAGGCGATGGGCAACACGACGGGTGAAACTGCGACAAACGCCCAGGAACTTGTGCGCTCCGGGTTCTCTCGCCGCATCAAGCCGTCGCGCGTTCGCGGTAGAAGGCAACCAGGTCCATTCCCTTTGCCGGCTGCGCGCCCAGTTGGCGCAACAGGGTCGTTATCTGGCCACGGTGGTAGCTGCCGTGGTTGACCAGATGCTGCAGCATCTGCCAGTACGGGAGCGTGGCCATCTGTCCGTTGAAGGCGCGATAGCTGATCGTTCTCTCCAAGCCCTCCGCTCCGAGTCCAGCGACGAAGGCACGCAGTCGGACGGCCAACTGATCCCACGCAGCATGCAGGCTTGCCAGATCCGGAAAGCGGGAAGGCGGCAGCAGGCTCGCAGGTGACATTCCCAACCAGCGCTCGAGCCAGACGTCGTCGGCGCCGTACAGGTGCACCAGCGTGTCGCGCACCGACCCAAAACTGTTGCCAAGGTCCTGCAGAAACTGCTCCTGGGTCAAACGCGCCACAGCTTCGAGCGCTCGATCTCTCGCCCAGAAGTGATATTCCACGAGCAAGCCAGCTTCGACCGGAGTCATGCCGGCATCATGCGCACCAGTCCGACACCCTTTGAAAACAAAAAACGCTCATTGCCTATCGCACTGTTCCTTAGCAGAATGCTGCAATGGCTGAAAATTCCAAGAAGCGTGGGCGCAAGCCCGATGCGAATTCCAAATCTGGTCAGATCCGCGAACTGCTCACGACCGGCATGAGCGCCGGCGAAATCGCCAAGAAGCTCGGCTGCACGCCAGCCCTCGTCTACAACGTGAAGGCGCGCCTCGCCGGCGGCGGCGCCAAGAAGCGTGGCCCCGGTCGCCCGCCGAAGGCCAAGGGCGCATCGTCGTCGAGCTCGGGCTCGCTCGACGGCATCGCCGGCATTCTCGATGCAGTGAAGAACTCGGAACGCGAACGCACGCAACTGCGCGCCGCGCTCGTGAAGATCCAGGCCCTGATCAGCGACGCGCTCGCCTGATCGGTCGACGCGCCGCCCTGCAAATCTCGTAGGGCGGCCGCGGACAGCATTCTCGGCGGCATGTCATTTTCGCGGCGCCCGCGTCGGCGCCTGCCCCGGCACGACGACCTCGTACGTGTTCCGCTCGGCATCGACCACGAAGCGCTCCACGACCGGACCTGTCGGAGCAGCAACGGCAACCGAGTACTCGCCATCGGGAATGAGCACGAACCAACGGGAGTGGGCCGGGTCCAGCCACACTTCGCCTGCTGGGCCGTGCAGCCTCGCGGGTAGATGCCACGGCTGCTGAACTCGATCCACGACCGCCAAGGACAGCTGTCGTCGAGGCGGCGATTCGAACTCGACGACCGTCGTCTCGCCCGCCCGCACGTCGATGCCATGTCGGGTGAACGGCTGCACGGGCGCATGGAAGTGTCGCCGCGCGGGAGCAATGGCACTCGCGGCGCCTGCCGAGGCAGGCGCTGACCGCTCGGTCACTTCGCCAAAACGGCCTTCTTGATCGCGACACCGCTGGCCATGAAACGCCACAGCTTGCGGCCTTCGGTGACCTTCGCCGCTTCTTCGCTCTTGCCGGCGTCCTCGAGGTAGTGCTTCGTCTCCTCGACCGTCTCCTGCTTCAGCGTCAGCGTGCCTTCGATGATCGTCGTGCGACCGCTCGCATCCTTCGGCACGAAGAACGCGTAGTCCTTGAACTTCACCATGAACGGCGAGCCCTTCGCGTTCTCGCCGAGATACATCCAGCAGCCCTTCGTCTGGCACACCGCCGTGATCGGGCCTTCGATCCGCACCGTCTTGCCGGTGAACGAGTCCGGCGCCTTCAACACGTCCGCGAGCGCCGTCGCCGGGCCTTCGGTGATGCCATCGCCAAAGTGCTCCCACGCTGCTTCGTCGAGCTTCTTGCTCGCCTTCTTGATCGCGACACCGCTGGCCATGAAGCGCCACAGCTTGCGGCCTTCGGTGACCTTCGCCGCTTCTTCTGTCTTGCCGGCGTCCTCGAGGTAGTGCTTCGTCTCCTCGACCGTCTCCTGCTTCATCGTCAGCGTGCCCTCGACGATCGTCGTGCGACCACTCGCGTCCTTCGGCACGAAGAACGCGTAGTCCTTGAACTTCACCATGAACGGCGAGCCCTTCGCGTTCTCGCCGAGATACATCCAGCAGCCCTTCGTTTGGCACACCGCCGTGATCGGACCTTCGATCCGCACCGTTTTGCCGGTGAACGAGTCCGGCGCCTTCAACACATCGGCCAATGGCACTGCCGCACCTTGCGTGATGCCGTCACCAAAGTGCTCCCACGCCGCTTCGTCGAGCTTCTTGCTCGCCTTGGGATCTTGCTTCGGCACGATGCCGGCGGGTGCCACCGCGATCTTGGACTCGACGACCGCCGCTTGGGCGGCGATGGGGAATGCGGACAGGAGGACGAACAGGATGCGCATAGGGGCTTCTGGATGGGAAACGGGCCGAGACGCTATCGCGGCCCTCGCCTTTGGGCCAATCGGGGCAAGGGCGAAGCCCTCGGTGGTTCGACTGCCCAGGCAGAATGGTCCGCCGGCGTCGACCGTGGCCCCATGCCAATGGTGCTTGCGCCCGATCGGAACGACACCTTGCGCGCCGGCCGCGACGATCCTGGTACGCGCCAGTCCAATCCACACGACTCCGACAATCACTAGCCTCTCGACTCTGGTACCTGGACACCTCGTCCACTCCATCGTTCCCCAGGAGTCTTCACTCATGCTTCGCAGCATTGCAAACTCGATGGCAGTCGTGGCTTTCGCCGCCACCGCCGTGGCTCAGCTCAACGTCGTGCTTCCGGCCGGCTATGCCGCGGTAGAAGGCAGCGGCACGAACGCGTTCCCGTGGGGGCGCGGGGGTGCCGGCATCCTGCACCAGTGCGTCTACGACAGCTCGCACTTCACCACGCAGGGCATCACCTTCCCGATCATCATCCAGGGAGTGCGGTGGCGTCCGAACACGAACGTGGCACTCGTCAACACCAACTTCCCGACCAACTGCTCGGTGCGCATGTCGACGAGCCCGGTCGATCACTCGGCAGTGAGCACCACACTGGCGAACCAACGCGGGGCCGATGAGACGCTCTGCTTCCAAGGCCCGGTAGCCTTCCCGCCACAACCGGCCCAAGTTGGCCCAACGCCGTTCGGCATCAACGTGCCGCTGACGACTCCCTTCATCTACGACCCGAACAACGGCGACCTCAACATCGAGTGCGACCTGCCGATCCAGGTGGGCTACGTCGGTGGCACGCCGCAGCTCGACGTGCATCTGATCGCTGGCCAAGCCAATGCCGGGCGCGTCTTCTGGACCACGGGCTACACCGGGTATCCGGGCGGCGTCGCTACGGGCATCACGTTCAACCACGCCGTCGTCGTGCAGATCGACTACGTGCCGGCCACCGGCCTCTATCCGGCGTTCACCGCGAGCCCGACCAGTGGGCCGGTCAACACCTCGGTCGCGTTCACGAACACAACGTACACCTCGGATCCAGGTGGCGTGCTCGCCTACCAGTGGGACTTCGAGAATGACGGCATCTACGACTCCAGCGTGGTGGCGCCGACGCACGTCTACCCGACGGAAGGACTGTACTCGGTGAAGTTGCAGGCGATCGACGCTTTGCACGGCGCGCAGACCATCACGCGCACGAACTACATCGCGATCGATGCGGTCGATGCGTCGTTCACGTCGGCGCTTGTCACCGGCACCACCATGCAGTTCACCGACACCTCGACGGGTAGCCCGACCACGTGGGCGTGGGACTTCGAGAACGACGGTATCGTCGACTCGACGTCGCAGAACCCGGTGTTCACCTACCCGTCGGCCGGCGCCTACAACTGCAAGCTGACCGTCACGGACGCGATCAGCACCGACTCGACGACCGTCAACCTGGGCATCGGCATCATTCCGCAGCCTGGCTTCGGCAGCACCTTCTCGTCGCCGACGCTGACGCGCGGCTTCTGGTTCACGGCCCCAACCCGCTTCTCGATCGTCAGCGCGCTGGTGCCCGACGAATCGAACCACGGCCTGCAGAACATCGCGATCTATCGCATGGCGGCAGGGGCCCCGACCTTCCCGACGACTGCTTCGGGCGGCCTCCAGTTCCTGTCGGTTGGCAGCCCAAGCACGACCGCGGTGACTTGCGCCGTCAGCTTCGATCCAGGTGAGTTCGTCGGTGTGCTCGGCGCCTGCGGCGATGCAACCACGATGCGCAACTCGTACGCCACGCCGGTCGGCCCGTACGCTTCGTCCGTGCTCGGTTCGCCGACCACGCTGACGCGCTTCCTCACGCAAACGAACATCGTCACCGCGAATGGCACCGGGGCCTACTCGCAGGAACTCGCCGGCGCGCTCAGCCGTGTGTTCCTCGGCGTCAGCTCGTGCACGTCGGTGCCGTACGGCGCCGGCTCGCCGTCGGGCCTTGGTCCGGTCGCGCCGACGCTGCGCACCGGCACGCTGCCGTTCCTCGGCAGCAATGCGACGATGATCGTCAACAACCAGGACGCCCTCGCGATCGGCGTGATGGCAGTCGGCACCGGCCGCGCCAACCTGCCGTTCCCGGGCATCGGCACGATCCTGCTCGGCACGCTCGACGCAACGTTCGTGATGCCGACGGTCCCGCTCGCGGTCGGCGACAACACGTTCACGTTCCCGATCCCGAACAACCCGGCCCTCAACGGCGCCGGTCCGTTGAACTGGCAGAACGCGAACATCAACCTGCCGAACGGCGAGTTCGCGCTGTCGAACGGCCTGGAGTGGTACCTGGCCTTCTGAGCACAGATCGCTTGTCGCCGGGTTCGCCCGGCGACAGCGAACTTGCTCAGGACCTTGCCGCGGGCCTATCGGCCCGCCGCTGCGGTTCTGATCCCGCAGCGCCTGCGCCTTGTGGCGCCGTGCCCTTCGCGGCGACCTTCGCTCTGGTCTTGTGCCGGAGCGATGCGCGCGCAGAATGACTGCAGCGCAGGCAACGCCGCGACGGTCACGAGCCGATCCACTCGCGCGGCGTTCTTCGCAACCGCTGCCATGCTCCTCTCCCTGAAGCGCCCCATCGTCTTCCTCGACTTCGAAACCACCGGTCTGGACGTCAAGAACGACCGCATCGTCGAACTCGCCTTCGTGCGCCTGCACTCGGACGGCCGCCGCGAAACGCTGGTGAAGCAGGTCAACCCGGGCATCGCCCTCAGCAAGGGGGCCACCAAGGTCACCGGCATCCACTCGGCCGACGCCTGCGGCCTGTTCGGCGACGGCGGCACGAAGCCGGCCCAGCCGTTGCGCAAGCTCGGCCAGGAGCTGCTCGACTTCCTCGGCGACAGCGACCTCGGCGGCTTCAACCAGATCAACTACGACGTGCCGCTGTGGCTCGCGGAGTGCAAACGCCACGGCATCGCCTTCGAGTTGAAGGGCCGACACCTGGTCGACGCGAAGGTGATCTTCAACGTCTGCGAGACGACGTGGGACCGATTCCTGATGGGCCCGCGCAATCTCGGCGCCGCGGTGCGGCACTACTGCGGACGCGAACTCGAGAACGCGCACTCGGCCGAGGCCGACACGCAGGCGACGATCGATGTGCTGCTGGCGCAATTGCACCGCCACCCGACGCTGCCGCGCGACGTTGCCGGCCTCGCCGATTTTTGCTCGCGCAACAGCGAAAAGAACCGCGACGAAGACCCGGTGTCGCAGAAGACCGGCGGCGCCGGCGCATGAGCTGGCAGACGCGGCTGCGGTACCGCTTCGGCGACATCGACGACGCCGGCATCGCCTACTACCCAAAGCTGCTGCACTACTTCCACTGTGCGTTCGAAGACTGGTGGGCCGAGGCGTTGCAGCACCCGTATCCGCGCCTGCTGCACGACGACAAGCTCGGCTTCCCCACCGTGAAGCTCGAAGCCGAGTTCTTCGCGCCGATCCGCTACGGCGATGAACCGCTGGTGCACTTGGGCA
Source organism: Planctomycetia bacterium (assembly GCA_005776475.1). Lineage (GTDB taxonomy): Bacteria > Planctomycetota > UBA1135 > UBA1135 > UBA2386 > UBA2386. Next base: position 6,137 of record SXPB01000285.1, read on the forward strand.
TCCTGCGCCTCGGCACCGGTTCGGTGGAGTTCGGTTTCTGGATGACGAAGGGCGACGAGGCGCGACCCGCGTGCCGCGCACGGGTGCTCACGGCGACCGTGGACATGGGCACGATGCAGAAGTGCCAACTGCCGACGACGTGGCGCGCGCGGTTCCAGCCGTTCGTGATTCGCGAGGACGACTTCCCGCGCGGTCGCTGACGCCTGCAGCGGACTCAGCCGCCGACCGTGGCCTTGCCGCCGTTGCTGAGCGTGAAGCCGAACGCATTCGCCGGCGTGTCGAGCACGAACCACTGGTTGAACAGCGGCAAGCCGATGATGGCGGGGTTGGCAGGCAGCGCGAGCGTGAGCACCGATTCGCCGGTGACGTCGGTCGGAATCGCGAGCGTCACCGGGAACGACGTCAGCAGCGAACACGCGGGGGCGCCGAGCGCCGCGAGCGAGAACGGCAGCGGCAGCGCGCCGGCGACAGTGTCGCTGTCGCCGACCGCGAGCAACGCCACAGTGCTGCCCGGTGCGCGCGACAGCTGCACGTTCCAGCTGGTGCCGGCCATCGGCAGACCAAACCACGACAGGCGCGGCACGCCCGCACTGCCGCTGCAGCCGGCTCCGTACGACTCGTAGTGACCCGCCGGCCCGCTCCAGATGCGGAACTTCCAAACCACGCCTTGGTACGGCCCGCCCCAGGTCCCGCCGCCGTCGAAGCTGCTGCGGTACGGTTGCGTGCCGCCGGTGGGTGCTTGCACCGAGCTCTGCGCGCCGTTCTGCGGCCCCCACACGACCCACACGGTGTCGTTCGCGGCGAGCGGCAGCGGGGTCGTCAGCGGTGCCCCTTGCCAGGTGTTGGTGTATCCCATCTGCCACGCGCCACTGGCCAGTTGTGCGAGCGGTTGGTTGCCAACGGCGTCGTGGCTCCAGATCGACACCGTGTTCGGGCCCGCCCGTTCGCCGGTGAACCACTCGACGCGCGACGCGACGAACGAGGTCGGAATCGTCGTCTTGACGGCGAGCAACAGGTTGGGACCACCCATGCTCGAGCCATTGGAGTAGACGAGGTTGTCGTTGTTGGCATGACTGATGACAGCCTGGGAGACGAGCGCCGGTGCAACCAGCGCGACGACGAGGGCGAATCGCAGCATCCGCACAGGCTCGCCCTGCGGTAGGCCGCGGTCAATCGGCGCGGCGGCCTGTTACGAACTCGCCAACACGGTGCTGCGCAGTCGCGGCAACATCATCAGAGGCGGAAGTCCCGCGGGAACGCACCTGTTGCCGCGCCCGATGCGACCCCGAACACCATGCGCACGTTCGCTTCGGCCAATGCCACTGCTGGCGGCCCCTCGACGGCGACGCGGCCGTCGTGCAGCAAGGCCACTTCGTCGCAATGCGGCGCGAACAGGTTGAGGTCGTGCGACGCAACCAGGACCCCAGCACCCGAGTTGGCGAGCCGGCGCAGCAGCGTCACGAGCTGCAGGGCATGTTCGAGGTCGAGATTCGCCGTCGGTTCATCGAGCAACAAGAACTCGGCCTCGGTCGCCAGCGCGCGCGCCACGGCGATGCGGCGTTGTTCGCCACCGGACAACGTCGGCACCGGCCGATCGACGAAGGCGGCGGCATCGACCGCAGTGATCGCGCGTTCGATGGCGGCGAGGTCGCTCGCGTCGAGGTCCTCGCCGGCAGCGTGGTGTGGGTACCGCCCCATCGCCACGATCTCGCGCCCGGTGAACTCGAACGGAGTGTCGATGCTCTGCGGCACGAACGCGACGCGGCGCGCGCGTTCGCGACCGAGCCAGACCGCCAACGGCTGGCCTTCCAACAACACGAGGCCGCGATCGACGGCGCAGGCGCCGATCATCGCCCGCAGCAGAGTGCTCTTGCCTGCCCCATTGCGACCGGCGAGCAACGTCATTCGCTGCTGGCGCACTGCGAGAGTCGCCCTGCGCAGCACCTGGCGATTGCCGAGAGCAACCAGCAGATCGGCGGCGACGAGTTCGTTCACAGCGCCTCGCCGCGGCGGCAGCGCGCCAGCAAGAACAGGAAGTAGGGCGCGCCGAGGAACGCGGTCACGACGCCGAGCCGAAGGCTCATCTGCGGCGGCGCAAGACTGCAGGCGAGATCGCTGGCGACGAGCAGCAGCGCGCCAAGCAACGCCGAGACCGGCAGCAGCACGCGGTGCGATGGGCCAACCAGAAGGCGCGCGAGATGCGGCACAACGAGGCCGACAAAGGCGATGCCGCCGGTGTTCGACACCGTGGTCGCGGTGAGGCCACACGCGCACAGCACGAGCCAGCGGCGCACGCGCGGCGCATCGACGCCGAGGCTGTGTGCGGTGTCGTCGTGCAGCGTCAGCAGGTCGAGTTCGCGCCGACGCGGCACCAGCATCGCCGCAAACAGCGCGAAGCCCACTGCGGTGATCGCGGCATGTTCCCAGTTTCGTGCTTCGAGGCCGCCCATCAACCAGAACAGCACCCGTGAGCTCGCCGTGTAGTTTTCGAACGACAACGTCACCACGAAGGACGTGATCGCGCCAACCAACGTGTTCAGGGCGATGCCAGCGAGCAGCAGCGTGGCCACGGCGAAGCGCCCGTGCGAGCGCGCCAGCACGAACACCAACGCGGTGGTGCCGAGCGCGCCAACCAAGGACGCGACCGGTGCGGCGACAACGCCGAGTTCGGTCATGTTGGCGACGATCGCGAGCGCGCCGCCGAGCGCAGCCCCCGCGGCCGTGCCGACGAGGTCGGGCGACGCCAGCGGATTGCGGAACGTTGCCTGCATGACGGCACCAGCGAGCGCCAACGACGCGCCACCGAACGCAGCGACGAGCAACCGCGGCAGGCGCACGTTCATGAACAGAAACCGGTCGATCGGATCGATGGCGGCACCGCCAAACCACGACACCACCCATTCGCCGAAGGCGACGACGCCGGGACCTTCGCGCGCCAGCACGAGGTAGAGCACGGCGAACAGCGCGAGCAACGGTGTGAGCCAGCGCCCGGCCCGGCGCGCGATCATGGCCGCCCCCACAAAAGCAACCGGCGCTGCAGTTCGTGCGCCGCCTCGACGAGATGGTGCGACGTGGTGCCGAGCAGCGGGGCCGGAATGCCGACGATTCGGCCGTTCTGGATGCACGGCAGCAACGACACGCCTTCGAACTGGCGCAGCCACTCGGGCGCTGCGTTGGGAGCGAGTGTCTCGGCGAGCACCAACACGTCCGGACGCCACGCCAGCACCCCTTCGGTGCTGAGTTTCCGGAACGGACCCGTGCCGCGTTCGCTGGCGAGATTGCGAGCTCCAGCCGCCGTCACCATCGCGTCGAACAACGAGGGCCTGCCATGCGTGTGCAGCGCTCCGTCGATGCACAACACCGCGAACGCGGCGACGTCGTTGGCGCGCGCCTCGAGCGCGCGGAGGCGGCCTTCCATCGTCGCCACCAACTGCTCCGCCGCGGGTTCGAGGTGGCACACGGCACCGAGGCGCCGCACGTTCTTGGCGATGTCGGCGAACGAACCCGGGTTGTTCGTCATCACGACCGGCACGCCGGCCGCCGCCAGCAGCGCCAGCGTTTCCGGGCGCGTGAAGGGATCGCAGACGACGAGGTCGGGGCGCGCCGCGAGCAACTGTTCGGGCTCGGCACCGACCAGCGTCATGCCTTTGGTCTCGGCGGCAACGAGTGAGTACTGCGGATCGGCGGCGAGAACATGCACTCCGGCCAGCCGCTGCCGCGGCGCAATCGCGAGCAACACTTCCGTGGCGAGCACGGAGGCCGCGACGATGCGTTGGGGTGCCGTCGCCGGCCGCCAGTTCGGATCGCTCCACGGCTCCACCCGCTGGCAGGCGGCGAGCCCGAGCAGGACGATGGCGATCAGGACGAACGGGCGGCGGCGCACCGGCGCATCATCGCCCTTCCGGTTCCTTCGGCAACGGGAAGGTCGCCGGCAGGTCAGCATCCGCGCTCTGCTTCTGTTCGGACCACGGCGCATCCGCCAGGACCAGCGGCCCCACCGTGATGACGTCGCCGTCCTTCTGGCGCGCGACCAGCGTCACCGAATCGCCGCCGAGGCGCGAACTCAGCAGCATCTGGAAGTGCGGGCCGTTGAGCACGTCCTTGCCGTCGACCTTCAGGATCACGTCGCCCTTGCGCAGGCCGGACTTCGCGGCGACGCCGTCCTTCGGCGTGCCGTCGATCTTGGCGCCCGGGCCGAGCCACGAACTGACGAGCTGCACGCCGAGCCAGCCGCGCTGCAGCACCTCGCCCTTCTGCATGCGTTGCAGCAGCGGCGCGATGTCGGCGATGGTCACTGCGAAACCGATGCCCGAGTCGTACCACTCGACACCGGCGTTGCGGCCGCTCGGCGACAGCGGCACCGCGATGCCGAGCACGCGGCCTTGCACATCGACGACCGCGCCACCGTAGTTCGCTGGCGAAGTGTAGGCATCGACCTGCAGCGCGCGGCCGAACAGGCGTTGCTTCGCACTGACGATGCCGAGATGCACGGTGGGCTCGTCGGCGGCGAACGTGCGCCCGGTGGCGAACGCCCACTGCCCGACCGCGACCTGGTCGGGATGCACGAACTCGGGCACCGGCAGGTTCTCGGCTTCGATCTTCACCAACGCGATGCCGCGGCTGGTGTCTTCACCGGCGCGGAGCGCATGGAACGTGCCGCGCCCCGGCACCGTGATCAGCACCGTGGTCGGTTCGAGCGCGAGCGCGAAACGCGACACCAAGATCCACCCATCGGTGGTCAGCACCACGCCCGACGTCTTACCCTGCGTCTGCGCAAAGCCACCGGCGACCAGCGGCTTCTTGTTGCGCTCCTTCTTCTTCGCGTCGTCTTCGTCCGGATCCTCGGGCCTGGGCTTGGGCTCGAACTTCGGCATCTCGCGTGGCTTGGGCGGCCCTTCACCGTCCATCGCGCCATCGGTGCCCTGCTTCTGCCGCGTGCCACCAAACGTCTCGACGGTGACGACGAACGCGCCCGCCTTCTTCAGCGCCGATGCGAGCACCGGTTCGAGTTGCAGGAACTCTTCGCTCGGCAGGTTCTGGGCCTTGGCGAACGTGGCGAACGTCGCCATCGCGACGCCAGCCAGCATGGATGCGGAGAACTTCACTTGGCGGCCTCCGACTTGGGTTCCTTGCCGAGTTCGACCTCGCCGTTCATCACCTGCGTGCCGCGTTTCCACGTCACCTTCACCTTCTGGCCGGGCGTGAACTTGCCGAGGATCTCGGCGAACTCACGGCAGGTGCGAATCGAATAGTCGTCGAGGCGTACGATCAGGTCGTCGTTGCGCAGTCCGAGTAGCGCGGCAGGCGACTCGGCGACGACACGTTCGACGTAGGCCGGTGGCGACTGCCGTCCCGCCTTGTCGAACAACACCGCCCCGAACCACGCGGGCTCCGGCTTCGCCACA
>SXPB01000037.1 GCA_005776475.1 Planctomycetia bacterium
CGTGCGCACGCCGTCGGCGCGCAGCATCGCGGCGCTGAACGTCGCGTTCTCGCGGGTGTCGGCCGAGCGCTCTTCACGCCAGCGCACCGGCACGCCGAACTCGGCCGTGGCGGCGTTCGCCATCAGCGTCGCCAGCGACGGGCAGCCGGTCGCCGGCACGCCGCCGCTCACCAGCAGCGGCAATCCCGTGCGGCGTTGCAGGGCGGCGCCATAGCGCAGTCGCTGCATCGTCACCGGGCCAGCGACCGCACCGCCGTATTCGGCGCCGACCAGGTCCGCTTCAGCGCTCAGCACGACGATCGCCTGGGCATCGGGCAACGTGCCGGTCGTGGGCAACGGCGCGTGTTGCTGCAGGCTGCCGAGCAGCCAGCCGGCGAACGCGGGCGTCGACGCCAACCACAACCACAGGATGGCGACCACCTGCAGCGTGCGGCCGGATCGCCGCCACTTGCGCACCAGTACAGTGCCAAGCACGAACAGCAGCATCGCCGAGGCCGGCGGCAGGAACAGCGCTTCGAGCACGCGGCGCACCATGCGCCCAGCATACGGAACGGCTGCAGGATTCCGTTGTCGCGCCGCGCCGGTGGGGTATGGGTGGCGCCGTGCAGTCCAGAACCGGTCCTCGCCAGCAGCTCGTCGCGTTCGTGCGCGAGCTGGGACCGTTGCTGCCGGTGGCGTTGGCGACGGCGGTGTTGCCGACAGTTGGCACGGTGGCGTTGCTGTCGATGTTGCCGCAGGTCGCGGCGCTGTGGCCCACGGGGCTGTCCGGCGCGGCCCTGGCCGGGCTGGCGATCGTCGGTGCGGTGGCGCTGGTGCTGCTGCCGCCGAGCGTCGGCGCGTTCGCCGCCGGCTACGTGTTGGGCGCTGGCGTCGCGCTACCCGTGGTCGTGCTCGCCGTGGGTCTGGCCGCAGTGCTCGGACAGCGCGTCGTGTGGCCTCTGCTCGTTGCGCGGCTCTATGCCTTCATGCGCACCCGGCCGCGGGTGCACGCAGTGCAGCGCTACTGCAGCGGCGACTGGCGAACCTCGACGGGCCGCGTCGCGATGCTGCGATGGGCTGGTCGGTTTCCGTTTGCGGTGACGAGCTTGCTGCTGTCGGCGGCGGGAACGGGGGCGTTGCCGGTTGCCGTCGGTTCGACGCTGGCGACCGTGCCGCTGGCGCTGGTCGCCGGCCAGGCCGGGAGCGCGTGGCGGTCGTTCCGCGAACAAGGGCTGGCGCCCACGCTCGGCACGAGCCTGCTGTGGCTCGTCGGCGCCGCGACGGCTGCCATCGTGGTGACGAGGGCGCGGCGGCACTGGCTGCGAGCGACGGCGCCCTGAGGCGCCGTCACCGCATCACTTCACTTCTTCGGCGCGTGCAGCTGGCACGGCGCGGTCAGCGTGTGCTTGCCCCAGGCGAGCGTGAACGTGCCCTTGCCGGCCCCGTCCTTCTCGGCCTTGAGCGTCATCGTCATCAGGGCGACGGCTTCGGCGGCGGCGTCCTTGTTCAGCGTCAGCGACGCGACCATCTCCGGCTTCCAGTCCATGAACGGGTTGACGCCGTCCTTCATCGCCTTCGTCGAGTCCATGAAGGCGAGCGAGAACTTGCCTTCCTTGTCGCAGTGCAGACCGACGACGTACGAGCCCGGCGCGAGCTTGGCGCCGCCGATCTCGAACTCGCTGCTGGTGATCAGCGTCGTGAACCAGTCCATGCCGAGGCGGTTGGTCTTGCCCTTCAGCTCGTCGAGCATGCCGTCGTACTTGGCCTTCCACTCGGGCTGGCCGTGGGTGATCGAGGCCATCGCGAACACGCTGAAATCCTGCGTGAACACCATCAGGCGCGTCTCGGCGCGCATGACGCCGCCGTCGGCGCCTTGGATCTTCTGGGCAGTGGTGGGGAGGGCGAGGCAGAGGGCCGCGAACGCGGCGGTGAGGAACGGGATACGCATTGGGTTTCTCGAGTGTGTAGGGGGAACGCTATGTGCGGGGCGAAGAAGGTACGAGTCGCCGCCGCCGGTGCAAGCGTTCACGCGCACAGTCGTCGCAGCAGGGCGACGACACGCTCAACTTCTTCCCGGGTGTTGTAGTGCAGGAGGCCGAGCCGCAGCACGCCGTTGGGTTCGAGTCCGAGTGCCGTGCTCAACGCGATCGCGTAACTGTTGCCGGGCCAGCAGTGCACCTGCTCGGCGGCGAGCCGCTGTGCCAGTTCGTCGGGTGTGGGGTGCTTGGGCACGAACGACACCGTCGGGCAACGTTCGGCGAGGCGGTGCGGATCGGTGAGGCCGACGATGCGCATTCCCGGGATTGCGGTGAGGCCAGCGAGCAGCGCTCCTGCCAGTTCGCGTTCGTGCGCTTCGATCGCGGCAAAGGCGGCGTCGAGGGCCATGGCGCGGCTTGCGCCCACCGGAGCGCCGACGTTGCGACCAACCATCGTCAGGTAGTCGATCGCGGCGAGCGTGCCGGCGATGCCTTCGAAGTTCGCGGTGCCGGTCTGCCACTTCTCGGCGCCGTGGTTGGGCGACGGCCGCACCTTGTCGGCCGCGGTCTCTTCGAGCAGCACGCGGCGACCCCACAGTACGCCAACATGCGGGCCGAAGAACTTGTAGGCCGAGCACGAAAGGAAGTCGCAGCCGAGCTCGCGCACCTGGAGGCGGCCGTGCGGCGCATAGTGCACCGCATCGACGAACGTCAGCGCGCCGCGCGCGCGCGCCAGTTCGGCGATCCTGGCCACCGGATGGATGGTGCCGCTGAGATTGCTGGCGAGGCCCACCGCGACGAGGCGCGTGCGCGGCCCGATCTTGCGGGCGGCGTCGTCGAGGTCGAGCGTGCTATCCGGCCGCACCGCAATGCGCTGCACCTGGCAGCCGGCGTCGCGCGCGGCGAGCACCCACGGCATCACGTTTGCATCGTGGTCGCTGTCGGTGACGACGATTTCTTCGCCGGCTCGCCAGGTTCGCGCGAGCTGGCGCGCCAGATGGAACGTCAGCGTCGTCATGTTGGCGCCGAACACGATCTCCTCCGGATCGTCGCTGCCGACGAAGTCCGCCGTGGCCGCGCGCGCGTTCGCCACCATCGCGTCGGTGTTGCGCGAGGTGCTGAAGGCGCCGCCGTGGTTGGCGTTGTCGAGCAGCAGATACTGGCTCATCGCATCGGCGACCGAGCGCGGCACCTGGCTGCCGGCGGGGCCATCGAAGAACACCGCGGTGCGGTCGCCGTGGGCACGCAGAAGGCCGGGGAAGTGGCGGCGCAGGGCCGTGACGTCGAGCGGAAGGGCCATCGCCGCACGCTATCTCGCGGCGCTCCGATCGCAACGAGCGGCGCGGTCGCGTGGACTACTTCGCCTTCGCTGCCGGTTCGGAACGCAACACCAGTTGGGCCCAGAATCCCTGGGCGCCGCGCGAACCGACGAGGCCATACGCGGAAGGCCATTCGGTCGCCGGCAGGTTCCATGTGCCGAAGATGCGGTCGAGCCACGGCAGGTGCACGGCGTAGTTGCGGTCGACGAACGCGGCATCGGCGGCGTGGTGCCAGTGGTGGAAGCGCGGCGTCACCAGCCACGGTTCGAGCCAACGCAGGCGCCACGCGACGTTGGCGTGCACGAAGGTCGCTTGGGCGGCGACGAACACGAGGTAGGCGCCGATGACGGGCGGGTCGAAGCCGCACAGCGCGATCGCGGCGAACACCGAAGCGCGCGTCAGCAGTGCGTCGAGCACGTGCAAGCGCGAGCCGGCTAGCCAGTCCATCGCGGTAGCGGAATGGTGCACGGAGTGGATGCGCCACAGCCACGGCACGCGATGGCAGAGGCGATGTACGTGGTACTGCACGAGGTCGGCGGTGACGACGACCGCGGCGAACTGGACGAGCCACGGCAGCGCACGGATCGCCTGCATGAATGTGGGCGGGGTCCACGCCGACAACGCGGTGCCCGGCGTCAACACGAGGAACGTCGTCAGCTGCACGGCGAGCGCGCTGCTTACAAACCACGCGAAGTCGGTCCACCATTCCGGGCGGAAGGTCGGTTGCTCGGGGCGACGCGGCCACAGGCGTTCGATGGGCACGAACACCGCCGAGTAGGCGAGCAGTTGCAGCACGAACACGTCGAGGCCGAGGCCTCTACGCGGCGATGTCGATGGGGCGGTTTCGGGGGCGAGCGCGAGCACGATCGCGGCGAGCAGGCCGCTGCCGGCGGCGAGCACGGCGAGGGTCTTCTTGTGGCGCAGCCACGCCGACACGCCGGCGCAAGCGATCGCGAGGAGTGCCGCGGCGGCGATGGCGATCGGCAGTTGGGTGGGCACGTGCGCGCCGAGCCACGGCGTCGTGAACACGTTGGGCCACGCGAGGCAAGCGGCGGCGCAGAAGGCGGCGAGGCCGAGCACGGCGCCGATCGTGCCGCTGATCCAGCCGTAGCCGAATCGATGCGGTTCGTCGCTGACGAACCAACGCTGCGGGCCGGCTGGGCCGGAGGAGGGAGGCACGCGCAGAAGGTAGCTGCCGGGCCTGCCGTTCGGCGAGGCTTCGCTCGCGTTCGACGTTTGAACTAGAGCCGCCGCCAGACCCGCCACGCGGAGCCGCGCTCGGTCGCGAACGACCCTGTGCACCACAAGCCACCGGAGGTCGCGCACCCAACATCGACGCCGCGGTCGTCGCCGGGGTTCTTGCGCACCTCGATCGCTGCCGGCGTACCGTCCTTGCCGAACGGCAGCGTGAACACGTCGAAGTGGTCGGCCTGCTGCGTGTAGCCGATCGCGCAGCCACTGCCATCCACGCGCACCGCACACGTCATCGCTCGCGTCTCCGCGGCATCGGGCACCGTGCGCTGCCACACTTCGCTGCCATCCGCGCGCAGGCACGCGAACCACGCATCGTGGTCGCCGCGCGCCGAACGGATGTAGCCCGCGACGAGGAACGTCCCGTCGGGTCCCTTCGCCAAACCGTGCGCGATCGTGCCAGCCGGGCCGAACGCACGCTGCTGCCGCACTGCACCGTTGCCGTCGAGCACGACGACGAGCGCACGTGGCGCCGCCGTCGCGTTCTCCTTCTGCAGCCCGACGGTGAGCACGCCGCCATCGTCAGTGCAGGCGACCCCGAACACCCGTTCGGTGCCAGCACCGCCGACGGTGCGTTGCCACAGTTCTTGTCCCGCAGCATCCGTGCGCACGATCCAGGCATCGCGTTCGCCGCCGCCGAAGCTCGCCGTTTCGCCGACCAGCACCACGCCGTCGCCGCTGGCTGTGGTCATCGCCCAACAGCGATCGTCCGCGCCGCCGCCGAAGTACCGTTCGTTGACGATGCGGCCTTTGCTATCGACGCGCAGCAGCAGCATGTCGTCGCCGCCGCTCGCGCGCGTGGCGAAGCCCGCGACCCAGCTGCCAGCGTCTGGTGCCGGCACGGTGTCCCAGCCCCACGCCGAGACTTCGCCGCGAAAGCGCAGCAGCGGCCCCACGGTGCCATCATCCGCCACCGTGGTTGCCACCAGTTCGGCGCGCTTCTGTTCGTCTTCGACGTAGCCAGTGACGAGACTGCCGCCAGCTGCCAGCGGCACCACGGCATTGCCGACGGCGCGATGGCCTTCGACGATCACCACATCGAACGGGGCCGCGGCCTTTCCCGGTGCCGCTGGTGTGGCGGGCGTGGGGGCAGTGGTTGGCGGCGGCGGCGTTTGCCCGCTGACGAACGAGCCAACGCCGCTGGCGGCGAACGCGAGCCAACACGATCTGGGCAACAGCATGCGCCTGCTACGTCCGTGGCAATTCGGCTGCGAAAGCATGGCGAAGAAGGCCACGTGGCCGCAGGTGACCCAGTCCCGACGCGAGCCGAGTTCGGCGCCTGCGTGGCCACCGCCCCGGCGCCGCGCTACGCTGCTTCGCCCCCGAATCTGTTACTGAGGCGCGCCGTCGGCGTTCGCACACTATGGGACTGTTCGATTTCCTGAAGAAGAAGCC
>SXPB01000286.1 GCA_005776475.1 Planctomycetia bacterium
CCGCTTCGCCGCGGACGACCGGTTCGTGCGGTCGTTGGCGCGGCGCATGTTGCACGATCCCCACACCGCCGACGACGCCGCGCAAGACACCTGGCTCGCGTCCCTCGGGGCCGGCAGCGGTTCGGGCCTGCTCGATGGCCTGTCGCGCGGCTGGCTCGCGACCGTGGTGCGCAACTTCGCGCTGCAAACGTTGCGTGGCCGGCAGCGGCGCCTGCGGCGCGAACAGGAAGTGGCGCGCGGCGGGTCGATCGATCCGGAGGCGCCGACGTTCGCGCCCGAGCTCATCGCCCGCGTGCAGGCCGCGGTGGCGGCGTTGCCCGACGACTACCGCGCCGTCGTGCGGCTGCGGTTCTTCGAGGATCGCATGCCGATGGTGATCGCCGACACGCTCGGCGTGCCCGTCGAAACGGTGCGGACGCGGTTGAAGCGCGCGGTGCAGCGGCTGCGCGCGACGCTCGTCGCGCCGCCGTTCGGCACCGGCGACGACGCCCGCCAGGGAGCGCCGCGATGAGGTTCCGTTCCCAGCTGCCGCGAACCGGCGCGGCCAGCGCGCGACTCAGGCCGCGAGCCGCATCGCAAGGTGCGGCGCCACCGCACACACCGTAGTTACGACGACCGCCAGCGCGATCGCGAGGCGCACGCCCATCGTCGGCCGCGAAGCGTTCGTGATCGACGCCCCACCGGCCAGCAGGTCCGGCACCGGGCGCATGTAGTAGAGCGCGCCGAACACGCCGCCGAGGGCAGCGACCACGGTCCAGGTGACGCCGGCCGTTTCCCAGCTGCGCGCCAGCACCAGGAACTTGGCGAGGAAGCCAGGCGTCGGCGGCAAGCCCGCCAGCGACATCAACCCGACCACCAGCGCCAGCCGCCGCATCACACCGAACGGCCGCGTGCGGATCGCCGTCAGTTCCATGTCGTCGCGATCGCCGCTGATCGCCGCGAGCACCAGCGCCGCCGCCGCGACGTAGACCGCGAGGTAGAAGCAGGTGGTCGAGTGCGCCGAGGCGCCGCACGCGACCGCCAGGGCGACGAAACCACCCTGCGCCACCGCCGAGTTGGCGAGCAGCCCGCGCAGCGTGCGCTGCGCCAGGGCGCCGAACGTGCCCCACACGATCGTGGTGACAGCCAGCGCAACCAGCACGTCCTGCAGCAACCGATCGCCGCCGACCAACCGCTGCAGCGCGAACGCGGCGCCGACCTTCGACACCGTCATCGCAAACGCGACGCCACCGATCGGACCGGCCTGGCAGACGCCGAGCGCGCCGAACTGCAGCGGCACGATGGCGAGTTCGAAGGCGATGCCGAGCAGCAGCAGCAGGTGGCCGATCGTGTGCAGCGTCGACAGCCCTTCGCCGGTGACGACCGTCGCGCCGATCTGGAACGACCCGGTGGCGTAGGCGTGCAGGCCGATGCCGTAGATCATCATCGACGCCGCAATCGCGCCGAGCACGAAGAAGCGGAACGCCGCCTCGAGCGCGCGCGGCCCGCGGCCGATGCCCGACAGCACCGCGACCGACAGCGACATCGACTCGAAACCGATCAACAGCGACAGCAGATTGTCGGCCGTCACCAGCACGCACGCGCCCGCCGAACCGAACAGGATCAACGCCACGGTCTCGGCGCGATGGCGCGCGTCGGCGAGTTCGTCACCGCGGACCAGCAACACGCACAGCAGCGTGGCCGCGAGCAACACGAGCAGCGGGAACGTCGCCGAAGTCGGCATGCACACGGCCGGCACCGCGGCGAGCACAGTCGCCACGAGGCCGAGCAGCGTCGTCGCCGACGCCGACCACTTCGCCGCCCCGACCAGGACCAGGGTGGCGAGCACGCCGAGAATGGCGGTCGCCTGCAGACTGCGTTCCAGTTCCAAGAACCAGGACATGGGGGATCGGTTGGGTCAGGAGCGGAGGATCGTCACGAGCGTCACGACGCCCGCACCGAGCATGGAGAACACGATGCAGGTGACCACGCGACCGTCGTGCACCGAGGCCACGAGGCGCGCGAATCCTGCCGACACGTCGCGGGCGCCATCGACCCACGAACCGGCGAACGACGGCAACGCGGCCCCGCTGCCTTTCGCGCGCACCCAGGCACCCGCGAGCAGGAAGCCCGCGACGCCGAGGCCGCCGGCGATGGCGCCGAGGCTCGACCAGGCGTGCACTTCGGGCGCCTTGCCGAGGGCGGGCGTGAGCACTTCGCCGAGCGGATTGCCAAGCCAGCCAAGCACCACCGCACCGACCGCGAGCAGCGCCACCGGCCCGAGCAGCAGGGCACCTGGCGCGTGCGCGTGCAGGTGCGAGTCCGTGCGGCCGAACACCGCGAACCACAGGCGACCGGTGTAGAGGCCCGTCAGCACGACGCCGCCCAGCAACAGATAGCCGAGCATCGGCGCCTGGTGCAGGCCCGCTTCGAGCACGAGGTCCTTGCTGAAGGCGCCCGCGGTCAGCACCGGCAGGCCGATCAGCGCCAGCGAGCCGACCAGCGACAGCCACGCCGGGCCCGCGAGTTGCTGGCGCAGGCCGCCGAGCTTGCCGAGTTCTTCCTCGCCATCGGTGGCGTGGATCACGATGCCGGCGACCAGGAACAGCAACGCCTTGAACGACGCGTGCGTGAACAGGTGGAAGAACGCGGCGAACGGCGCGCCGAAGCCCACCGCCGCGAACATGTAGCCGAGCTGGCTCAGCGTGCTGTAGGCGAGGCCCTTCTTGTAGTTCGTCTGCTGCAGGCTGGCGATCGCGGCGACCAGCGCGGTGACGACACCGAGCCAGGCCACGACCGTGAGCACTTCGGGCGCCTGCGCCAAGACGAGATGGGTTCGGCACAACAGGTAGACGCCGGCGGCCACCATCGTCGCCGCATGGATCAACGCCGACACCGGCGTCGGACCCGCCATCGCACTCGGCAGCCAGAAGTAGAGCGGCCCCTGCGCCGACTTCGCCGCAGCGGCGACGACCAGCATCGCAGCAACGGTGGTCACACCGCCGGGAACCGCCGCCAGGCTGGCGCTGTGCAGGGTCGTCAGATCGCCAGCACCCCACGGCAGCAGCACCACGGCGAGCAGCAGCGCGGCGTCGCCGATCGCGTTCGCGGCCAGCGCCTGCATGCCGGCGCCGAGCGTGCCTTCCTTGTCGCGCCAGAAACTGATCAGCAGGAACGACGCGAGACCGACGCCCGCCCAGCCCAGGATCAGCACCACGAGGTTGCCGGCGAGCACCAGCAGGCACATCGTCGCGACGAAGAAGTCGAGCAGCGCGAAGAAGCGGCGCTGGCCCGGATCGTCGTGCATGTACGCCAGCGAATAGACGTAGACGCAGGACGCGACCGCACCGATCACCGCCAGCATCACCGCCGACAGCGAGTCGAGACGCAGCGAGAACGCGGCGTCGCCGAGCATCGGCAACCAGTCCGCAACGTGCACGAGCAGCGGTGCGTGGTCCCCCGCGAGCCACAAGGCGCCGGCGAAGAAGACCGCGATCGGACCGAGCAAGCTGGCGAGTCCCGCGCGACCGACGCCGCACGCCGTCAGCAGCAGACCCGGCAAGGTGAAGAGGAAGGCCCAGGGCAACAGCGAGTTCATCCCTGCACCTCCCCCTGCGAGTCGATGTCGGCGGACGGCCGCGGCCGGAACCACGCCAACGCGAGCGCGAGCCCGATCACCGCTTCGGCGGCACCGAGCACCAGCACCAGCAGCGCCGCGCTGTTGCCATCGATCATGTTGCGTACGCGCGCACCGAGCACGATCAGCAGGTTGCCGGCGTTGAGCAGGATCTCGATCGACATCAACAGCGCGATCGGACTGCGGCGCATCAGCAGCCCGATGGTGCCGATGGTGAACAACAGTGCGCTGGTGCCGAGCACCAGGATTTCGGGCGAAGAAACGATCGACGGGGCTGAGGCGATCATCGGCCGTCCTCCGCGTCGGCGGCGCCGACGTCACCCACGGTGTTGTGGCGTTGCCACAGCGTGACGCCGCCGACGATCGCGACGAGCAACAGGATCGCGGTCAGCTCGAACGGCACCAGCTGCGGGCCGAACAGCGAGCGCGCCACCGCTTCGACGGTGAAATCGACGGTCTCGGGCGCCGCGGGCGTCTTCGCCGCCGCCACCGCCGAGACGCCGGCGAGCAGCACCGCGCCGACCAGCCCACCACCACCGAGCGCCACCGCGATGCGACCGGGTCGCGCACTCGGCTCCTTGCCGTCCTGCGGCAGCAGCAGCACGACGAACAGGAACAGCACGACGATCGCGCCCGAGTAGACGATCACCTGCCCCATCGCGACGAAGTCGGCGGCGAGCAGCAGGTAGACCGCCGCGATCGCGAGGCTGTGCACGAGCAGCAGGCACGCGCAGTGCACGAGGCGGCGCGCGAGCACGAGCCCGAGAGCGGAGGAGACGGCGATCGCGCAAGCGATCACCAATGGCACCATGCGATCCGTCATCCGCCGATTTCCTTGCGAGCAGACGGCCTGGCGCCGGTCTCTGTCTCGCGATGGCCCGGAGGCGCACCGGCGACCGACGCTTCGCCTTCGGGCAGACCACCCACGCGCCCACGATGGGCCTCGACATCGGCGTGGAACTGCCGCTTCGGCGCGAACTTCTCCGGCTCGAGCAACATCGGCTTCGTGTAGACGAGGCTCTCGCGGGTGTGGTCGGCGAGTTCGTACTCCGGACCGAGGCGGATGGCCTCGACCGGGCACGCTTCTTCGCAGAAGCCACAGAAGATGCAACGCAGCATGTTGATCTCGAAGTGCTGCGCGTAGCGCTCACCGAACGACACCGGCTTGTCCGGATCGTTCTCGGCGGCGCCGACGTAGATCGCCTGCGACGGGCACGCGGCGGCGCACAAATGGCAGCCGATGCAGCGTTCGAGGCCGTTCTCGTACTTGTAGAGCTTGTGGCGCCCGCGGAAGCGTTCGGCGGGCGGCCGCTTCTGCTCGGGATAGAGCAGCGTGTTCTTCGGACGGCCCATGTGACGGAGCGTCGTCCACATGCCGCGAGCCAGGGCTTTCAGTTCTTCGAACATGGCGTCACGCGAGGGCCACCACGACCACGGCCGTGATGAGGATGTTGAGCAAGCCGAGCGGCAGCAGCGTCGACCACGACAAGCGCATCAGCTGGTCGTAACGAAGGCGCGGCAGGGTGGCCCGGATCCAGATGAACAGGAACAGGAAGGCCGCGACCTTGAGCAGCAGCCAATGCGGCCCAGGCCAGAACGGTCCCGACCAGCCGCCGAGGAACAACGTCGCCGCCAGTGCACTGACGGTGAACATGTTGATGTACTCGGCGATGAAGTAGAGGGCGAAACGCATGCCGGTGTACTCGGTGTGGTACCCGGCCACGAGCTCGGTCTCGGCCTCCGGCAGGTCGAACGGCGCGCGGTTGGTCTCGGCGCACGCAGCGAGCAGGTAGAGCACGAAACCCAGCGGTTGCACCAGGATCGTCCAGAACCCCATCTTCTGCTGCGACTCGACGATGCCGCCGAGCGACAGGCTGCCGTGCACCAGCACGACGCCGACCAGCGCCAGACCGAGGATCAGCTCGTAGCTGACGACCTGCGCGGCGGCGCGCAGCGCGCCGAGCAGCGAGTACTTCGAACCCGACGAATAGCCGCCGAACACCAGCGCGTAGACGCCGAGCGAGCTCATGCCGAGCAGGTAGAGCAGGCCGATCGGCAGATCGGCGACCACCATCGGGATCTCGGTGCCGGCGATGGTCACCGTCGGCCCGAACGGCAGCACCGCTGCCGACGCGATCGCCGCGAACAGCGCGATCGTCGGCGCGAACCAGAACAGCGCGCGTTCGGCCGCCTGCGGCGTGATGTCTTCCTTGAACAGCAGCTTCAGGCCGTCCGCGAGCGGCTGCAGCAGGCCGAACGGACCGACGCGGTTGGGGCCGACACGCGACTGCATCCACGACAGCACGCGACGTTCGAACCACGTCGTGTACGGCATCGCCGTCATCAGGATGGCGACGACCACGGCCGATCGCGAAACGTCGATCAGCAACTGGTTCACGCGCGGCCTCCGGCCGGCACCGCCGCAGCTTGTGCCAACAGGCGCAGCAGGTCGTGATCCATGCGCACGTCGGCGGGGCGATGCCCGGCGGCGGTCAGGTGCTGGCGCTGGCCTTCGAGGTTGGTGAAGTGGCCTTCGGTTTCGTACGCGTGCGCCAGCGGCAGCACCACGTCGACCTCGGGTGAATCGGGAACGGCGCCCGCGGTGGCGACGATCGCCTTGCCGCCCGGCACCACGACCGGTGCGTCGCAGCCGAACGAGAACACCACCTTCGGCGCCCCGGCGAGCACATCGTTGCGCACGAGGTCGGCTGCGTGCGTCGCCGCGCCGCGCGCGTTGGTGCCGCGCATCGGTGCACCGACGAAGCCCGTCTCGGCGGTGGCGCCGAGCAGCTTGGCGATCGCGTCGGCGGCGGCGCGCAGGCGCGCATCGCCAGCGAAGCTCGCGCCGAGCAGCACGGCGGCTGGGCCGTCACCCTTGAGCGTGGCGGCAGCGGCGACAGCGGCCGGCGACGCCTTCTGGCCTTGCAGTGCCGCAAGCAGGTCTTCGGCCATCGCCGCGAGCCCGTCGTTGCCGACCTGCAGCCAGTGCTTGCAGTCGCGCCACAATCCGTTGCTCGCGCCGACGACGACGAAGCCAGCCCCGTTCGTGATCGCCTTGCGCAGCCACAGGGCGAGCACCGGCAGCGTGTTCCACGGATCGCAACCGAGATCGACGATGCGCTTGCAGCGCGCGAGATTCTGGATGCGGCCCTGCACCGGCCACGCCGACTGCACCGGTTCGGCAAAGCCGATCGTCGACTCGCGGAACGCGGCACGCAGCGGACCGTTGGCGACCTGGTAGGCCTCGTCGGTGAGTTTCGCCGACAGCACGACCGAGCTCTTCGCCGAACGCAGCAACGCAGCGGCGCGCGCCACCGCCTCCGCCAGCGTCACCTTCTGCAACACGCCGTTGACGCGAACCATCGCCGCGCGCGCGCGCCTGGCGGGACCACCGGGCCCCGCATGCGCCTGCGTCACCGCCGGCGGCAGCGACTTGTAGCGACCGGTGTCGCACAACCAGCCGTCGTCGATCGTCTTGTTGTCGCGCGACAGCACGCGCACGATCGTCGCGTCGCGCACGTCGAGGCGAACGTTGCAGCCGACGCTGCAGGCGCTGCACACCGACGGCTTGTGGTCGAGATCCCACGGCCGCGACCGGAACCGGTACTGGCGCGACGTCAGCGCACCGACCGGGCACATCTCGACGGTGTTGCCCGAGAACGGCGAATCGAACGTCTCGCCGTCGAGCGTTCCGATCTCGCTCTGGCCGCCGCGTTCCAACGGCACGATCGCGGCGTCGCCGACGATCTCTTCCTGGAAGCGCGTGCAGCGGTAGCACAGGATGCAGCGCTCGCGGTCGAGCACGATCAGGTCCGACAGCGGCATCGCCTTCGCCTTGGCGCGCTTGGGCTCCGCCAGCCGCGAAATGCCACCGCCGTGCTTGAAGGTGTTGTCCTGCAGCGGGCACTCGCCGCCCTTGTC
>SXPB01000287.1 GCA_005776475.1 Planctomycetia bacterium
CCAACCACCTCGACCTCGAGGCGATCGAACAGCTCGAACAGGCGCTCGACGCCTGGGACGGCACGCTGCTGCTGGTCACGCACGACCGGCGCATGCTCGACACCGTCCGCCTGACGCGCCGGTGGCACGTCGAGGACGGCGCCGTGCGCGAGATTGCGGCGGACTGATCCCGTTGTCGTTCCGGGATTGGGGCCTTTTGAACGTCGCGCGCCGGACTTCTTGAACCCTTTGCGGCGCTCGCTGGCGAAGCTACCGCCGTGGAACGCGTTCCCAGCGCTGCCGCCGAGACCAACACGGTCGCTGCTTTCGCTGCCCACGCGCCGATGTTGCGGCGCTACCTGCAGACGCTGGGCGCGCGTCTGGATCGCATCGACGACCTGGTGCAGGAGACGTTCGTCGTCGCCTTGCAGAAGCTCGAAGACCACGACCCATGGGCCGTGGCCGCGTGGTTGCGGGGCGTGGCCCGCAACCTCCCCTTCTTCGGCACTTCGCCATGTCCGCGGGAAAGGACGTTGGTGCTGAGCTTCAGCGAGTCGCTGGACTGAAGAACCTCGAGCACTTCGAACTCTTTGCGAGTGTGCCGCCGGCGGATCAACTTCGTTGTTTGCGCGAACTGCCGAAGCTCCGTCGCTTGGTCCTCTCCGGCGTTGGTGATGGCACGGAGTACCGCGCCGACCTCAACGCGCTGCAGGAGGCGGTGGGTCCGAACGTGCACTTGATCGTGAACTGACGGGAGCCGACAGATTGCTACTGGTTGCCGGCCAGCACCTGCAGCCCGTTGCTGACGCCCATCTGCTGCGAGTTCAGCCCGGGACGATGCGAGAACGCCTGCAGGTGCACCGCGATTCCGAACAGCGCCGTCGAGTTCGGCGCCGTCATCGTGAACTCCGTCGTCGCGCCAACGGTCGTGCACGCAGCAATCCCATCGGCACTCGTCCACAGCGGGCAACCGGGCATGCCGGCCCAATCGAGGTCGATCGGCAGTTGGCCCGCGCTGAAGTAGATCTGGCCCGAGTAACCGTAGGACTTACCGGTTGCGAACGGCGTCGCGTTCGTCACTTCGGCCGTGAACGAACTGCCGAGCACTGGACGTGAGCCAGGGATCGCTGCCAAGCGCATCGGCGGTGCGCCGCAGCCTGCACCGTACGGCGCACTGCTCGCAGCCAGCGTGCCATAGGCAAGCTCCCAGGTGTCGCCGCGCAGCGCCTGCGTCGGCAGGCTTGGGTGCAACCAATAGCCACCGAACAGCACCAGTCGATTGCGCAACGAGTCGTACTCGAACGAGTGCCCGGAGCGAGCGCCCGGACTTGTGGGCGTGATCGCGGGCGAAGGCGTAGGTGGATTCCACAGACCGATGATGGGGGGTCTGGTTGTTGGTGCCGCCGTACGTGACGAGCCCACCCGCGTACTGGGCAAACACGCCGCCGGACAAGTACGGGCCGGAGGACGGGCCGAAACTCGTCCACGCGGTGCCGTTCGCCGTCCCTCACTCGAACTTGGCCTGGCGCGCCAGTCGCTTCCGGATGATGTCGATGCGCTCGAGCTGCCCGCGCGCCGGGAAGCGTTCGTAGAAGCCTTCGCGGCGGAACTCGGGCGCCATCTCCGCGATCGGCTTGAAGCGGCTCTCGAGCACCTTCACGAGGTCCGGGCCCGGCATCACCGTCGCGTCCATGCGCGCGGCGACGTCGCCGCTCAACCGCAGCATCGCTTCGATGGTGACGTCGCGCGTCACCATGTAGTTCTTGTTGTCGCCCCAGACCGGACCGAACACGGTGCGCAGCGCCTTCAGCGTGTCGCGGATCAGGCCGTAGCCGCGTTCCTTGCTCCAGCCGCGCCCGTCCTTGAAGCGGTGCTGCGCGTCCTTGCGGCCGATCAACCGCAGCATCTCGCCGAAGATCTGCGCCTGGTTGATCCACATCTCCTGGTGCGAGCGGCCGCCCAGCATGTTGATGTGGTACTGCAGCGGGCTGTCGTCCTCTTCGTAGCAGGCGCGCGTCAGCGACGCGGCGAACTTCTTGAGCGGATCGGTTCCCCACTCGATGCGCTCGTACAGGTCGATCAGGTGCGACTTGTTGATGCGCGTGTGCGTGCTGTTGATGACGACGAACATCTCCGTCGCGAAGTCGGCGGTCTTGCCGTCGAAGATCACCACGGGCACTTCGACCCGTTTGTCGGCGTCCTTCTCCTGCAGGTAGAAGTGCAGGCCGGCCAGACGGTGCTGGCCGTCGATGATGAGGAAGTCGCCGCGCGGCTCGATCAGGTTGCCGGCGCGCTCCATGCCCTTCATTGGCTGGAACTCGAGCTTCTCCGGACTGAACAACAGCACTGCGCCCGGGATCACGGGCTGGCGCGATTCGTTGCGGTAGAAGTCCTTGATCTGGCGAATCTTCCTGCGGTTCAGGTCGCGCTGGAACGACTTCGAGTTCTTCTCGATCGCCTGCACGTAGCGTTCGACTTCGTCAGGCTCCTTCGCCTTGCCCTTCGTGTTCTCCGCACCGTCGCCGCCGATCACCTGGCCGCGTTCTCCATAGAAGCGGGTGACGAACCGGACTTTGCGAAGCAGATCCGCGGCGGGATAGCTGACGAAGTAGAACTCCGACTCCTTCTGACGCATGCGCTGGGCGAACACGGAACGAACCTCCTACGGGTTGGCGATGGGCCAGAAGTGTGCGCGCTCGGGCTTTCCTTGGCAAAGGTCTGCCGAGGTTCGCGCAACGGTCGGTGCCGTGGGCGTCTGGCCACCTCGATCCTGCGTTCGCGGGCCGGTCCGACCCGGCCGGATCGCGCCGGCCTGCCGACGCGCTGGTCGATCCGCACCGGGTTGCCGTTGGGATCAGTGAAGACGCGGCTCGCCGGGCCGGTCGATTGCGGGGTCAGCTCGACGCCAACGCGAGGCCCTGCGGCTTCGAGCTTCGCCAGGATGTCGCGTGCGTCGGTGAACGGGGGCGTCGGCGCTTGCTGCGTCCCGCTGCGCGCGGCGACGTTCTGTGATGCGGGCATCGCCTGCGTGGCAACGCGGAGTGCACGGCGTGCAGCTGCCCGCGCGCCGTTTGCATGGGCCGAAGTCGTACGCACCAGAAGGTGCCGTTGCCCGTGGCATCGGCGCGATGCCCTGGTGGGCGGGGTAGCGCCGCCGACCGGGGCGGGCGGCGAGTTGCGGTTCGGGACGGAGTGGCGACGCGGCAGCGCGGGGTGATGGACGATTCTCTTGGCTGATCGCAGCAGAAAGGCGCCTAACGGCCACCGCCGCTCCTCAAGGATTCCGGCGAGCCGAAACACCCCCGCATCTCTGTCACCTCCCGCCTGCAACTCTTCATGAACGCACCTACCTCCAACCGCCTCCTCGCGGTCGTTGCGCTGCTCACTGCAGCGTCGTCGCTCGTCGCCCAGAACACGTACGCCACGCACAACGAACTCGTCGCCGCAGTCGGCGATGCGGTCGCTCCCGCCATCGCCGGTGTGACGCCCGCCCTGGGTTCGACCTACTTCGCGACTAGCAACTTCGACTCCCCGATCTTGGACCAGAACGGCTCGGTGCTGTTCCGCGGCCGCATGACGGGTGGCACCGCGACGGGCGTCGACGATCGTGCCTACTTCCTGGGCCGCTCCGCGGCCGACCTGCGCATGGTCGTGCGCGCGGGCGACCAGGCCCCAGGCCTGCCTGCCGGCATCCTGCTGCGCAGCAGCTCGTCCACCTCGGGTAGCGGCGGCCTCAACGGTGCGCCGCGCATCAGCCCGTACAACGAGTACCTGTTCTTCCAGAGCACGCTCTACGACCCGGTGACGCCGGCCAACACGGTCGCTACCAACGACACCGCGCTGTTCTGGGGCCAGGCCGGCAGCCTGCTGCCGCTCGCGCGCGAAGGCGATGCCGTGCCGTTCCTCGGCACCGGTGAGACCTACGGACCGTTCTTGGCTCTGTCGCTGCAGTACGCCGCGATCGACGCCACGGGTCGCGTGCTGTTCGAGTGCCAGTTGCTCGGTGGCGTCACGACCGTGGCCAACGATGGCGTGCTGCTCACGGGCGTGCCCGGCAGCCTCAACATCGTCAGCCGCGAGGGCGACGTGCACCCGGGTGGCGAAGTCGTGATTCCGAGCAGCGGCACGACCCAGCTGACGTTCTTGCACCAGATGAACGAGCTCGGCCAGGTCCTGCACGAGGTCCGCTACTCGGTCGCTGCGCCGAGCACCGCGACCACGGCGAACGATCGCGCGCTCGCGATCTACACGCCCGGCTCGGGCAACACGATCATCGCGCGCGAAGGCCAACAGGCGCCGGGTCTGCCGGTTGGTGTGCTGTTCGCGACGCCGGTATTTGGCTGGAATGCCGGTATCGGCAACTGCAGCTTCACGCGTTCGGGCGTCACGGCTTTGCAGTCGCAGCTCGACGGCGGCGGCACCACGGTCGGTGTCGATGACTACGCGATGTACACCGGTGGCATCGGCGGCCTCAACCTGGTCTACCGTCGTGGCGCCGCGTGCCCGGGGCTCAGCGGCGGCGAAGTGTTCGGCACGGCCGGCAATAGCTCCATCACCTGCACCGAAGCCGGGATGGCCTTCATCGTGTCGCTGGCCGGTCCGT
The DNA here is from genome assembly GCA_005776475.1 of Planctomycetia bacterium. Classification (GTDB taxonomy): domain Bacteria; phylum Planctomycetota; class UBA1135; order UBA1135; family UBA2386; genus UBA2386. The sequence goes on from SXPB01000287.1 coordinate 4,583, forward strand.
CGGTCACCACCGCGAACGACAGCAGCCTGTGGACGGGCACGATCGGCAACCTGCAGATGCTGGCGCGCGAAGGCAACGCGGTCCCGGGCATGCCGGGCTTCACGTTCCAGCAGATCACGGCCGGCACCAACAGCCCGATGATGAACGATCGCGGCCACGTGATGGCCAACCTCGGCATCACCGACGGCGCCACGTCGCGCAATGTGCTGTTCGCCTACACGCCCGAGCACGGCATGCACGCGCAGCTCGAACTCAACGGCGCGCACACGTTCACGACCGCGGCCGGCACCGGTGCACCGACCGGTCTCAGCTCGGCCCAGGGCTTCAACAGCTCCGACGGCAGCCAGTCGAACTTCAACAACCAGGGCGACTTCGTGTTCAAGCCGGGCTTCGCCGCGCCGATGACGGCAGCGGTGTTCCGCGGCCACCTCGGTTCGATGGCGGCGTCGCCGAGCGCGGTCTCGGCCGCGGGCGGCACGCAGACGTTCTCGCTCGATGCGGGCCCGTCGCACGCCTTCGAATGGCACTGGATCGTCGCGTCGAGCACCGGCACGCGTCCGGGCTTCCTGTCGCCGCTCGGCCCGCAGACGGTGCCGCTCAACTTCGATCCGACCTGGACGCAGCTGTCGATCGACCTCGCCAACTCGGTGGTCTGGACCAACACGCTGTGGTTCACCGACGCGCAGGGCAAGTCGACGGCCAGCTTCACGCTGCCGCCCGGCATCCCGGGGATGGCCGGCCTGACGCTGCACCACGCGGGGTTGCTGTTCAACAACTCACTGGTGTCGACGCACGCCACCGAGCCGTCGGCCCTGAAGTTCTTCTGAGCTTCGAGTCCTGATCGACGCGAAGTCGCCCCGCCAAGTGCGGGGCGTTTTCGTTTTCGGCTACCATCGCGAGGGAAGGACCATGCGTGCACCTCGTTCCGTGAAGCCAATCCGGACCCGGCGCGCACTTCGTTGACTTGCAGGCGGCCGAGCCTGTTCACGATCCACTGAGCAGGAACCGGTCGCGCCGCCGCTGGACCGTCGCGCCGCGCGTGGCGGGGCCGTAATGTCCCCGCCCCCGCATGTCCAAGCGCCCTGTTGCTCTCATCACTGGCGCGAATGGCGAGATCGGCCGTTCGCTCATCGAAGCCCTGCACCGCGACGGCCGGTATCGCATCGTCACCCTCGACCTGTCGCCGCTGCCCGAAAAATGGCGGCCGCTGTGCTTCGAGAACTACGCCGGCAACATCCTCGATCGCTACCTGCTCGACCAGCTCGCGGCACACCACGAGATCGAGGCTGTGTTCCATCTCGCGGCGCTGTTGTCGACGCGCGGCGAACGCGACCCCGAGTTGGCGCACCAGATCAACGTCGAAGGCACGCTGCACCTGCTGCGCATGGCGCAGTCGCTGACGCTGCGGCTCGATCGGCCGGTGAAGTTCATCTTCCCGAGCTCGATCGCCGCCTACGGCATCCCGTCGCTCGCGCAGAAGAAGGAGTTCGGCCGCATCCGCGAAGAGCAGGGGCTCGAGCCGATCACGATGTACGGCGTCAACAAGCTCTACGCCGAGCACCTGGGCCGGTACTTCATGCGCCACTACCGCATGCTGTCGGCGAACAGCGAGCGCTCGGTGCGGCTCGACTTCCGCAGCGTGCGCTTCCCCGGCCTCATCTCCGCCGAGTCGGTGCCGTCGGGTGGCACCAGCGACTACGGCCCGGAAATGCTGCACGCGGCCGCGCAGAACAAGCCGTACGCGTGCTTCGTCGCACCGGAGGCGCAGATCCCGTTCATGGCGATGCCGGACGCGATCAAGGCGCTGATGGGGATCCTCGATGCACCGCGCGAGAAGCTGACGCTGCCGGCCTACAACGTCGGTGCGTTCAGTCTCTCGGCGGCCGAGTTCGTGACGCGGGTGAAGAGGGCTTTCCCCAACGCGCAGATCACGTTCGCGATCGATCAGGCGCGGGCCCGCATCGTCGATTCGTGGCCGGCGGACGTCGACGACGCGGCGGCGCGGCGCGATTGGAAGTGGGCGCCGGACTACGAAATCGACCGTGCGTTCGACGAGTATCTGGTACCGGCGATCCGCGCTCGCTATCGCGATTGAGCATGGCGGGTGGTGCCGAGGCGAAGGTTGCGTTGCGCTCGCGGATGCGGGCTGTGCGCGACGCCGTGCCAGTCGCCGAACGGACGGCATGGTCGCTTCGCATCGCTGCGCACGGCGGTGTTGCGTTGTGCGAGCGGGCGGCCGGGGCGGTCGTGTCGCTGTACTGGCCGATGCGCAGCGAAGCGGATCCGCGGCCGCTTGCCGAGGCACTCACGGCGGCAGGCGCACAACTTGCGTTGCCGGCGTTCGTCGGTGCCCGCATGGAGTTCCGGCGGTGGCTGGCCGGGGACGCCTTGCATCCGGCGGGCTTCTCGACGTTCGAACCGCTGGCGACGGCGCCCGTGGTGACGCCTTCGCTGGTGCTGGCGCCGCTGCTCGCGTTCGACCGGAACGGCGGACGGCTTGGCTGGGGCAAGGGCTGCTACGACACGTTCCTCGGTGAACTCGACGCCGCCGCCGACCGTTCGCAGGGCCGCCGCCCCTTCGTCGTCGGCATCGCCTTCGCGCTGCAGCAGGTCGACGACGTGCCGCTCGAATCGCACGACCGGCGCCTCGACGCGGTCGTCACCGAACTGGGGTACGGCGCGTGGTGACCGTCGTCTGGGCCTACCGGCGCACGGGCAAGTTCGCGTTCCACGTGCTGACCGGCGCGCTCGAGACCGACCCGCGCACGGCGGCGGTTCCGATCGAGTTCGCCAACGGTGTCGATGCTGTCGTCGCGGCGGTGCAGCAAGCGCTGGCGCGCGGCGACCGGGTGCTGGTCGGGTGGTCGTTCTACTCACCGGATTTCGCCGCGATGACGCAAGAACTCGCCGCCGTGCGCGCGCGCATCGCCGATCCGCGCGTGCTGCACGTGTGTGGCGGTGTGCATGCGAGCGCCGAACCCGAGACCACCCTGCGCGCCGGTTGGGATCTCGTCGCCATCGGGGAAGGCGAACGGCTCGTGCGCGATCTCGTCGTCGGTGTCGCGAACGGCAGCGACGCCCGTGGGCTGCCGGGCATCGCCTCGCTCGGCGCCGATGGCGCGCTGCGCAAGAACGGCCGCGCCGACCGCATCGACCTCGACGAGTTTCCGCCGTTCGGCCCCGCGCACGATCGCTTCGGCCCGATCGAGATCACGCGCGGCTGCGTCTACGCCTGCCGCTTCTGCCAGACCCCGTACTTCGCCGGCGCCAACTTCCGGCATCGCAGTGTCGCCAACGTGCGGGAATGGGCGCGCTACCTCGTCGGCCGCGGCTTCCGCGACTTCCGGTTCCTGACGCCGACGTCACTGAGTTACGGCACCTACACCGCCGAACCCGACCTCGCCGCGGTGGAAGCACTGCTTGCCGGCGTGCGCGCCGAAATCGGTCCCGACCGCAAACTGTGGTTTGGCACGTTCCCGAGCGAAGTGCGGCCCGAACACGTCACGCCGGCGAGCCTCGCGCTGATGCGCAAGTGGGTCAGCAATCGTGCTCTCATCATCGGCGGCCAGTCGGGCAGCGATCGGGTGCTTGCGGCGAGTGCGCGCGGTCACGATGCGGCGACGATCGAGCGCGCCGTGGCGTTGTGTGTCGAGCACGGCTTCGTGCCGCACGTCGATTTCTTGCTTGGGCTGCCTGGCGAAGAGCTGGTCGATGTCGATGCCACGCTGTCGCTGATGGACCGCCTCGTCGCGCGCGGCGCCAAGGTGCACGGCCACACGTTCCTGCCGTTGCCGGGCACGCCGTTCCGGAAGGCGCCGGCGGGTGCGCTGACGGCCGAAGTGCGGCAGCGCTTGCGCCACCTGGCGTCGAAGGGCCAGCTCTACGGCCAGTGGGAGCAGCAGGAAGCGACCGCGCGGGCGCTTGCGGATCGGCGCGATGCAGCGCGGCGCGTCAGTCCTTCAGGTTGAGGCGCATCCACTCGGCGAGCGAGTCCGCGGCACGGTTGCCGGTGACCTTCTTCGCGAGCTTGGCCAGTGCGCGGCGTAGAGCGTTGTCGACCATCGAGCTTTGGATCGGGCTGTCGCTGTCCATGCCGAGCGTGGCCATCATCGCCTTGATCGCGGCAGACATGATCTTCGCCATGTGCGGGCTGTCGAAGGAGACGCTGGCCCAAGCCGCGGCGGCGAGAGGGAGTCCTTCGGCGAAGCGGCGCACGCGTTCGTTCTCGGCGGCGAGCAGATGCAGTTCGCAGGCGCGCACCTGGACGCGCGGCGCGCCGCCGGGACGCGTCGATGGTGTTGCGGGGTCGTCGGAGTGTGGCAACGAGCGAGCGAGGATGGCGACGACGTGCGGTGGCGGCGAGGCGAGACGGTGGGAGTCGGCGGGCTGGCCGCTGTCGAGATCGTCGCGCACCTGCCGGCAGAAACCGCGCACGCGCGCCGGTTCGCTCAGCCACGATCGTCGTGATCTGGCGCGGGCGCCGGAACCAGTCGAGGATGCCCCATGTGATGAGGTTGACGGGTAGCGAAAACGAGATGCAAGGTGTCTGGCGGCAGCGGGTTGTAAGTAGCCAACCCCCCCCTTGCCAAGTCGGCGCCGACAGTGGACCGTTTCCTCAGAGCATTCCGCGCATGGCGAACGAGAAGAGCATGCATCCGTCGACTTACCTGGCGTGGGCCGTTGCGGCCCTCGCGATCGGCTGGCTCGTGATCGACGACCACTTCGATCGCCAGGCGGCAGTCGTTCCAGCGCCCGTGCAGCCCACCGTCGTGAAGCACGCGCCCGAAGAGAGTGCCAAGGCCGAAAACGCCGTTGCCGCGCCGTCGCCGGATGCGGCGCGCACCGAGTCGATGGATGCTCCACCTCCGGACGACAGCGAGGGGCTGGCCAGGCACGACGCCGACGGCCATGAGCGATGGGCGTATCGACGCTCGCTCGGATCGGCGAGTGCGATCGGCATCAAGTTGCCGCGGTTCATCGACGGTCCCAAGGAGATGTGGGACGACCTCGTTGCCCTCGACAAGGCCTACGAGCCCGAAGTAAGCGCTGCCAAGCAAAGGAAAACGGATCGCGCGAGGACCCTCGCGTTGAAGAAGCAGGAACGCGAGCGCATCGGTGATCTCGGCAAGGTCGTGTCGGCTTCGAAGCTCGAGCGGTCTGGCCCTGGTGAAACGGTCCACATCGGCACACCCGAAGGCGTCTTCCTGGTGAAGGTCATGCCTGGCGAAGATGCCGAGCTCGATCGCTTGCAGGAAGAACTCAAGGTCTTGCGCACCGCCAATGCCGACGCACTCGTGCACGTTCTTCGCTCGCACGGCGTCCTCAAGTGAAACCGACTCCTTCGCCCCCTCCCTTACCCTTACTGCCCTGACACGAAACACCATGAAGACCCAAGGGTTCGCGCTGTCGCTCCTGCTGGCACCGTTCTGCATCTCGGGGATCGGAGCACCCGATCCGTCGACCACTCCGGTCGACTGCCTGTGTGAGTACGGCTACATCATGGACATCCCGCCGGGTGGGGGAGTCTTCATCGTCGATTTCGAACCAGAAAGCCTCGATGGCATCTGCACTCCGGCGCAGCCGCCGTGCGCGACGTTTCTCGGCTGCTACATCGACGTGAGTTGGTACTTCGTGACGCCGCCGCCGCCGCTGCCGCCGGCACCGGCGCCCACTTCGTATGAAGTCCACCAGACCGATCCGTGGGGCGTCCTCCAGAATTTCAAGATGGCGGAGCCGCCGCAGATGCGGGTCGGCTTCGACGCCGATTGCGGCAATGGCTACACGTGGTACTTCCCGGAGATCGGCCAGGGCGGCCAGTCGCTGGTCGTGATGTGCACGCACTGCCAGGGCCCGAACTGAGCTTCGGGGCCACCCGGCGCGGCGGCGCGTCGTCTGTGCCAAAGTCGACACCGGGAGCCGCCCCGCAGTTGGCGGCCCGTTTCGCAATCCAGGCGATCCCGAGGTTGATGCTGTTCCGTGGCGGCCGCGAGGTGAGGCGGCAGAGCGGTGCGTTGCCGAAGGCGGCGCTGGTGCAATGGATCACGGCCCCGTGACGATGCTCGACCCATGACCGCCACGCTCGAACTGCAGCGCGAACTCGGCACCGTGCACGGTGGTGCGCCGGGGCCGACCTTGCTGGTGCTCGCCGGTATCCACGGCAACGAACCCGCCGGCGTCGCCGCGGTGCAGCGTGTACTTGCCGCGTTGCGCCCCGCGGCGGCGCAGATGCGTGGCGACGTGGTCGCCCTCGCCGGCAACCTGCCGGCCCTGGCCGAAGGCCGGCGGTTCCTCACGCGCGACCTCAACCGCGGCTGGCTGCCGCAATCGCAGGCGACGCTGCAGGCGCAGCCACCCGAGCACGACTCGCCGGAGGACGCGCAGCAACGCGAACTGCTGGCGCGGTTCGACGAAGTCGTCCGCACGGCGCGCGGTCCGGTGGTGTTCGTCGACCTGCACACCAGCTCAGCCGACGGGCCGCCGTTCCTGTGCCTCGCCGACACGATCGACAACCGCGATCTCGGCCTCGCGACCAGCGTGCCGATCATCCTCGGCATCGAGGAGACGATCGACGGCGCGTCGCTCGAGTGGTTCAGCAGCCGCGGCATCTGCGCGATCGCGGTCGAAGGCGGGCGCCACCAGCATCCCGACACCGCCGGCAACCACGAGGCCGTGCTCTGGCTCGTGCTCGGCCATCTCGGCATGGTCGGCGAGCCGCTGCTGCAGGCCGAACGGCATCGTGCGCACCTGCGCCGCGCGACGGCGGGCGCGCCGCCGATCGTCGAGATCGCGCACCGCCACGAGATCACTGCGGCCGATCGCTTCGTGATGATGCCGGGCTGGGTCAACTTCCAGCCGGTGCGCAAGGGCGACCTGCTCGCGCACGACAAGGATGGCGAGATCCGCGCCAGCTATCCGTGCCGGATGCTGTTGCCGCTCTACCAGGCGCTCGGCGACGACGGCTACTTCCTGGCGCGGCCCGTGGCGCGCTTCTGGCTCGGCGTCGCGCGCTGGCTGCGGCGGCTTCGGTTCGACCGCGTGGTGACGTGGCTGCCGGGCGTGCGGCGCGATCCGGACGACGCGCTGACGATCCTGGCGAACCCGTTCGTCGCGCGCTGGTTCGTCACCGAGATCTTCCACCTGCTCGGCTTCCGAAGGCTGCGGCACCGCGGCGGCATGCTCGCGTTCTCGCGGCGCTGGTCGCGGCCGGAGAACGCGCGGCTCGGACAGCGATGAACGGCGAACGGCGGCAGGTACTTCATCGGCTGCGGGATTGCGCACGTCGGCGAGGTTGCGGTCAGTTCCTGGAGTTCTGGACCGCTGGCGACTGATGGGCGCCGATGGGACGATGGCAACGCCACGACACCCACCGGGAACTTGCGCGTGCCGATGCCGTTGGCCGCACCCCTTGCCATGAGCTCCTTCGACCGGCGTACGTTCCTGGGTTCCGTGTTCGCCACCGCCGGTTTCGCCGCCGCTCCCGATTGGCTCGCGCGCGCGATGGCGCCGCAAGATCCGGCCGTCCCCGACCGGGTGCCGCACCTGCGGGCGGCGGCGAAGCGGGCGCAGGCGAACGGCAAGCCGCTGCTGGTGATCGTCGTGCCGGAAGACCGCCAGAACGAGGGCGTGGCGCGCAGCCAGTGGCTCGGCGCCTGGCTCAGCCATGGTGGTGCGTCGGCGCTGCACGCGGTGGCACTCGCCGAGATCGCCGTGGCGAACGTGGCCGAGGTGAAGCAGGTGACCGGGGCCGTCGTCGCGGGCGAGCCGCATTTCGCGCTGTTCGACGTGGCGCGCCTCGGCGAGCGTGATGCGCCACCACCCAAGCCGACGCTGGTGAAATGCGAACTCGCCCCGATCTGGTCGTTCCATCGGCGCGAAGTCGATCCCGCGGAAGTCGAGGCGGCGAAGGGGAAGGTGCGTGCCGGACTCGACAAGATCACCGCGGCGCTGATGGATGGCCTGAACCGCCACGGCGCCACGGTTGCGACTGTCGCGAAGGCGTCGATGGCGAAGCTCGATGACGCGCAGAAGGAGCGCCTGGCCCGCTGGCTCGCAACCGAACGTGATGCCGATGCCGCACTGCTCACGCGCATGACGGCGGAAGTGCGGCGCGCCGCGGCGGAGTTCGACGACGCGAAGCGCGGCCGCGTTCTCGACAGCCTGACGGCTGCAATCGAGAAGGTCGTGGTGAAGCAGCGCGTGCCGGGTTCGCGGTGGGAGCTGGCCGGTGGCTGCGGGGGGCCGGACTACGAGGATCCGACCGAAGAGGAGAAGAAGAACGGGCTCTTGATCGGTTGCGGCATGGGCTCCGTGCCGCCGCTGTGCGAACGCTTCCTCGATTTCTGGGCGCCGGGGATCTGACCATGCAACCACTCGATCGCCGCTCGTTCCTCGGCACTTCGCTTTCGGTGACCGCGGGCGCTGCGTTGCCCGGTTGGCTCGCGCAGGCGTTCGCGCCGCAGGATCCCCGGCTGGACCCCGAGGACGTGCCCGGTCCCGCGCGTCTGCCGCTGGTGCGGGCGCAGGCGAAGCTGGCCCGGGAACACGGCAAGCCGCTGCTGGTGTTCGTGGTGCCGAAGGAGCCGACGCCGCGGCGGTTGCACGGGCAGTGGCTCGGCACCTGGCTCACGACCGCCAGTGCCAACCCGCTGGCGACGATCGCTTCGTGCGTGCCCGTGGCCGCGACGGTGACCGACGTGCAGGTCGTGTTCGGCGCGGTGGCGATCGAAGGCTCGCCGATGCTGTTGCTCGTCGATGTGGCGAAGTTCGGTGAGGAAGGTGCACCGGTGCCGCGCGTGACGTCCATCGCGACCCCGCCGGCCCCGAAGGCGCCGGACCGGTCCGACTTCACGGCGGCGTTGACCAAGGCGTTCGGGGACGCGCTGCGCGCGCATGCCGGCGAACTCGACGCGATGGCGCAACTCGTGCGCGACCGGTTGCCGGCCGACCAGCTCGCGGCGCTGCAAGCGTGGAGCGCCGGTGGGGCCGCTCCGGCCGATGCCGTGCTGCTGCGGGCGGCAGCCCTCGTGCGGTGCATGGCGGCGACGTGGGCGACGGCTGTGCGGCAGAAGCACCTCGACCTCGCGGCGGCGGCGCACACGCGAGAACTGCTCGGCAAGACGCTGCCGGGCAGCCTGTGGGGTTCGTCGTTCGGTTGCGGCAGCGAGATCGCCGGGGCCGACGGCAAGACCGTCGAGTCGATGGTCGCGTGCGGCCGCGGCCACGTGCCGAAGGAGAGCCGGCGATTCCTGTTCTTCTACACGAAGACCACGTGACGTCGCCGCGCATCGGTTTCTCGCTGCAGCCCGAGGCCGCGTTCCTCGGCCTGCTCGAGCCGTTGCTGCACGAACACGTCGACTACTTCGAAATCGCACCCGAGACGACGTGGCGCCTCGGGGCCGCGGGCGAGTGGGTGCCGAACGGGTTCCACCGTGAATTCCTGCGGATCGGCGCGGCGACGCGCAAGCCGTTCGTTGGCCACGCCGTGCACGGCAGCTTCGGCACCGTCGATCCGCGCGATCGCCCGCGCCAGCAGGAATGGCAGCGCCGCATCGCCGCCGACCACGCCGCGTTCGCGTTCGAGTGGCTGACCGACCATCTCGGCGCCGCGGTTCTCGACCAGCGCGCAGTCGCACTGCCGATCGGACTGCCGATGGTGCCGGCGATGGCGGCGGTGGTGCGCGAACGGCTGGTCGAACTGCAGCAGGTCGTGCCCGACGTCGGCGTCGAGAACAGCGTGTTCTACTTCCTGCTCGGCGACTGGCTCGACGAGCCGGCGTTCCTCGCCGACCTCCTGCGCGCTAAGCGCACGCACCTGCTGCTCGACCTGCACAACCTGTTCACGATGGCGCAGAACACCGGCCAGGATCCCGAGGCGTGGCTCGCGCGCCTCGACACGTCGCGCGTCATCGAGATCCACCTGTCCGGCGGCGAGATGTCGCAGCCGCAGTGGTTGCCGAACGGCCGCACGCTGCGCCTCGACAGCCACGACCACGCGGTGCCCGAGGAGGTCTGGCGGCTGTTCGAGCGCTGGTGGCGCAAGTGCCCGAACCTGCGCGGCGTCACCTTGGAACGCATGGAAGGCACGGTCGGTCCCGACGACGTCGCGACGGTCCGCGACGAGCTGGTCCGCATCCGCAAGGTGCTGCGATGAACCGCGCCGAACTCGAACGCCACCAGGCCCGGCTCGCCGACTTGTTGCTGGCGCCGGATCCCGCCGCGGCGTTGGCCGCGGCCAGCGCCGCCGCGGGGGCGGGGCCCGAACTGGCGGCGATCGACGCCGACGGCCTGCGACTCGCCGCGCTGCTCGTGGTGAAGCTGCGCTTCCAGCGGCTGATGAACGCTTCCGCGGTGGCCGCAGAGTGGTTCGAGCGCGACGGTGCCGGGTTCACCGCCGCGTTCCGGCGCTTCCACCACGAGGTGCCGCCGACCGCGTTGGATCCGTGGCGCGAGGCCGCCCAGTTCGCGGCGTGGTGCGAGCGGCCCACGGGCTGAGCCCGTGAGCGCTCCGGCTCACACGTTGAACTTGAACAGCAGCACGTCGCCGTCCTGGACGACGTACTCCTTGCCTTCGATCCGGTACAGCCCCTTCTCGCGCGCCACCGCAACGCTGCCGCACGCGACCAGGTCCTTGTAGGCGACCGTCTCGGCCTTGATGAAGCCGCGCTCGAAGTCGGTGTGGATCACGCCAGCCGCCTTCGGCGCGGTGTCGCCGATGTGGATCGTCCACGCCCGCACTTCCTTCTCGCCGGCCGTGAAGTAGGTGCGCAGGCCAAGCAGGTGGTAGGTGGCGCGGATCAGCGAGCCGACGCCGGACTCCTGCACGCCGAGGTCCTTCAGGAACGCCATCGCGTCGGCCGGTTCGAGGTCGACCAGGTCGCTCTCGATCTGCGCCGAGATCACCACCGCCTCGCAGGCGAGGTGGCTCTTGGCGTACTCGCGCACCTTCTGCACGAACGGGTTCGCATCGGCGGTCGCCAGCTGATCGTCCTTCACGTTGCACGCGAAGATCGTCGGCTTGTCGGTCATCAGCTGGAACTGCTTCGCGATCAGCCGCTCTTCGGCGTTGAGTTCGACCAGCAGCGCCGGCTTGCCCGAGTTGAGCACCGGCAGCATCTTCTGCAGCACCGGCATCTCGGCGAGCGCTTCCTTGTCGCCGCGCTTGGCCTGCTTGCTCTGGCGATCGATGCGCTTCTCGACCGACTCGAGGTCGGCGAGCACCAGCTCGGTCGTGATGATCTCGATGTCGCGGACCGGATCGACGCTGCCGGTCACGTGGTGGATGTCGACGTCCTCGAAGCAGCGCACGACCTGGACGATCGCGTCGACTTCGCGGATGTGGCTGAGGAACTTGTTGCCGAGCCCTTCACCGGTTGCCGCACCCTTGACGAGGCCGGCGATGTCGACGAACTCGATCGTCGCCGGGATGACCACGTTGGTCTTGGCGATCTTCTGCAGCACGTAGAGCCGTTCGTCGGGAACGGTGACGACGCCGACGGTGGGGTCGATCGTGC
>SXPB01000288.1 GCA_005776475.1 Planctomycetia bacterium
AGCGAGTTCGGCACCATCACCGTGATCGCCAGCGGCAACGAACGCGACGCCAGGCGCGCGACGACCGCGGAGTTGCACGACGCCGACATGCCGAGGCCGCCGTACTCCTTCGGGATCACCAGGCCGAAGAAGCGCTCGCGCTTGAGGAAGTCCCAGACTTCGCGCGGCAGATCGCGTTCCTGGTGCACGCGCCAGTCGTCGGTCATCGCACAGGCGCGCGCGACGGGACCGTCGAGGAACGCGCGTTCCTCGGGCGTGAGGTCGGGATACGGCGCGTTGGCGAGCGCGTGCAGCGACGGCTTGCCGGAGAACAGTTCGCCGTCGAGCCACACGGTGCCAGCCCCGATCGCGGCGCGTTCGGTCTCGCTGATCGCCGGCATGAAACCGCTCTTGCGGAAGAAGGCGAGCACGCGATCGCTGAGCAGCGGTCGACGCAGGGCGGGGATCGTCAGCACGAGCAAGGGCAGCAGCACGATTGCCGCGAGCCACCAGGGGGCGCCGAACGTCCAGCACTGGATCGCCACGAGCGCCGTGCAGCAGAATCCCGGCACGCCCACGAACAGTGCCGCGAGCAGCAGCGTCACCACGGTCAGCAGGATCGTGAAGGCAGACAGGTCGGCGCAGGCGCCGTAGTGCAGGATGTCCATGGGATGCGGCGTAGACACCGCGGTATCGGCATTCCGCTGCCTTCACCTAGTCCCGGATTGCGCGATGCCTACGGGGCGAGCCCGCCGTCAGAGGTCGCGCGCGTAGAAGGTGTCGCAGCCGTGGTGGCCGGTGGCCCCTTCCGCCCCGCACAACGGCCGGAAACCGGCGGCCCGATAGAGCTTCTGTGCCTGCTGCATCTGGTGGGTCGTCTCCAGGTAGCAGCGGCGGAAGCCGACGGTGCGCATCTCGTCGAGCAACAACAGCAGCAGGGCCCGGCCGAGGCCCCGGCCGCGGGTTTCTGGCCGGAAGTACATCTTGCGCAACTCGCAGGTGGCCGCGGCAGGATCGCTGCCGGAGAGCGGCGCAAATCCGGCTCCCCCGAGCACCTGCCCGTCGCGTTCGAGCACGAAGTAGCGCGCCTGCGGCCCGCGGTAGGCGGCACACATGCCGTCGACTTCGGCGTCGTGGATCGCAAAGCCGGGCCCGCACGCACCGTGTTCGGTCATCACCGCGCGGATCGTGGCGGCGACCGCGGCATCGTCGGCGGGGCGGATCGGACGCAGCAGCCAGAGTTCGGTGGTGGGCGCCATCGCCGCAGGTTAGCGGCGCTGCAGTCGTCGCGCTTCCTTCAGCATGCGGTCCCACTGGAACGCGGGCCCCGGGTCCTGCTTGTTCTTCTGCACGTGGAAGTGACCGACGATGCCCGCGAACGCGCGCAGCTCCGCTTCGGGCAACACGTGGTTGACGATGTTGCCGTCGATATTGCGCGGCGCGTCGAGCCGGATGCGCGGGAACACCTCGGCGAGCGCCGCGCACAGCCGGCTCAACGCAGCGTACTGCTGCTCGGTGAAATCGAGCTGGTGGTAGACCTTGCCCTGCACTTCGCCGGCGATGATGTCGGGCCGCGCCGGGCGGATCACGAAGTCGGGCGTCTGGATGCCGGCCTCCTTCATCCACGCCGGGAACTTCTGGCGCCAACCCTCGGCGTCCTTCTCGTACCACAGCGCCATCGGCGCGCTCATCGGTTGCGGGTAGGCACCCGGATGCGCGATCTCGACGCCGATCGAGAAGTCGTTGGCGATCGTCGCGTGCTGCGCCTTCTCGCGCAGGTCGAGCGTCTGGTAGATGGTGCCGTCGACGTCGAGCAGGAAGTGCACCGACAGGTTGCGCACGTCCTGCAGCACCTTGAAGCACTGCCGCGCCGAGCCGGCCATGTCGTAGTGCAGCACGAACTGGTGCACGACCTGCCGCAGGTCCTCGAGGTCGAGGCCCGTGGTGCGGGCGCGGGCGGCGATCGCATCCGGCAGGTTGCCGCGCAGGGCGTAGCGGCGTTTGCCATCGGGCGGCTCGCTGCGGTCGAAGAACTTGCCTTCGCGGTAGGCGTCGTAGCCGGTCGCCTCGCGCCAGCTGACGACGCGCGTGTCGATCGGGAAGCGCTCGCCGCAGACTTCGAGCGTGTGGCCTTCGCGCAGCGCCGGGGCCGCGGTGCAACGGGCGAACAGCAGCGCCAGCAGGATCGCGCTGGCGGCGGCGAGCCGGTACTTGAAGGACGGAGACGTCATCGGCTGAGGTCCGGGCGGCCGAGGTGGTGGGTGGTGGTGGCTTGCCAGGCTTCGCCGACGGCGGTCAGCGCACCTTCGCCGTAGAGCTTGCCGACCAGGGCGAGCATCGTCGGCCGCCCGCCATCCGCGTCGGCGCGGCCGACTGGCAGCACCAGCGTCGGATGTCCGCTCAGGTTCGTCGCGGTGAGCATCGGGCCGCCGTGCGTCGGCGCGACCACGACATCGACGTTGGCGAACGTGGCGTCCATCGCCGCCAGCAACGCCGTGCGCGCCCGGCTCGCCTGCAGGTACTCGACCGCCGGGATCGTGCGCGCGGCGCGAAACTGGTTGGGCCAATCCGAATCGGCTTGCCCGGGCAACTGCGGCAGCAGGCCCGTGCGCAGCGCTTCGTCGAACGCCGCCGCCGCTTCCGCGTGCAGCATCGTCAGCATGCCTTCCATCGGCGCGCGCGGCAGCGTGATCGGCGTCAGCTCGACGCCCTGTGCCGTCAACCACTGCACGAACGCCTTGTCCTCGGCGCGCGACGGGAAGTCGCGCTGTTGCACGATGCCGAACTTCAGGCCCTGCAGGCCAGCGCCGGGGCGCCAGGCGAAGGGGGCGTCGACCGCGGCCGGATCTTTGCCATCGCGGCCGCGCATCGCGTCGAACACCAGCGCCGCATCGACCGCACTGCGCGCGATCGGCCCGACCTTGTCCATCGTCCACGACAACGGCATCGCGCCGTGCCGGCTCACGGTGCCAAACGTCGGCCGCAGCCCGCCGATGCCGCACTGCCGGCATGGCGACACGATCGAGCCGAGCGTCTCGGTGCCGATCGCGAACGGCACGAGTCCCGCGGCGACCGCGCTGGCGGGGCCCGCCGACGACCCGCTGCTGCCTTGCGTCGGGTTCCACGGATTGCGGGTCCGGCCACCGTGCCACAGATCGCCCATCGCCAACGCCCCGAGCGACAGCTTGGCGACCAGCACGGCGCCGGCGTCGTGCAGCTTCTTCAGGCAGGTCGCCTCGATGTTCCAGCGGTTGTCGCGCCACGGTGCGGCACCGAACGACGTCGGCGTGTCGGGCCAACCGAACAGGTCCTTGGCGCCGTACGGAATCCCGTGCAGCGGGCCGCGGTCGGTGCCGGCGGCGAGTTCGGCGTCGCGTTGTTTCGCTTCGGCGCGGGCGGCGTCAGCGCGTTGGTGCACGACGCAGAACAGCTGTGGGTCGAACTTCTGCAGGCGCGACAGCGCCAACTCGACGAGTTGCACCGCGGTGACCTTCTTCTGCCGCAGCCAGCTGGCAAGCTGCGGGATCGTCGCGAACGCGAGGTCGGCATCGGTGGCCGCCGCCGGCACGTCGGCGGGGATCGCGAACGGCAAGCGGCCGGTGGCGGCGGGGCGCGGCCGGGCGATGGGCCAGGGATCGAACGACGCACACGGCGGCAGTTCGAACGGGATCGCCTGCTTGCGCAGGGCCTCGTAGCCGCTGCGCAACTGCGGCAGGCGCCGGGCGGCTTGCGCCCGTTCCTCGGCGGTGAACTCGAGCGCGGCCAGGCGCGCCGCCGCCGCCAGGTCCTCGGCGTCATCTGGCGTGCGCATGGGCGCTGCGGCGAACGGCACGGCAGCACCCAACAGGAACGACCGGCGGTCGGTCGACAAGGAACTGGCGTCGGGCATCGGCGGCAGGAGTTCGAGATGACGACAGGGGTTCTGTGGCTTCGGCCACGTGGACCCGCTGCCCCGCCCGCTATCTTGGCCGCCCGCTGCCCGCACACCAGAACCGACCTGCATGCACCGATACTCGCCGCCGTTCCTCCTGTTCGCCGCCGCTCTTTCCGCCCAGACCCCCGAGGCAGCGGCGCCCGCCAAGATGCCGGAACCGCCCGCCGCCATGGGCACGATCCAGCAGAAGGAACTGCTCGCGCACGCGACGTTCCTCGCCAGTGACGAATTGCAGGGCCGCTTGACCGGCTCGCCGGGACAGGTCGCCGCGGCGAAGTACATCGCCGACCACTTTGCGCAGCTTGGCCTCGAACCGCTCGGCGAAACCGTCGAGGGCAAGGTCTCCTGGCTGCAGCACTATGCCGTGCAGCGCACCCACGTCGAGGAGGGCACGCACCTCAAGATCGGTGGCGTGGCGCTGGACAAGGACTTTGCCATCCTCGGTGGCAAGGCACTCGACCTGGCTCTCGACGCCAAGGCCCACTTCGTCGGTCTCGGCAAGAAACCCGCGGGCGAAGGCGCCGACGGCGGCCTCGATCTCGACGGCAAGGTGGCGGTCGCGGTGATCAAGCCGCTCAAGGGCAAGATCGACAAGACGCTGAGCATCGAACAGAAGTTCATGACTTCGTTCACGACGTTCAACAACCTCGGCAAGACCGCGAAGGCCCTCGGCAAACGGGGTGCCAAGGCGGTCGTGTTCGTGCAACTCGCCGATCCGAGCGGCTTGTCCGACACCCTCAACTACCTGGCGTTGGCGAAGGGCAAGGACTCGCTGGTCGCCACGTTCGGCGGCGCCGACCCGGGCATGGGGGCCGTGGCCCAGATGCTCGGCGGCGACGGCGCGATGCCGACGCTGGTGCTGTCGGTGCCGGCGAGCGCGCTGGTGCTCGGCGAGCTGGGCCTGCCGGTCGAGACCGTGGCGGCGTACGCGGCGGGCGGCGAGCTGCCGGTGGCGAAGGACGGCGTGCCGGTGCAGGGCAAGCTCGCAGTCGCCATCGACGCCAACGCCAAGGCGTGCAACGTCGTCGCGGTGCTGCGCGGCAGCGATCCGGAGTTGGCCAAGGAGGCGATCGTCTACTCGGCGCACATGGACCACGTCGGTACGCGCATCGACGGCGAAGTGTTCAACGGCGCCGACGACAACGCGTCGGGTTCGGCGGGGCTGCTCGCGATCGCGACCGCGTTCGCCAAGAGCAAGGAGAAGCCGCGCCGCAGCATCATCTTCCTGTCGGTCTCCGGTGAGGAACTCGGGCTCTGGGGCTCGGCCTACTACGCCGCGAACCCGACGTGGCCGGCGACGCAGATCGTCGCCAACATCAACACCGACATGATCGGCCGCAACGGACCGGAGTCGGCCGCCGACGAGGTCACCGTGACGCCGAGCAACCGGCACGCGATGTTCTCGACCATCGTCCAGGACGCGGCGCGCTGCGGCGAAGTGCTCGGCGTCAAGTTCGAGTCGGGTGACAAGTACTACGAACGCAGCGACCACTACAACTTCGCGAAGAAGGGCATCCCGGTGGTGTTCTTCTGCAACGGCGAGCACGAGGACTACCACCAGGTCAGCGACCACGCCGACAAGTTGTCGGGCGACAAGATGGAGAAGATCGCGCGGTTGGCGTTCTGGACCGGCTGGAACGTGGCCAACGCCGAGGCGCGGCCGCGCAAGCTGGGCAAGCGCGAAGGCTGGCGCTGAGTCGCGGCAGCGGCACACTGTGCGGATGCGAAACCACCCGCCCGACGTCGCCGCGTTCCTCGCCGTGGGCTCGTTCGCCGTCGTCGGTGCGTCCCCCGATCGCACCAAGTACGGCAACAAGGTGCTGCGGTGCTACCAGCAGCACGAACTGCCGGTCGTCGCCGTGCATCCGAAGGCCACGGTGGTCGAAGGCGCGCCGGTGTTCGCGACCCTCGCCGCGATTCCCGGGCCGCCGCGGGCGGTGTCGATCGTGGCGCCGCCGGCGGCCGCGTTGGCGATCGTCCGCGATGCCGCGGCCGTGGGAATCCGGCACCTGTGGTTCCAGCCCGGCGCCGAAGAGGCGGCGGCCATCGCGGCGGCGCGCGCGGCGGGCATCGCCGTGATCCACGGCGGCCCGTGCCTGCTGGTCGCACTCGGGTTCCACGACGACTGAACGCGGCCGAGCGGCCGGCCAGAACCTGCCGCGTCGCATTGCCGGCGCTGCGGTGCTGCGGTAGACGTTCGTGCATGTCCCTCGTCGCCGTGACCAAAGCCGCCGAGGCCGAACTGCAGACGCTGCGCTTTGGTCCGCCCGTTGCGTGCGTCTACGACCCGCTCGACTACGCGTGGGACCTGCACCGCCAATGGCTGCAGCGATTCGGCCGCGGCAAGAAGGAAGTTCTGCTGCTCGGCATGAACCCCGGTCCGTTCGGCATGGTGCAGACCGGCGTGCCGTTCGGCGAAGTGGAAGCGGTGCGCAGCTGGCTTGGCTTGCGCGGCGTCGTGCGGCGCCCGGCGCAAGAGCATCCCAAGCGCCCCGTGCTCGGACTCGACAGCACGCGCTGCGAAGTGAGCGGCAAGCGGCTGTGGGGCTGGGCCGCATCGCGCTTCGTCACGCCGGAGCGGTTCCTGCGCCGATTCTTCGTCACCAACTACTGCCCGCTCGCGTTCGTCGCCGACAGCGGCGCGAACCTCACTCCCGACAAGCTGCCGAAGAAGGATACCGCCCCGCTGTTCACGATCTGCGATCGCATGCTCGACCAGGTGGTGGAGGTGCTGCAGCCGTCGCTGGTGGTCGGCGTCGGGGCGTTCGCCGAGCAGCAGGCCGCCCGCGTGCTCGCGCATCGGGGCGTGCGCATCGGCCGCATTCCGCATCCGAGCCCGGCGAGTCCGGCGGCGAACCAGGGTTGGGAGCGCCTCGCCGACGAAGCGTTCGCTTCGCTCGGCGTGCACACCGGCGCGTGATCGGCGCTACTGGAAGCAGGCCGGCGGCCGGCGCAGGCGACCGAGGTGGTGCTGCAGCGCCGTGAACAGCCGCTTGCGCGCGCGCATGATGCGGATCGCGACGGTGCCGGTGGGCAGGCCGAGTTCGACGCCGGCTTCCTGGTAGGGCTTGCCCTTCTGCACGCACAGCTCGAACACGACGCGGTAGTGCTCGGGCAACTCGGCGACCGCCGCATGGAACGCGGCCATGAACTCGTCGGATTCGACTTCGTGGTGCACTTCGCCGGTCGGCAGCGACTCGATCAGGTCCGGGCCATCGACGGGTTGCAGGCTGCTGACCGGGCGCGGCAGGCGCTGGCGCGACCGCAGCGCGGTGAGGGCCTGATTGCGCGCCACTTCGAACAGCCAGGCGCGGAAGTTGGTGCCGGGCCGGTAGAGGTAGCTCTTGCAGAGGACCTTCTCGAACACCTCCTGGACCACGTCCTGGGCCAGGTGCGGGTCGCGCACCATGCCGTGCACGAAGTGGTAGAGGCGCTTGCCGTACCGCTGTTCCAGGGTGGTCAGCGGCAGTTCGGTTTCGCCGGCCTGCAGCCGGGCCACCAGGTCTTCGTCACCAGGTTCGATCGAGGGCGGATCGAGGCGGTCCATGCCCGGCTAGAACAAGTTGCGTGCCGACCGGGTCGCTCGGCGTAGAAATTACGCAAGTCGTTGTTTCGTAGTCGAATACGATTCGAGTTGCGGGCTTTCGGTCGGCTGGTGCCATCGCCGGTTGGCACCCCGGTGCCACGCGGGCTAGGCGGCGAATTTCACGACGCCGCAAACGGTTGTCAGACCGGAAACAGCGCGGCGCCGCCTTCGAGGCCCGCGTCGAGCAGAGCCAGGTTGGCGCTCTGGCGCGGGTCCTCGTCGCCGTGCGTCAGGTAGCCCCAACGCAGCCGGCGCAGCGCCAGGTAGGCGATCGCGGTCCGGATGCTCCACTCGGCGCGGATGCGGTCGCCGCCGACAGCACCACCAAACCAGCGCGCCAGCAGTTGCCGCTTCCACTCGTGGTGGCGTTGGCTGTGGATCCAGAACCAGGCGAAGTCGTGGTCGGACTTGCCGATGCCCACGCATTCGAAGTCGACCAGGAACGGCATGCCGTCCTCGTTGACGATGATGTTGCTCTCCTGGAAATCGCCGTGCACCAGCGACTGCTTGCGGCCATCGGTCCAGCGCACCGCCTCGGCGAAAAACCGCTGCACGGCGCGCCAGCGCGCTTCGCCGAGCACGAACAGCACGGCGTCGTACATCGCGCGAATGCGGTCGAGGTAGCCGATCGGATCCCAGTGTTCGAGCGGGAAGTCGCGGCGGCCGAGCATGCGGTCGGTGGGCAGCTCGGCGAGCTTCTGCAGCAGCGTGATGACGTGTTCCTGGCCGATGACCTCTTCGGTCGGCCCGGCAGCGCCGCGCAGCCACTCGAGCAGCAGCCAGCGCGGCGGGTCACCGGGGCCGACGGCGATGGTGCGTGGCGCCGGGAAGGTGCGCCGGGCCGGATCGACGCTGTCGAGGTAACGGTAGAAGCCCGCCTCGCGGCGGCTCCAGTCGTCGGCGCGCATGCCCGAGGGCAGGATCGTCTCGGGCGCGATCGGCAGGTAGTACTTCAACAAGAACTGGCGGCCGCCTTGGCCTTCGGCCAGCAGCGGCACCGAGCTGCGATGGCCGGAAACGAGCCGTTGCGAATGGTCCAGTTCGCGCAGTTGCAGTTCCTGCAGCACACTCCGCGCGGCAGCCAGGCCAGTGTCGGTAGTAGTCAACGGGGTCGTCTTGTCGGGTTCGTCGCCAAACTTCGCCAGCCCGCGCATCGTCGTTCCCGTCCTTCGTCGTGAAGGCCAGATCGCACCCGCGAGGGAGTCGCACGCCAGTTGTAGGCCAAGGGGTCGCTGGTGCGACACCTTCCTTGCCATCGGCCAGAGCCCGCCATCGCCGGGTCGCATCAAGAAAGTCCCTGCCGCCAGCCGAGATACGACTGCCGATGTCCGAGAACGGGAATCCCAACGCAAGCAGCACCAACGCCAGCTCTGTCGCCACTGCGACGGAGTTGAAGGACTGCATCGCTGCGTTGGTCGACGGGCTCGTCCACAAGGACGACGAGACCTTCGAGTCCGAGTTCGTGCACCTGCTGACGCGCGTGCGTGAGCTGGTCGATCGCAAGGTGCGCATGGACGGCACCAAGACCGACACGCGCGACTTCCTCGGCGAGCTGCTGTTCACGCGATTGCGTCGCGGCATGCACCTGTTCCTGCGCAGCGACGACGACGTCACCGCGCTGCGCGCCGCCGAGTGGGTCATGGGCGTGTTGTTCTCGGTGACGACGCTGTCGGAGTTCGCCAAGGCCTTCGACCAGTCGCTGATCCGGGCGACCTCGGGCGCGCGCGACTTCAACTTCGCCGGCCGCACCGACTTCATCTCGGTCGAGGAAGTGATGCAGATGCTGTCCTCGGGCAAGCATCTCGGCTGCCTGAGCCTGGAGAAGGGCGACAACCGCCTCGACATCTACCTGAAGGACGGCCGCATCTGGTTCCTCGATCCGCACCACATGATCCGTCGGGTGCTGCCCGGCGATTCGATGCGGCATCGCGAGATCCCGGAAACGCTGGTCACCGAGGCCGAGAGCCGCCGCGCCCGCGAAGGCGTGCCGGTGTTGGTGTCGCTGGCCGAGAAGGGCGTGTTCAAGAAGGAAGAACTGCGCGAGGTCATGCGCATGTTCGGCAAGGAAGTGCTGTTCGACTTCATGCGCGAGCAGGAGCCGTACGCCTTCTACTACCGCAAGCTCGACCAGCTGCCGCCGTTCGCCGAAGGCAACGACCTGCGGCTCGGCGTCACTTCGATCCTGCTCGAAGGCTCCAAGCAGCTCGACGACTGGAAGCAGATGCTGCTGGCGTTCCCGAACCCCGACCTGCCGCTGGAGCCCCGCGCCGACATGTTCGCCCGCATGGGCGACGTCGCGCTCGGCGTGCTCGAGGTGAAGTTGCTGGCGCAGATCAACGGCGACACCACGCCGCGTTCGCTGGTCAACGCGTTGGGGCTGCCGCTCTACGACGTCTACCAGCTGCTGATCCGGCTCAGCAAGGAAGGCATCCTGTCGGCGGGCGGTGGCGCCGACGTGTTGCTCGACATGGGCGTCGCCACCGACGAATCGTCGGTGCAGGCGTCGATGCGCGAAGCGTTCGCGGCACTCGATGCCAACGACGACGCCGAGCAGCGCAAGAGCGCGATCGATCGCGTGTTCGGCGGTGACGACAATGAGGCGAAGACGCCGTTGTCCGCACTCGACAAGGTGCTCGGCTCCATGGCGCCGCCGCCGATGAAGCCGCCCCCGAAGGGCAAAGACCTCGTCTCCGAGCTCGATCGCGAGTTGCTCGACATCCTGCGCAAGGGCAAGAAGAACTGAATTGCGGCGGCGTGGCGCGGCCAGGCTTCGTCAGCAGCGGTTGCGGCGCAGTTGCAGCCAGCGCGACGTGCGATCGATCGCCACGGTGAGCCCGATCATCGCCCACAAGAACGTGGCCGCGGCGCCGTGCTGCCGCCAGTCGAGGTTGAATTTGAACATGTGGCCGAGGCCGCCGGCGCCGACGACGCCGAGCGCGATGCCCAGGCGCACGTTCACCTCGAACTGGAAGAACGTGTAGGTGCGCCAATCCGGCCACACGCGCGGCAGGGCGGCGTAGGCGAACACCTGGGCCCGGCAGGTGCCGCCGGTGCGTTCGAGGCGGCGGTACTCGACGTTGTCGAGCGACTCGGTGAACACGCGGTGCAGCACGCCGGCCGAGTGGATCGCAACCGCGAGCACGCACGGGGTCACGCCCATGCGGAAGAACACCGCCAGCAGGATCACCCACGCGACTTCGGGCACGCCGCGGCAGACGAGCGCGAACGCGCGCACGAGCAGCACCGAGAGCCAGCGCAGCAGCCGCAGGTGTCGCGGTGGGTTCTCGCCGAGGAAACGATGTGGTTCGACCTGGAAGGCGATCGAGGCCGGGAAGACCAGCACGGCGGCCAGCGCGGCGCCGAGCACCGTCGCCAGGAAGCCGATCGCGAGCGGCACCACGCTGTGCTTCGCGGCGGAACCGAGCGCCGCCAGCGACAGATCGGGCACGAACAGGCCGAGCGTGTAGGGTGCGGCGAAGTCCCAATCGATGCGGGTCAGTTCGCCGGCGGCGGTCGCCATCGCCGGTGCCAGCGACCAGGTGGCCAACAGCACCAGCACCAGCGCCACCAGCGCGACCTGCAGTCGCCGCCGCGATTGCGACCGGCGGTCGATCGTGCCGCGGGCGCGCGGATGGTTGGGATCGACGCGCAACCGCTGCCGCACCAGGTTCGAAACCAGGTCGGTGCTGGCGGTGACCAGCAGCAGCCCCAGCAACACGGTGGCGACCCGCGACCACGAGCCGTCGGTGTATTCGTCCCACAGCTGCGCGCCGAGGCCACCGCCACCGACGACGCCGATCACCGACGCGTTGCGCACGGCGCACTCGGTGCGCATCAGCAGGAATGACAGCGTGGTGCGCGCCGCCAGCGGCTGCACGCCGTACAGGAACACCTGCGCCCGCGTGGCGCCGCTGCTGCGCAGCGCCGCGTAGCGGCGCGGATCGAGGTTGTCCCACTGCTCGCTCAGCACCTTGCCGAAGATGCCGGCGGTGCTGAGGCCGATCGCCAGCACGCCGGTGATCGCATTCACGCCGGTGAGGTTGGCGAGCACGATCGCCCACGCGATGTCGGGCACGCCGCGCAAGATGTCGAGCAGAAGCCGGCAGCCTTCCAGCAGCACTCCGCGTGGCCAGCGAACCCAGCGCGGCGCCGGTTCGTCGCCGAGCACGAGGCAGCGGGTGGCGCCGAGTGCGAGCGGATACCCGAGCAGGAAGCCGGTGGTGACGCCGAGGATCGCGACCGCGAGCGTCTCGATCGCGAGCCGGCCACACACAGCGAGCATCGCGCCGGACAGGTCCGGTGCAGCGAAGGCGCCGAGGTAGGCGGCCAGGCGGTCCCACGCGTCGAGGAACCCCTTGAAGCCGGTGATGGCTTCCAGGTTCCACGACAGCAGCGACGCGCTGAGCAGGCCGAGACCGACCAGGGCCCACAAGCCGACGTGGCGGGGCCCGCGAGTGGGCGCCGGACACACTTCGGTCATGCGCCCCCGGCCGTGTCGAGTTCGACTTCGTCGAGACGCAGGGTGTGGTACTCGTCGCGGTAGATGGTGCGCAGCAGTTCGCGCGTCAGCGCACGGACGGGACCGTCGAACACCAGGGCGCCGTCGCGCAACGCCAGCACCCGGTCGAACGGCAGCCGCAGCAGGTCGAGCGCATGCAGGCTCACCAGCACGGTGGTGTCCTTGCCGGCGATGCCGAGCAACAACTGCACGATCTCCCGGCCGAGCCGGATGTCGAGCGAGCTGGCCGGTTCGTCGGCGAGCACGATTTGTGGGGACTGCAGCAGCAAGCGCGCGATCGCGACCCGTTGCTGTTCGCCGCCGGACAGTTCTTCGGGCAACGCCCACAGCCGGCTCGCCAGTTCGACGCGATGCAGGGCGTCATTGGCGCGCGCGACTTCCTGCGGTCGCAGCAGCGACCACAGGGCCTTCCACAGCGACCATTGGCCGAGCCGCCCGATCAGCACGTTGTGGGCGATGCGAAGCCCAGGCACCAGGTTGTCCTGCTGGTGCAGGAAGCCGATCTGTTTGCGCAACCGGCACAGCGAACGGCCGTGCAGCGCACCGGTGCGCTGGCCGAGCACGTGCACTTCGCCTGCACTCGGCCACATCACGCCGCCGCTCAAGCGCAGCAGCGTGGTCTTGCCGGCCCCGGACGGGCCGATCAGGGCGACGCGCTCGCCGCGACGGATGGTGAGGTCCACGCCTGCCAGCAGGACGCGGTCACCGATCCGCTTTTGCACCCCGACGAAGCGAATGTCGGGGCCGAGTTGCGCCGCCGTTGCGATCACTGCAAGAAGCCGGCTGGCAGCGAGTCGCGCACCTTGCGGATGCTGTCCCAGAGCTTGCCGTCGGCAGCCTGGAACTTCTCCTTCGCCGACCACGCGTCGAGGATCGCCTTGTCCTCGGCGTTCTTCTTGTCGAGCTTGGTGAAGGCCTCGGTGATCTTCAGGTTCATCTCCTTGCCGAGCCGCTGGTGGCCGACCCAGGCGTAGTCGACGTAGCCCGGCGTAACGAAAATGATCGGGGCGTTCGCCTTATCTTCGGCGCTGGCCTTCTCCCAGTAGGTGAAGTTGAGCGCGCCGATGTCGGTGGCGCCGCTGGCGACCGCCTTCAGCGTCGCACCGTGGCCGCCGCTGGCTTGGTAGCCGCACTCGCTCTTGAACGCCTTGTTCGGGTCGATGCCCGCGGCGGTCAGGAAGAACCGCGGCATCAGGTGGCCCGACGTCGAGTTCTTGTCACCGAACGTGAACGTGAAGTCCTTGGCCATCGCCTTCAGGTCGGCGAGGTTGTCGATCTTCTTGAGCTTGCCTTCGTCGACCAGCTTCTTGTTGGCGATGAAGTAGGTCTTGAAGTCGAGGTCGATGTCGCGCGTCGCCAGCACCATCGTCTGGCCCTTGCCGGCGTCGAGGGCGTCGACGGTGGTCTTGCCGCCGAGCCACGCGAAGTCGACCTTGTTGCTGACCAGCGCGTTCACGGCCATCGTGTAGTCGTTGGCCGGCACGTAGGTGACCGGCACGCCGAGCTTCTTCGTCAGGTGCTCACCGAGCGCCTTGCAGGTGTCGGCCAACTTGCCCTTGTTGAAGTCGGGGATCACCGTGAAGCGCAGTTCCTTGGGAGCGGCGTCTTGGGCGGTGGCGGCGGGGGAAATGGCCAGCAGCGAAGCGGCCAGGATCAACGTCGTGCGGAGCATGAGCAACCTTGGGGAACAGGAACAACGAACGGGCTCCGGGGCGCGAACGCAACGCCGCGTTCACGTTTGGGAGCGGAAGGTCGCAAGCTGCGGCAGCACGGGCGAAGCCCGCGCGGGCGATCGTCAGGCGATCGCTGCGTCTCTCGCCACGGCGCACGGCCGGGCAGAGTGGCGGCTTCACGAGCCGCCCCATGGCGTTGGGCGCCGGAAGGGGAGCAACGGCAGCATTGGCAGGGAGGAGATGAGACGAGGTCGCAACCGGTCGCGCAAGGGGGCTGCGGTCAGGAACTGCGCCGCATCGCGAACCAGACCCGCAGGTGGCCATCGGCGGCCGCATCCCAGGCGAGGCTGGCAGCCCGTTGCCGGCCGATCGCGACGCGGGCCTGCGTGCGCACCGGGTCGCCGAGCACGGCGGCGAGCGCGTTGGCGACGGCTTCGGCGGTCAGTTCGCGCAACCGCACTGCGCCTTCGCCGCACAACTCCGGCAACGAACTCACGTCGCTGATCACGGTGGGCACTCCCGCCGCCAGCGCGTCGGCGACGGCGAAGCCAAAGCCCTCGTAGGCCGACGGCGACACGAACGCTTCCGCTGCCGCATAGATGGCGGCGAGGTCGTGCGCTTCCACGTGCGGCAACCAGAGGGTCGCATCGTCGCAGTCGATCGCGGCGAGCGCCTTGTCGGCGAGCCAGCCACGACGCCCGACCACCACGGTGTGGTGCGGGAAGCCGCGCTGCCGCAAGTTGCGCACACCGTGCACGACGAGATCGACGTTCTTGCGCGCCTGCACGGTGCCGACGTGCAGCACGAAACGTTCGGGCAAAGAGAGTCGCTGCCGCACTTCGGCGATGGTGGCCGGCGTCACCGTTGGCGCCGGTTCGATGCCGTGCGGCACCACATGCACTTTGCCGGTGGCGCGCGGATGGAAGCGGGCGAGGTCGTTCGCCGTCGCCTCCGATGGGGTGAGGATCGCCGCCGCGCGCCGCACCGCATCCGCCGTCGCGCGCTTCAAGAACGTGCGCGACAACCAACCGAACGACTCCGGCACCGTGTGGTAGGCGAGGTCGTGCACGGTGACGCTCGCCGGCATGCGCAAGCGCCACGGCAGCGCGTTCTTGGTGTCGTGGAAGACGTCGGGCGCGAGCTTGCGCAGTGCGCGCGGCAGTGCCAGGTACTGCCAACGCAGGCGATCGAGGCCGCCGCGCATCGGCAGTGGCACCACGTCGATGCCCGGGAACGGGAACGCGTCGGGCTGGTCGGTCAGCACCGAAAAGCGGATACCGGCGCGGCGCGCCAGCGTCTCGACCAGCTTGCGCCCGTACGTGGCCGGACCGCCGACCGTTCCGCACAGCACCGCGATCGCAATGTGGAGTTCACCCACAGGCACGTACCTACGGGCTCGCCACCGGCGACGCCAG
>SXPB01000289.1 GCA_005776475.1 Planctomycetia bacterium
GAACTGTTCGCCACGACACCGCTTGCCAAGCAGAAGGGCTTCACGCCGGGCCGCTTCTCGTTCCACGTCGCCGACGGTCGCTGCGCGCAATGCGAGGGCAAGGGCCAGATCCAGGTCGAGATGCACTTCCTCGCCGACGTCTGGGTCACCTGCGAGGTCTGCCGCGGTCGTCGCTACAACAGCGAAACGCTGTCGGTCGAGTACCGCGGCAAGAACATCGCCCACGTGCTGGCGATGGAAGTCGACGAAGCGCTGCAGTTCTTCGGCAACCACAAGCACATCGTGCGGCCGCTGCAGCTGCTCGCCGACGTGGGCCTTGGCTACCTGACGCTCGGCCAGCCGGCGAACACGTTCTCCGGTGGCGAGGCGCAGCGCATCAAGCTGTGCGCCGAACTGGCCCGGCGACCGCGCGAGCACACGATCTACGTGCTCGACGAACCGACCACGGGCTTGCACGTCGACGACGTGCAGAAGCTGGTCCTGGTGTGCAATCGCCTGCTCGATCGCGGCGACTCGGTGGTGGTGATCGAACACCACCTCGACGTGATCCACGCCGCCGACCACGTGCTCGAACTCGGCCCCGAAGCCGGCGAACACGGCGGCCGCCTGGTCGCGGCGGGCCCGCCCGAGACGATCGCCGCCACGCCGGGCAGCCACACCGGCAGATTCCTGGCGCGTCGACTCGGCCTCGCCACCGCCACTTCGGCGCCGGCCGTCGCAACCCGGACCAGCCGCAGCAAGTGCAAGAACGGCAAGCGGCCGGCAAGTACCGATGAGGGGGAACCGTGAAGGAGCCGCCGCTGATCGTGCAGACGGATCGCACGGTGCTGCTCGAAACGCAGCACCCCGACTACGAAGCCGCGCGCGACCGCCTCGCCCGTTTCGCCGAGCTCGAGAAGTCGCCCGAGTACGTGCACTTCTACAAGATCACGCCGGTGAGCATCTGGAACGCAGCCGCGCTCGGCGAGCAGGCCGAGGACGTGCTCGGGTGGCTGGTCGCGCAGTCGCGCTTCCCGATCGTGCCCGTGGTGCTGGCGCAGATCCGCGAGTGGTTCCGCCGCTACGGGCTGTTGCGCCTGACGGCGCTGCCCGATGGCCGACTGCAGCTGCATTGCGACGACAAGGAAGCGCTCGCCACGCTCGGCAAGAGCACGGTGCTGGCTTCGATGCTCACGACCGACGACGACGGCGTCGTGACGCTCGACGCCGAACAACGCGGCGAGTGCAAGCAGGCGTTGGTCAAGCTCGGCTATCCGGTCGATGACCGCGCCGGCTACCGCAGCGGCGACCGTCTCGAGTTCACGCTGCGGCTGGGCGCGGCCGGCCGCACCGGTTTCCATCTGCGCGACTACCAGACCGCCGCCGCGAGTGCGTTCCACGCCGGCGGCAGCGACCGCGGCGGATGCGGGGTGGTGGTGCTGCCGTGCGGCGCTGGCAAGACCGTGGTCGGCATCGCGGCGATGCACCTGCTGCAGACCAACACGCTGGTGCTGACCACCAACACCGTCGCCGTGCGGCAGTGGTGCCGCGAGGTCCTCGACAAGACCGACCTCACCGCCGAGCAGGTGGGCGAATACACCGGCGAGCAGAAGCAGATCCGGCCGATCACCGTCGCCACCTACCAGATCCTCACGCACCGGAAGGGCAAGCTCGAAGCGTTCACGCACCTCGACCTGTTCGACAAGGGCGGCTTCGGCCTGATCGTCTACGACGAAGTGCACCTGCTGCCCGCGCCGGTGTTTCGCGCCACCGCGGGCATCCAGACGCGGCGCCGGCTCGGGCTTACGGCGACGCTGGTGCGCGAGGACGGCCGCGCCGACGAGGTGTTCTCGCTGATCGGGCCGAAGCGCTACGAGCTGCCGTGGAAGCAGCTCGAACGGCAGGGCTTCCTGGCCGCGGCGCGGTGCGTCGAAGTGCGCGTCGGCTTCGGGCCCGAGCGCGCGCAGCGGTATGCCCAGGCCGGGGCGCGCGCCCAGATCCGCATCGCCGCCGACAACGAACGCAAGGACGACGTCGTCGCCACCTTGCTCCAGCACCACCAGCGCGACCGCGTACTGGTGATCGGCCAGTACCTGGAGCAGCTGCAGCACCTGGCGACGGTGTTCCGGTTGCCGCTGATCACCGGCCAGACCCCGAACCACGAACGCGATCGCCTCTACGCCGCGTTCCGCAAGGGCGAGCTGCCACGCCTCATCGTCAGCAAGGTCGGCAACTTCGCGATCGACCTGCCCGACGCCAACGTCGCGATCCAGGTCAGCGGCACCTTCGGCAGCCGCCAGGAAGAGGCACAGCGGCTTGGGCGGGTGCTGCGTCCCAAAGCCGATGGTGGGCCCGCCAGTTTCTACACCCTGGTGTCGGCCGACAGTCGCGAGCAGGAGTTCGCGAAGAAGCGCCAGTTGTTCCTGACCGAACAGGGCTACGCCTACGAGATCGTTTCCGCCGCCGACCTGATCGCGGCCGGCGCCGCCCGCCGCGAGGTGCGCGCATGACGCGACTCAGCCTGCGCGCCTTGTTGCAAGGAGCCGCCGAGAGCCAGCTGCGCGAGTGCGTCTACCGCTGGTGCGGGGCGCCGACGGACGAGAAGCCGAGCCTCTCGCGCGCCGCGGCCGCGATGGAAGACGAACAGCGGGTCTTCAGCCGGCTGACGGCGCTGCCGCGCAAGCTGCAGGATCTGCTGGAAGCCTTCTTCGCCAACGGCACGTCGGTGTTGTCGGTGCAGGCGCTGTTCACCGAGTGCTGCAAGCACTTCAAGAGCCGCTTCGATCTCGAAGCGTCGCTGGCTGCGCTGCAGCGCGAGGCGTTCGTGTGGCACGTCAAGGACAAGCGTTGGGCCAGCCATGACAGTCCGTGCTGGGCTGCCCCGAGCGAGCTGGTCGAATGCGTGCGGCAGTTCCGGCAACGACGGCAACGCCAGCTGCAGGACACGCTGACGTTGCAGGGCTTCCTCGATGCGCGCTTCTTCCGCGAGCGGGTCGAGAACGGGGCCGCGGGCAAGAACGGCAAGGCGGCCGAGCAGAAGGCCAGCGACCACGCCCGCAAGATCTACAAGCTCTACACCATGGAGTCGGCGATGGCGCAGCGGCTGGCGAAGCTGCCCGCCGCCGTGCACACGCTGGTGCTGGCGGCGTTGCACACGCACGGCGGCATCGCCTCGATGGACGACCTAGTGCGCGAAACCGAGCTCACGGATGCGCCCGACCTCGCCTTCGTCGGCAAGTGCCTGGAGGAATCGATGCTCGGCACCACCGCCCAGCTCGACCTGGCCCCGATCGGCATCCAGCCGTCCGAGCGCACGATCGTGGTGTTCCACGAAGTCGCCCTCTGGGCGATCAAGAAGCGGGGCGAGGACCACCGGCCTGGGCTCGGCGAGGAGCTGTCATGCGGTGGCGACTTCGCCACCAACGTCGGTCGCTTCCTGCGCGAACTGCAGAGCAGCAAGGTCCTGTTCACCTCGGACGGCGAGCTGTTCAAGGCCTCGGCCAAACGCATCGCCAGCACGCTGCTGCCGGTGCCGGGCGGCTTCCTGAGCGCCGACGGCGCGCTCGACGCGATCTACCGGTTCTGCCTGCAGCGCCGGCTGATCGACCGCCGCGGCGAACGCGCCCTGCGGCCGACACCGGCGGGCACCGACTTCGATCGCGCCCCGTTGGCGGACCAGGTCAAGATGCTGCTCGCCCACTTCGTCGAAGACCGCACGGTGCCGGGCGAGGCGTACCACCACGTGCGCATGCGGCGCGTGCTGCTGCGGCTGCTGCGCCGGGCCGAGCCGATGCTGTGGCAGGACGCGGCGGTGCTGCCGTTCCTGGCGCGCAATGCCTACCTGGCGACACTGGAGATGCGACCGGCGGAGGAGTTCTTCGCGGCGCGGTTCCAGGGTGGTGGCTACACGCCGAGCGAGTCGTTGCAGCAGATGTGCTGGAACCTGCTCGTGTGGATCAAGCGGCGCCTGTTCCCGCTCGGGCTCGTCGATGTCGGCATGCACCAGGGTCGCGTCATCGCGCTGCGACTGTCGCGGCTGGGCGCCGAGCTGCTCGATGCCGAGCCGGCCGGCCGCGTCGGCGGCACCCGTTCGTCGGTGATCGTGCAGCCGGACTTCGAGGTCCTGGTGTTCCCCGGCGACGACGTGCACGACGTCGTACACCTGTTCGACCGGTTCGCGGTGCGCACCAAGAGCGACCACGTGCACCAGTTCCGGATCGACCAGCAGAGCATCGCCGCCGGCCTCGCCGACGGGCTGTCCGGCCAGCAGATCGTGCAGGAGATCACCGACCGCGCCCGCGTGCCGATTCCGCAGAACGTGCTCTACAGCCTGGAGGAGTGGACCCAGAAGTCTCCCTCGTGAAGTCCTTGCCATGGCCCTCGCGGAACCATCCTTTCCCTTCACCGCGGGGTGCCGATAACGCACGATGTACCTTGTCCCCGCCGGTCCAGCAGCCTCCTCTCGATGTCGACGCCCCGCCTGCAAACTGATCCAGCGATCCTGATCCTCGGGGCGGGCCCCGCCGGGCTCGCCTGTGCCATGGAACTGTCGCGCCATGGACGTCCGTCGACGATCGTCGAACGCGACGAACAGGTCGGCGGCCTCGCCAAGACGCTGACGATCAAGGAAGGCGATGACGTCTTCCTCACCGACATCGGCCCGCACCGGTTCTTCAGCAAGAACCAGTACCTCTACGACTTCATCGAGGACCTGCTGCACGAGGAATGGCGCAAGGTGCCGCGCCTGACCCGCCAGTTCGTCGACGGCAAGTACTACAACTACCCGGTCAACTTCCAGCAGGTGGTGAAGAACCTCGGGCTGTGGAAGAGCGCGCGCATCGGCTTCGACTACGTGATGGCGCGGCTGCGCTACGGGCTGTTGAAGAAGCCGCTGCGCACGTTTGAGGACTACGTGGTCGCGAACTTCGGCCGCTCGCTGGCCGAGTTCAGCATGATCAACTACTCGGAGAAGATCTGGGGCATCCCGTGCTCCGACATCCACCCGGACTGGGCCAAGCAGCGCATCAGTGGCCTCAACCTGTGGAGCGTGCTGAAGAACGCGATCGGCCTCGGCGGCAAGAAGGGGCCGAAGTCATTGGTCGACGAGTTCTACTACCCGCAATTCGGCACCGGCCGCATCTACCAAGAGATCGGCCGGCACCTGCGCGCGACCGGCACCACGATCTCGACGAAGAGCGAGCCGGTGAAGGTGCGCCACGACGGCAAGCGCATCACTGAAGTCGACCTGCGCACGCCGGACGGCATCGTCACCGTCAAGCCCGGCAAGGTGGTGGAGTCGGTGCCGATCACCGCGTTCCTCGAACTGCTCGATCCGCCGCCGCCGACCGCCGTGCTCGACGCCGCCAAGCAACTGCGCTGGCGCGCGCAGGTCTACCTGTTCCTGACCTTGGACAAGGAACGGGTCACCACCGACAACTGGATCTACTTCCCGAGCAAGGACATCCCGTTCGGCCGCACCAGCGAGATGAAGAACTTCAGCGAGGACATGTGCCCGAAGGGCAAGACCTCGTTCTTCATCGAGTTCTTCGCGTTCGAGAGCGACCCGTTGTGGCGGATGGAGAAGGACCAGGTGCTCGACCTGGTGATGCCGTGGTTCGAGAAGTGGGGGTTCTTCACCCGCAAGGAAGTGCGCAACGCCTACCTGTGGAAGCGACCGCACGTCTATCCGGTCTACGACACCTCGTACAAGACGCACCTGTCGACGATCACCACGTGGCTCGAGCAACTGGAGAACCTGATCTACGTGGGGCGGCCCGGCCGCTTCCGCTACACGAACCAGGACCACAGCCTCGAGATGGGCATCATCGCCAGCCGCATGATCCTCGAAGGCCGCAAGTACGACATGGACACGGTCGGCAGCGAGAACGAGTACTTCGAGAAAGGCCCGATCTACGAGAAGCGGATCTGACCGCCGGGCGCGATCACACGTCTTCGCTGCGCCCCGACTCCAGCGCCCGCAGCATCGCCGCGACCACGCGCAGGTCTTCGCTCGCCTGCTCGCCCGGACACGGATAGTCGTCGGTGTCTTCGAGCCAGCGCGCAAAGCGGCCGAGCAGATCGAACCGCGGCGCCTGCGCGCGCAACGCCGCCGCCACCTCGGCGCGGGACAGCACCAGGTCCTGGCCCGGCACGTCGTAGGTGAACACTTCGCCTTCGAAGCGCGAGCGGCCGCGCAACCAGACCCGGTCGGCAGCGATGCGCACGCCGCCGTCCGTGCCGTGCAACGCGAAGGCGCTGGCGTTGGCGAGATGGGTCGCGGTGAACGTGCACGAGGCGCCGCCGCGCAGCATCGCCAAAGCGACCGCGTTGTCGTGGCCGCGGCCGAACGAGGCGCTGGCCTGTGCCGACACGCGGGTGATCGCGCGCCCGGTCAACCACGACGTCACGTGCACATGGCGTGCGGCGAGGTCGACGAACGGATGCAGTGGGAACGTGTCGCCACCGTGCAGGCGGGCGGTGTCGCCGAGCACGCCCTGCACCGCGACGATGCCACCGGCCCAGCCATCGACGAGCATGCGGCGCAACTGTTCGAGCAGCGGATCGGCGAACTCGGGCACCAGCACGCCGAGCTTGACCTGGGCCCGCTCGCACTCCTGGACCATGGCCACGGCCGTGGCGGGGTCCGGCGCGCACGGCATGGCGACGAGGCACGGCACACTCTGCGCGGCGGCGGCGCGCACCTGCGCCAGGCGTTCGCGCGGGTCGCCCGCGAGCACGACGAAATCGACGCCGGTGCCGAGCAGTTCGTCGAACTGGGTGGTGCCGCGGCCGATGCCGTTCGCCGCCTGCATCGCCGCCACAGCGGCGGGATCGGCGTCGTGCACGGCGATGACGTCGCAATCGTGCTGGCAACGCGAGTCGCGCACCAAGTCGAGGCTGCTACCGCGGCAGCCCGACCAACCGACTCGCAGCATCGTCACGACACGAACGTAGCGCGGGCGCGCAACAGGGCCAACTGGCCGGCCAACACCGCCACTGCCGTCTCGGTGCGCAAGGCGTGCGATCCGCACGACACCGGCAGGAAGCCAAGCGCCGCCAGGCGGTCGATCTCGTACGGAAGAAAACCGCCGTCGGGCCCGATCGCCAGCGCGAACGGCGCGCCCGCAAGTGGGGCCAGTTCGTGCGTTCGCACGGCGGCGGCCGGGTGCGCGACAAATCGCGTCGCCGGCAGGCCGAGGCCGCCGAGGTGGTCTTCGACCATGGGCTTGAAGGCCGGGAAGAACAGCACTTCGGGCAACACGGTGCGGCCGGATTGTTCGAGCCCGGCGAGCAGGTGTTCCCGCTGCACTTCCGGGCGCATCGCGGTGCTCTGCAGGTGGCTCTTCTCGACGCGCCAGCTGCGGAACAGCACCACGCGCCGGAAGCCGAGCGCGCTGGCGTGTTCGAACAGGCGCAGCAACACCTTCGGCCGCGGCACCGCGAGCAGCAGCACGTCGTGCGTGGGCGATGGTTGCGCCTGCCATTCCGTCTGCACTTCGACGTCGCCAACCGCCGTCACCGCGAGCACCTTCGCGAGGCCGAGCGGACCATCGAGCAGCCCGGCCCGCAGCACCTGGCCCGGTTCGGCCTTCAGCACCGTGCGCAGATGCTCGGCGCGACGGCCGCGCAACAGGGCGCGACCGCCACCGTCCACCTCGGCTGGGTCCAACAGCAGGAAGTTCACCTCCGGACTGTAGCCTGCCCATCGCCCACGACTACGATCCCCACCGGCAATGACCTCACGCCTCGACGACTTCCCGGTGCTGCGCCGCCGCAGCCGCCTGCGCCGCCTGAAGGAAGTCCCGGTGCTGCCGAGCTTGATCACGCTCGGCAACCTGTTCTTCGGCTTCCTCGCCATCAGCAAGGTCGCCGACGCGCTGCAGAAGGCCCAGCCTGGGGCCCTGTTCTCGTCGGTTGTGGGGTTCTTCGAACTGGCCGCGATGCTCGTGTTCGTGGCGATGGTCTTCGACGCCCTCGACGGGCGCGTCGCCCGCATGACCGGCCAGTCGACGCCATTCGGGGCGCAACTCGACAGCATGGCCGACATGGTGACGTTCGGTGTGGCGCCGGCGTTCCTCGGCAAGGTGCTGGTCGATTGGCACGCGCAGTCCGACGGCAACAGCCTGCTGCCGCTGCATCCGAAGTTGTTCTACGCCGCCGCCGCCGTCTACGTGTGCGGCGCCGCGCTGCGGTTGGCGCGCTTCAACGTCGAGACCGGCGCCGACGAAGACGACCATCGCGAGTTCAAGGGCCTGCCGTCGCCGGCCGCCGCTGCCGTCGTGTGTTCGCTGGTCGCGTTGTTCTGCACCAGGAACGACCCGAGCGCCGCGATCGGTCACTGGCTGCTGGCGCCGCACCACTTCGACTGGATCGTCTGCGCGATGCCCGTCGTGCTGGTGGTGACGGGCCTGTTGATGGTGAGCCGCGTGCCCTACCCGCATGCGCTGCACGCGCTGACCAAGGGCAAGAACAGCCTGCCCGTGCTGGCCGCACTGGTGGTGCTGATCATCGTCGCGGCGCTCGAATGGCAGCTGGCGCTGGCCGTGAGCACGTTCGGCTACGTGGTGTCCGGCCTCGTGATCGGCACCGTGCGCCTGCTGCTGCGCCGACGTGACGACGACGACGACGAGGGTGAACCGGCCGAGGGCGCCGCGCCCCGCCCGTTGCCAGGCCGCAACTGAGCCCGTGGCCGCGACACAAGCCTTCCTCGCTGTCGGCAGCAACCTCGGCGACCGCGCTGCCCATCTGCAGCGAGCCGTGCAGCGGCTGCAGCAGGTTCCTGGCATCACCGTCGTGCGCCATTCGACCTGGATCGAGAGCGAACCCGTCGGCAACGGACCGCCGCAGGGCAAGTACCTCAACGGCGTCGTCGAAGTGCGGACGATGCTGTCGGCGATGGCCTTGCTGGCGATCGGCAAGGCACTGGAAGCGGAAGCCGGCCGCGAGCTGCCTGGCAAGCACCATCATCCGCGCCCGCTCGACATCGACCTCGTCTTCTTCGGCGACCAACGCATCGATCGCCGCGATCTCTGCGTGCCGCATCGGCAGTGGCACCTGCGTTCGTTCGTGACCGGGCCGTTGCAGGAGCTCGGCGTCGACACGGCGCCGCAGTTCCGGTGGCAACCGCCCGAATTGATCGAGACGACCGGTGCGCTGGCCGCGCGCACGGCGGATTGGCTGGCGGGGGACTGCACGATCGGCCTGGTGCCGACGATGGGCAGCCTGCACGCCGGCCACCGCAGCCTGATCGAGATCGCGCGGGCCGAATGCGATCGCGTCGTCGCCACGATCTTCGTCCACCCGCTGCAGTTCGGCCCGAACGAAGACTTCGCCGCCTATCCGCGCGACCTCGAAAAGGACCTCGCCCTGTGCCGCGACGGCGGCGCCGATGCCGTGTTCGCGCCGTCGGTGGCGCAGATGTACGACCCGGCGTTCTGCAGCCACGTGGCCGTGGGGGCAGCCGCCGAAGGCATGGAGGGAGCCCTGCGGCCGGGCCACTTCTCCGGTGTGGCAACGGTGGTGGCGCGGCTGTTCGCGTTGAGTCGGCCGCATCGCGCCTACTTCGGCGAGAAGGACGCGCAGCAGCTCGCGGTGGTGCGGCGCATGAGCAAGGACCTCGGCTTTCCGCTGCGCATCGTCGGTTGTCCGATCGTGCGCGAGGCCGATGGGCTGGCGATGTCGAGCCGCAACGTCTACCTCGGCGCCGAGGACCGCAAGGCCGCGACCGTGCTGCATCGCGCGATGGCGAGTGCGTGCGCCCAGTTCGCCCGCGGCGAACGCGACCGCGATCGCTTGCTGGCGCGGGTGCAGGCAGTGCTCGCCACCGAACCCCGCGCCACCGTCGACTACGTGGAATTGCGTGGCCGCGACGACCTCGCGCCCTTGCCGCCGGGTCCCGTGCTGGCCGGCCGGTTGCTGGTGGCGGCGAAGTTCGTCGACGGCAAACGGCCGGTTCGCCTGCTCGACAACATGGCACTCGACGCGGGCGCGTCCGCATGAACGGCTCGGCGGCGTTTGGCCTGCCGGCCCGAGCCAAGCTCAACCTCGGCTTGCGCATCGTCGGCCGCCGCCGCGACGGCTACCACCTGCTCGACACCGTGTTCCACACGCTGGAGCTCGCCGACGATCTCACCGTGGCGCTGTTGCCCGATGCGCGCGACGACGTGCTGCGCGTCACCGCCGACGATCCGGCGCTGGCGGTGCCGGCGGGGCCAGACAACCTGGTGCTGAAGGCGCTGCGCGCGTTCGCCGTGGCGTCCGGCTACCGCGGCGCGTTCGCCGCGTTCCTGCACAAGCGCATCCCGCACGGCGGTGGCCTCGGCGGCGGCAGCAGTGACGCCGCCGCGGCGCTGCGCCTCGCCAACCACGCGCTCGGCGAACCCCTGACGCACGCCGCGTTGGCGGCAGTTGCGGTGCGCCTCGGCGCCGACGTGCCGTTCTTCCTGCGGGGTGGGAGCCAGCGCGGCCAGGGCATCGGCGACGAGTTGACGCCGTGGCCGGTGCCGGCGCGTGCGTTCGTACTGGTGGTGCCGCCGTTCGGCTGTTCGACCATCGACGTGTACAATTCCTTTGCGGCACAGTGGAAGTGCCACGAAGAGGCAGATACGGTCCACGCTATTCCGGTCCCCGACACTACGGATGCCCTCTTGCGCAACGGGTTTCGCAACGACCTGCAGCCAGCTGCCGAACGGGTTGCCCCCGCGTTGGCTCGGCTGCGCGCGCAGGTCGAACTGCGGCAACGGCGCGAGGTGGCGATGACAGGCAGCGGCTCGACCTTGTTCGTGCCGTGTGCCGATGACGGGGACGCACGGCAATGCATCGACGAGCTGGCGCCGCTCCGTAGCGAGAGCGTGCGGTTGCTCGCGACCCGCAGCGCCGGGCTCGGTGTCGATGCGCCCCGTCCGGCAGACGGGGCATCGGGACGGTGGCGGCAGTCGTAGCAACGCAGTGTCACAACCAGGGAGGCGGCGATGCAGATCGAACGCAGCGGTGGTCCAGGACAGGTGCGGTTCCAGGTGACGGAAGTGCGGGTCAAGTTGACCGAGGATCCGCGCAACAAGCTGAAGGCGTATGCGAGCGTCACGATCGACGACGCCTTCGTCGTCCGTGATCTCAAGATCATCGACGGCAACAAGGGGCCGTTCGTGGCGATGCCGAGCCGAAAGCTCGCCGACCACTGCAAGCAGTGCCACCACAAGAACCACATGCGGGCTGCCTACTGCAACCAGTGCGGCGGCAAGCTCGATCCGGAACGCGCGCCGCGCGACGGTCGCGGCCGCGCTCGCCTGCACGCCGACCTGGCGCATCCGATCAACAGCCAGACGCGCATCGAACTGCACAAGGCGGTGGTGCGGGCGTACCTCGAAGAAGTCGAAACGCAGCAGAAGGCCGGCGCCGACTACCAGCCGAAGGACTTCGACGACCTCGACGTGCTCAACGACATCGTCGATGCGGAGTACATCGAGGAATTGGAACGCCGCCAGGAAGAGCGCGAGAAGCGCCGGCGCGAACAGGCCGGCCACGCGGGCGAAGGCCTCGCCAGCGGCGCGTAGTCGTGGTTCAGCCCGCGGGTGACGCGGGCGGTGCCGTGGTCGATTCCGGACCGGTGTAGGCGCCTTCCCAGCGGGCGATGACTGCACTCGCGAGACAGTTGCCGATCACGTTGGTCGCGGTGCGCGCCATGTCCATCAGCACGTCGACGCCGAGGATCAGCGCGATGCCTTCGAGCGGCAAGCCGAACGACGCCAGCGTGCCGGCCAGCACGACCAGCGACGCGCGCGGCACCGCGGCGATGCCCTTGCTCGACAGCATCAATGTCACCAGCATCAGCAATTGCTGGCCAACCGAGAGCTCGATGCCGGCCGCCTGCGCCACGAACACCGCCGCCAGCGACAGGTAGAGCGTGCTGCCGTCCAGGTTGAACGAGTAGCCGAGCGGCAACACGAAGCTGACGATGCGGCGCGGCACGCCGTAGCGCTCCATGTTCTCCAGGGCCTTGGGCAGGGCCGATTCGCTCGACGTGGTGGTGAAGGCCAGCAGCGCCGGCTCGCGCACGAGGCGCAGGAACGGCCGGATCGGCAGCCGCGCCCACAACGCGATCGGCAGCAGCACCAGCAGCAGGAACACGACCAAGGCGCCGTACAGCGTTGCCACCAGGATCGCCAGGTTGGTCAACACTCCGGGTCCGTTCCGGCCCACGGTCTCGGCGATCGCGGCGGCGACGCCGAGCGGCGCCAGCTTCATCACGAAGCCGGTGAACACGAACATCGCTTCGGCGATCGACTCGCACAGGACGACGATGGGGCGGCCGCGTTCGCGGATCAGCAGCACGGAGATCGCGAACATCAGGCTGAACACCACCAGCGGCAGCACTTCGTTGTCAGCCGCCGCCTTGATCACGCTGGTCGGCACCACGTTGATCAGGTGTTGCTGCGGCGTCAGCTTCGCGGCGTTGGCGGCGATGTCGCGCGCCGCCTGCGAGTTCTCCAGCGGCAACTGCACGCCGACTCCCGGCTGCACCAGGTTGACGGCGAGCAGCCCGACCACCAAGGCGATCGAAGTCACGGCCAGGAAGTAGCCGAAGGTGCGCAGCCCCATGCGGCCGAGCTGCTTCAGGTCGTCGGTGCCCGCAATGCCGACCACCAGCATGGTGACGATCAACGGCGCCACGATGCACTTGATCAGGCTGAGGAAGATTTTGCTCGGCACGTTGATCCACGCGAGCACGGTCGGATCGGACCCGGTCGAATGCACCCACAGACCGATGGCAACGCCGATTGCAAGACCGAAGAAGATGCGTGCCGTTGGTGAGTTCCACATTCGGTGCACCACGCTCCGCGATGGGCACAGACATTGCAACGGACATTGCAATGCTGCGCCGCGAGCTTGCGTGCGACCCTGCTGGGGCCTCTGCTTCCGCGCGACGTGACCCACGCCGTACCTGGCGCCTCCCCGGCGTCTCCCTCGTCCCCCGACCGGCGTCACGCTGGTCTGATGCTCGGCGCACTCGGCGTCGTCTACGGGGACATCGGCACAAGTCCGCTGTACACGATCAAGGAGTGCTTCAGCAGCACGCACGGCATGGCGGTGAACCCGGCCAACATCGTCGGCGTGCTGTCCCTGGTCGTCTGGACGCTCGTCTGGATCGTCTGCGGCAAGTACATGATGTATGTCCTCCGCGCCGACAACCGCGGTGAGGGCGGCGTGCTGTCGATGCTGGCGCTGGCGATCGCCGGCGTGAAGCAGGCGAGCCGGCGCCGGGCGATGATGTTGTTGCTGGCGGTCTGCGGCGCGGCGTTGCTGTACGGCGACGGCATCATTACGCCGTGCATCACGGTGATGGGCGCCCTGGAGGGGTTGGAGGTGCGCACGCCGCACCTGAAGCCATTCGTCGTTCCCGTGGCCGTACTGTTGATGCTGGTGCTGTTCCTGTCGCAACGCGCCGGCAGCGGCAGGCTCGGCTGGATCACCGGACCGATCATGCTGGTGTGGTTCTTCGTCATCGCGATCCTGGGCGTGCGCGGGATCCTGCTCGAGCCGAGCGTGATGCAGGCATTGCTGCCGTGGCATGCGATCGGCTTCCTGCTCGACCACGGGTGGGCCTCGCTCGTGGTGATGAGCAGCGTCTGTCTGGCCGTCACCGGTGCCGAGTCGATCTACGCCGACCTCGGCCACTTCGGTCGTCGTCCGATCCAACGGGCCTGGTTCGCGGTTGCCTGCCCGGCGCTGCTGCTCAACTACCTGGGCCAGGGCGCGCTGTTGCTGCACAACCCGGCGGCGGCCAAACACCCGTTCTTCGAACTGGCACCCGGGTACTCGATCTATCCGCTGCTGGTGCTGTCGGTGGTGGCGTCGTTGATCGCCTCGCAGGCGCTCATCAGCGGCATCTTCTCGATCACCATGCAGGCGCTCCAGCTCGGCTGCCTGCC
>SXPB01000290.1 GCA_005776475.1 Planctomycetia bacterium
CCCGAATCTGGTCGAGACGGCGAAGGGTTACCTGAAGCACGAGCGCGAGACGCTCGAAGCGGTGATCCGCGCGCGGCAGACCTGCGTCGATGTCAGCAAGACCGGCAACGTCGGCGAGATCGCGAAGGCCGAAGGGGTCCTGGCGACGACGATGCGCGGCTTCATGGCGGTGGCCGAGGGCTATCCGGACCTGAAGGCCAACCAGAACATGATGAAGGTGCAGGAAGAGCTGACGACGACCGAGAATCGCGTCGGCTTTGCCCGGCAGGCCTACAACGACGCGGTGATGCGGTTCAACAACGCGATCGAGATGTTCCCGGGCTCGATCATCGCGGGCTTCGGCAGCTTCAAGCAGGCGGAGTTCTTCGAAGTCGAATCGGCGGAAGAGCGCAAGGTCGTCAAAGTCTCGTTCTGACGGTGGTTCTCAACGGCGCGTGTGGGCTTGTGTCCCGCGCCGGCTGCTGCGCAGCCTGACATCCGTGTCCAATTTCATCCAGCGAATCCAAAAACGGGGACGCCACCATTGTCTAGGGTTCTCGTACAGGTGTCCCTCCTCGGAATCTGCGAGGATTTTGGGGGCCCCGCGGTGATTAAGTGAATGACATTAAGCAACTAGAAGTGAAACGTGTTCATGGTGCCAATGTCAGGAGGGCGGTCGCCATTATGTGCATGGGCGCTGCTGCGATTGGGTACTTTTTGTACCGTGCTGCCCAGCCTTGCCAAGTTCTCACGGTCTGGGAGCGCGTGGAGCTGCTGAAGAATTTGGACCATGCGTCGATCCACAGGTATGTGAGTGAATTGTTGGTGAGTGAAGTTGCCGAAGGCTGCCTCGCACTGGCTACGGACCCCAGGTTTGACACGGCGAGTTTCGACTCTATGGAGAGTGCTTTGGCTGCGAGGGTTGACGAGGGTGGGCACGAGGTTGTTTCATGCATGATGGATATTGCAGACGCGGCTCGTTTGGACCAGGATCGCAATCGGAATGCATCAGTTTCGTTCAGGGACTCGATGGAACCGCTCTGTGTAATCAGGCATGCAAAGCTAATGATAAAAGAGGGTAAGTGGACTGCTGACGATGCGCGCTGGTTGTTGGTGCGGGGTGCGAGCGTTGCGCAGGGACAAGTGCGGGTGGAAGCGATGTCGTTCACAAAAGTATATGAGCGCCCTGCAATCAGGGTGCTTGGTGAAGCAATGCAGAAGATGGCACGTATTACATTGGGGCAGTAGACTCTCGATTCATGGGGCCGGAGCAATGGAGCCTACGCAGCACGGAAATGCAGGCGCGAGCGATTTCTGAGAATTGGCCGACCCTGAGCATTCCCAGATTCCCGCCTCGTTTCTTAAAGTATAGCTTTCGTCTTGAAGGGAGCGCTACGCGGTGCCGGAACCAGCAACACGTCGGATCCAAGAAGTTGCGGAACCAACCGGCTGCGAAGGCCTCGTCGAAGCGAACCCCAACGCGACGAACAGCGACAGCCATGGTCCGATTGCGCATCGGGAAGGTGTGCTTGCCGACCCTGGTGCCGCTGGCAAACTGCGACACAGCAAGATGCTGGTTCATGATCTGTTGCTGCAGCACCCGTTCTTCGCCGGGAAGCACTGGTCGAGCGGCGTCAGGCTCCGTCGCAGACGCAGATCTCCGCATCTCTGCACGTTGCGCAACTTCGCGCTACAACAAGCGCATGCCGCTGCACAGCCCAGTCGCAGTCCTGTTCGTCGCTGCGCTCGCCGCGCTACCGCAACCGGCCGGCGCGCAGGCCACCAAGCAGGAGCCGCCGACGCCAGCCGCACAGCAGCCCTTCCCCGAACTCGTCGAACGCTGGCTCACCACCGACCAGAGCGACCGCGACGAGCTCGACAAAACCGTCCTCGCCATCCTGAAGGAACAGAAGGCCGGCATTGCGTGGCTCGGCCAACAACTCACCAGCGCCGCCGCCAAACCGCCCGACGCCCGCAGCAAGAGCATCCAGACCCTCACCAGCCACGCCGTCCTCGAAGTCCTCCGCCGCACCCGCGCCACCGACATCGTCTTCGTCGGCCAATACGACACCCTCGCCCCGCTGCAGCCGTTCGCCGGCGAACTGCTGTTCACGTGGCTGCTGGCGACGCCCGACTGGTATCCCCACACCCACCGCATCCGCCTGGTCGCGCCCCTGCGCGACCTGCAGAAGCAGCCGCCGGACGAAGATCGACTCGAAGCCGTCGAACGCCTGGCCGCCAACGCGGAAGAACCCGAGAACCTGCGCCGCGCCACAGCCGCGATGCTGTGGCAGTGGGGCCACAAGCAGCACGGCCAGCGCATCGTCGGCGCCCTCACGGCCGAAGCGGCAGAAGGAGATGCCGAGGATCGCGTGCAGGCCACGCTCGAACTCGCCGACTTCCACGTTCTCTTGCGCGAATACAAGCAGGCCGCGAATGCGCACCGCAGCGCCCAGACGCTGGCCAAGGGAGCCGGCGTGACCCTGCGCCCCATCGCGTGGTACGCCGCGGCCTGTGTGCACGCGTTGCTCGGTGATGTCGA
Source organism: Planctomycetia bacterium (assembly GCA_005776475.1). GTDB lineage: Bacteria > Planctomycetota > UBA1135 > UBA1135 > UBA2386 > UBA2386. The sequence goes on from SXPB01000290.1 coordinate 2,522, forward strand.
ACGCGGCATCGCCGCGCTCGAAGAGTGCGCGAAGCTGCAGGACACGCCCGATCTCGACCCGTCGCTGCGCATGGCGAAGACCATGTTCGACAGCGATCCCGAGTTGGCGGCGTTGCGCAAGCACCCGCGTTGGAACGAACTCGTCCAGCGTGCGTGTGCCCACGCTCCCGAGAAGGTCGAAACGGGCCGCACGGGGCGCTGACGTGCTGTTGCCGCTGCCGTTGCTCGCGGGCTTGCTGGTCGCGTTCGCCAATTGCGAACTGTCGCCGGCGCTGCCGGGCGAAGGCCGATTGGCGACCTTGCTGCCGGCGTTGTTGCTGCTCGCGGTGCCGACGCTGCTCGCGATCGCCGCGTTGCGCAAGGTGCACGAAGAAGGAGCCACCGGTCGCCGGGGCCGCATGCCGCCGCGCGCGCTGTTGCGCTTGTCGGCGTGGGCGACGCCGATTGTCGTGCATGCGATCTTCTTCTTCGGCGCCTACGGCGACTGGATCGAACGGTTGGCGTGGGACAGCCACCTCGGCCGCATCGTGCTCGGCGTGATGCCGGCGTTCGTGGCCGAACTGCCGCGCATGCCGTGGAGCACGCTGGCGGACATCTCCCTTGCCGTGCGGCCGGAGCCGGATCCGCAACGCCTCGTCGAGCGGACCTCGTGGCCGCGCTGGTTGGACGTGGCGGCGATGGTGCGCATGCGACTCGGCGGCCCATTGCTCGTGGCGATGCCGTTGTTGCTGTTCGGCGCGATGCTCGACCTGCTGCATCTCGTGCCCGAGCTGTACTCGTTCGTGTTCTCGACCGCGGTGGGGTTGTTGGTGGGCGCGACCTCCTTCCTGGCGTTGGCGGTCGCCGTGTTGCCGTTCTGGTTCCGCTTCGCGTTCGCGGTGCGACCGCTGCCGGAACCGATCGGCGCGCGTCTGCGCGAAGTGGCCGCGAAACTGGGGTTTCCCGGCCATCGCCTCTACGTGATGCCGACGGGCATGAGCAGCCTCAACGCGATGTTGGTCGGACCGCTGCCGTTCGGCCGTTGCCTGTGCTTGACGGACGGGTTGCTGCGTGAACTCGACGCCGATGCGCTTGCCGGCGTCGTCGCGCACGAAGTCGGCCACGCGCGTTCGGGCCATCCGGCCCTGTTGATCGCGTTGGTGGTGGTGGTGCCGATGGCGTTGGCGGCGCCGCTGCGACTCGTCGATCTGGAGTCGATGGACGTGGTCGTGCAAGCGGCGGTGGCGACGGTCGGGCTCGTGGTCGCGTGGCTCGTTCTGCGCACGCTGGCGCATAGGTTCGAACACGAAGCCGATGCGGCGTCAGTGGCGGCGTTGGGCAAGGAACCGTGTTCGCGCGCGTTGTTGGTGGTGTCGCGGTTGGCGATGCCGGTCGAACACGGCTGGTTCGGGCGTTTGTTCTCGCTGCATCCCGACGAGCCGCGGCGCTGGCAGCTGATGGCGCGCTACGAGAGCGAGCCGGAGTTCCGCGCGACGTTCGCGCAGCGTGGCCGGCGTCTGCGGCAAGGCATCGTGATGGTCATGGTCGCGGCGTTGGGTCTCGGCGCTTTCGGCAGTGCGGCGGATTGGCGTTTCGAGCACGTGCTGTGGCGGCTCAACGCCGGTGATCTGCGCGAGGCACTGCAGTTGGCAACCGCGATCGAAGCCAACGACGTGCCGCGCCACTGGCAGGAAGCGTGGCGCAACATCGACGAAGACCTGATGGTGGCGGCCGCGGTGGCGCCGAACGCCGCGAACTTCGACGAAGCGCAGGCGATGGTGCCGGCGGCCGCGTGGCCCCGTGGCGAAGCGGTGCTGCGGGCGCGTGGACCCGCGGCGGCGCGGCCCTACTTTGCGATGGCGCTGGCGTTCACTGCGGAGCCCACCGTCGTGCAGCGCGCCGTGTTCGCCTTCTGCGATGCAGCGGCCGAAGGCGAAGCCGGTCGCATGGCGGCGATGGTGGCGGTGATCCGCCGTTTGGGCGTGCCCTCCGGGCTCGAAGAAGTCTTCGTCGGCGGCTAGCGCCCGAGCGCTAGCCAGCCAAAGCAACGCCATGCCGTCGTTCGTGAAATCTCGGAGTACAGCTCCGAGATTTCATCCCCCCAGGAATCCTGCGCACCCAACCCGAATGCGCATAGCGCCGTTGAGCCGCGCCCGCCGCGGGCGTCGGCTCCTACGTAGGCGGGTCAAAGCCGCCGATTCGCGCGAAGTTAGTAGCGATTGACCTCAACCGCCCAGGTCATGTCCTTCTTCCAGATCTCGTTGCCGCGGCGATCGAACTCGCGCACTCGCGTGTTCTCGGCGACCAGCGTGTTGCCGTTCGGCAATCGATCCGCGTCGCTCGGCGAACTGAGGTTCTGCAACTCGAACACGACCTTGCCGTCGCGATCGAGTTCGAACACGCAGCCCTTGTTGCGCAGCGTCACCAGCGTGTTGCCGTTGGGCAGGCGATCGGCGTCGTGCGCGTTGGGCATGCCCTTCGCTTCCCACACGATCTCGCCGACCGGGCTCACTTCGATGATGCGGTCCTTCAGGATGTCGGCGATCAGTGTGTTGCCGTTGGCGAGGCGATCGCAGTCGAACGGTCGGATGTCCTTGGCGAACTGCCACACGATCTGGCCGGCCTTGTCGACTTCGATGACGCGGCTGGCGAACGTGTCGGCGATCAGCGTGTTGCCGCTGGGCAAACGGTCGGCGTCGTAGGGGTTCTTCAAGTCCTCGAACACCCACACCGGCTTGCCCTTGCGGTCCACTTCCTGGACGCGACTGACTGAGAACTCGGTGATCAGCAGGTTGCCGCTGTCGAGGCATTCCGCGTCCCACGCACCGAAGATCTCTTCGAGGCGGAACGTGACGCGGCCCTGGTCGTCGACTTCGACGATGCAGTTGTCGCTGTAGTCGGCGATCAGCGTGAAACCCCACATGGCACCGCCGCCGACGCCGATTTCGACGTGCGCCACTTTGCTCCACGGCAGCACCGCGGCGCCGAGCATCGGCACGCTGACGGCGACGTGTTCAGGCGAGCTGTCGACGAGGAAGCCGATCAGGCGTTCGCCGGTGGTGAGGTCGAACCGCACGTAGGTCGTGGTGTCGACTTCCTGGCTGCGCGGCCGCGTGAACAGCACGCCGGCGACGTCAGCGAGCGCCAGCGCGCGGGCGGCACCTTCCTTCGGTTGCGCGTGCAGCGTGCTCGCGTCGCCGCGCTGCAGCGCGCCATCGACGAACGTCGCATCGCGCATGCGCACGCGGTCGTGTTCGTTGGATGCGCCCACCAGACGGTCGAGCGTCGGGTCAAAGGCGATGCCCTGCACGTCCTTGCGCGGCAGCGTGAGTTCGCCGAACACCTCGCTGCGCACCCGCACCACGTCCGGATCGATCCCCAGCACGGCACCGTGCACGAGGCTGCCTTGGTTCAGGAACACGCGAGCGTGCGGCGTCACCGCCACGACGTGCTCGGGGAAGTCGATCGTGTCGCAGTCAGCGAACGACAACTCGGCCACCGGCACACCTTCGAAGACGCCCGCGACCGCCATCGAGTCGCCGAAGATGTCGGCGATCGTGCCGTCCACGGTGGTGCGGTCGGGCAACGTGAACTTCGCCTTGGCGGCAGCACCCTGCACGGCCGGCACGGTGATCTTGGCGCCGGCGGCGACGACCGGGTCGGCGTGCTTCGTCAACTCTTGCAGCAGCGTGAGCGCGTCCTGGTCGGTGCGGCTGTGCAAGGCGCGCACGATCGCCATCGTCTCGGTGCGCGTCAGCGCGACGCCGGCGAGCGGACCTTCGGCGGCGGGCTTGCCGCTGAGCAGTTGCCGGCATGCCGCCAGGGCCTTCGGCGTCTTGGCGCGGCCGAGCGCGGAGACGGTTGCCATCCGGTGCAGGCCGTTCTTGAAGGCGACCATCTGCAGCAACGGGTCGATTTCGTCGTCCGTGCCGTGTTTGCCGAGCGCCCGGATGGCGCCGTCAGGGATCGACGATTCGAGGTGGCCGAGCGCGCTGCGCAGCGCGCGCAGCAGCCGTGGGTCGCTGTCGAGGTAGAGGGCCGTGGTGATCAGGCCGCGCAGCAGCCGCCGTTCGCGGTCTTCGGCTTCGGTGCCCTTGGCCTTCAAGGCGTCGAGGATGCGCTTGCACCGGATCTGCTGTTCGAGCACGTCGAACTTCTCGGCCTTCTGTTCGATGACCGTGAAAGCCTTGCTGCCAACCTCGATCAGCGTGCGTTCGGCGTTCTCGCGCACCTGCCAGCGCGGATCGCCGAGTTCGGTCAACAGTCGATCGATCTTCAGCCAGAACTCGCGATGGTCGCCGTGGATTCGC
>SXPB01000291.1 GCA_005776475.1 Planctomycetia bacterium
GGACAACACGAAGCGGTCGCGGCCGGCCCATTGCGGTTCCACCGCGCTCCAGCGCAGCACTTCGGTCCACAACACCGCGGCGACTTCGGCCCTGCCCCTCGGCATGCCTGGGTGTCCCGAGTCGGCCTTCTGCACGGCGTCCATGGCGAGACCGCGGATGGTGTTGGCAACGAGCGTGAGGTCCTGGGTGGCGACGGTCATGCGCGGACTCTACCGAGGCGGCTGGTGCGGCGGAACAACTCGCACTCGTGTCCGAGGCGCGGCGGCTTGACGCGATGAATGGCACGCTGCATTCTGCCGGCACTCGTCGCGCACACCACCGCTTCGGGATCGAGGAAGACGATCATGATTCTAAGGCTCGCCGTTGCGGTCTGGTTCGGCGTCTCGGCGCCGTTGTTCGCGCAATCCACGTGGGTCGTCAACGCCGGCGGTGGTCCCGGCGTGCACTTCACGACCTTGCCGGCCGCCGTCAGCGCGGCGGCGCCCGGTGACACCATCCTGGTCCAGGCCGGACCGTTCGGTGAAGGCGCGGTCGGCTTCTCGACCAACAAGGGGCTCACCATCGTCGGCGTCGGCGGCGCGGTGCCGATCTGGACCGCCTTCTCGCAGCCGGTCGTGGTGAACGGACTGCCGGCCGGTCAGTCCTTCCGCATGTCGGGGTTTGTGCGGCCCACGAACGGCGAGATCAACCTGCAGGCGATCAACTGCGTCGGCGACGTGCACTTCGCCAACATGGTCGCCGACGAACCGGATTCGTTCTTTCCCGTCTGGCCAGCGATCGAGATCACCAACAGTGCCTCGGTGATGCTGCGCGGGATCGAGACGTTCGGCTGGCCGGCGGTGCAGATCAACGCCAGCCACGTGACGCTGCTCGCGTGCAGGCTGGGCATCACCAGCCTCGGGCTCGGTGGTGGGCCCTGTGTGCACGCGACCAATTCCACGCTGCACATCGTGCAGCCAACGTTCAATCCCGCGTGGTCGCCGTACGCCGTGCTGGCGACGAACTGCTACGTCGACGTCAGTGGCGACGGCTCGGCGTCGCTGGCCGGTGGCCAACAGACGTTCGGCACCAACGTGCCGATCCTCGCGAACGGTGGCCAGGTCGTGCTCGACCCGGCAGTGCCGATGCCGACGTTCCCGCCCAACGGTCCGAAGGTCAGCGGGACGGCCGCGGTGGTGACGGCGTCGGTGCCGGCATCGTGGCTCGCCAGCGCCATGGTCCAAGGCCAGCCGCTGACGTTCCGTTCGTCGGCGCCGGCCGGTGCCGTGGTGTTCCAGGCGCTGGGCCTGCCCGGGCCCATGGTGGTGGTTCCGCTCGGCATGCTGGGACTCGACCTCGGGCAAGGCGTCGCCTTCTTTCCGGCGGTGGTCGTGCCAGCGGGCGGCGTGGTGAACCACACGGTGACGGTGCCTGCCGCAATGCCGTCGGGTCTCGCCGTGGCGTCGCAGTCGGTGGTCTGGCTTGGCAGCTCGATTGCGCTCGGATTGCCGGTGACTGCCGTCGTTCGGTGAAGGGAAGCTGCAACCCGAGGGGGGGATGGGGACTATTGCCGGCGGCCCCCGGTCTGCAGTGGAAACGAACATGAACCAACGCCACCTTTCCGCCCTCCTTGTCGCCCTCGCTAGCGCCCCCGCGTCGGGGCTCGCGCAGGACCTGTCCCTCGCCAGCGCGGTGGTGCAGCAGCCCATCCTGGTGTCGATCCAGGGTGCGGGGATTGCGCAACAGGTCGCAGGCCCGGCGGCGGGCGCCAATGTGCTGGCGGGTTTCGCCACCACCGCCCACGCGGTTGGGGCGTTCGCCGAAGTGTCCGGTCAGTTCACGGTGTCGGACCAGAGCCTGCACGCCTTCTTCAGTGCTTCCAGTAACCGCAACGCGATGCCTGGCTGTGGTGTGCTCACCGGTGCGCCGTCCCTGGTCGTCAACGTGTCCGTGCCGCGTGCGATGCCGGTGCGCCTGCGGCTCGACAACTTCGTGATCTCGGGCTTCGGTGCTCCGGCGCCGACGACGCGCATCGACGTCGGCAACGATGGCAGTGCCGACATCGAGGTGCGGGCGACGCCGGGCCAGTGTGGCCTCATCAGCAAGGAACTGGTCATCGACGTGCCGGAGGGCCTCGTGCCGATCCGGATCGACCTGGCTGCCGACATTCCGGCAACCGTGGCCGGCTCCCATTGCGTGTCTTCCGGTGTGGGCCTGGCCATCGAACCGGCGCACGTGCAGGTGCAGATGGAAACCGCGTGGTGTGGTGCGACCCTGGAAGCGACGCCGATGCTCGATGGCGTGAACGTGCGCGTCTACGTCGGCCCGTCGTACCCGGCGACGAGTGTGTTCCTGGTGTTCGGCACGCAGCCGACCAACGTGATCCTGCCGTTTGGCCCGAATTGCCCGCTATTGGTTGATCCCATCGTGGTGCTGCCGATCGCACCGATGGCATACACGTCGCTGCCGTTGGCGGGGTTGGGACCGATCGACCTCTTGGTGCAAGGAGTGATGCTGCAGCCGGCGAACCCATGGTTGCTGGCGTCCGGCGTGTTGACGTCGCAGCGCGGCACGCTGTCGGTGCGCTGACCGGATCCGGCGGCGTACCATGGCGCTTCCGCTGCAGGCCGAGGTCCACGCCGCGTTCCTGCGGTTTCGCGACCAGCACGACCATGCGTCGCTGGCGACGGTGTTCGATCGCACCGCGCAAGGCCTGCTGCTGGTGGCGAGCCACCTCGCCGGGCCCGGTGTCGATGCCGAGGACCTGGTGCAGACGACGTTCATGCTCGCGATCCGCAACGCGGCGGCGTTCGATGCGAGCCGTCCGTTGGAGCCGTGGTTGCTCGGCATCCTGACCAACGAAGCCCACAACGCGCGGCGCAAGGCCGGGCGCCGCGTCGACGCGACGAGGTTGCCGGAAGAAGCCAGCGACGATCCCGCCGTGCGCGCCGAAGAGAAGGAACAGGCGGAGCTGCTGCGCCGGGCGATCGAGACGATGCCGGAACCCACGCGCAGCGTGTTGGTGCTGTACCTCGTGCACAGCATGACGCCGACCGAGATCGCGCATGCCCTGGGGCACCCGGTCGGTTCGGTGAAGAGCTGGGTGCATCGTGGCCTCGATCGTCTGCGCAACCAGTTGCCGGTGAGCCTGGCGATGGGCAGCGGCGTGGTGGCCGCTTCCAGCCGTTGGTTGCAGGTGCGCGAGCAGGTCCTGGCGGCTGGTCGCGAAGCGGTCGAAGCCAGCGTGGCGACGGCGGCGGGCGGCGTCGCTGCCGGGGCCACGATGGCGACCTCAGGATCGCTGGTCGCCTGGTTGCGCATCGCCGTGGCAACGTTGTGTGTCGCCTTGCCCTGTTGGTGGTACTGGTCGGCGACGGCCGCGGTTCCGCGCGCCGGGTCGCCTGCCACCGCGTCCGTCGAGCCTCGCTCGGCCGTGGGCGACCGGCTGGCGACGACAACGGAACGGCCAGACGACCGCGCCGCCGTTGGCGCCGGCGAAGCCCTTGCGCCCACCGCCGAATTGCACGTACGGGTGCGTTGGGCCGACGGCACCCCTGCGGTGGCGGGTGTCGGCATCGCCCCGCGCTTCGCGAGCGATGCACGGTTGCGGCGCCGCGATGTGGTCACGGATGCTGCGGGCCGGGCGCATCTCGCGGGACTGGCACCGGGTGCGGTGACGATCGACCTCGACCGTGGCCTCGAGCGCGAACACGTGCTGTTGCCGGGTGCGAACTTCGTCGAGGTGCAGGTGCCGGCGGGGCGCTCCGTGCACGGCCGCGTCGTCGATGACCTCGGGCAGCCGCTCGCCGGGGCCACCGTGTGGCTGACGACGGTCGCCCGCCGCGATGATGGGTGGCCGCTCGCGCACAGCGGCGCCGATGGCACCTTCACGCTGCGCGACGTGGCGGTTGGCGCCGCGCTTGCCGCCTTCGCCGATGGGTTCGTCCCGACGCGATGTGCCACCGTGCACGCGGCCGCCGATCCCGACGTCGCCATCGAATTGGCGTTCGAGCGGCGCGCCGTGACGGTGCGGATCGTCGTCGCCGGCGCGGATGGGGCGCCGGTGGCGGATGCGCTGGTGCAGGTTGGCGGCAGCGAAGTGCTCGACAAAAGCCGCGAGTCCGTTCCCACGGATGACTGTCGGCCGCCGCCGCCATGGCTCGCTCGCACGGCGGCCGATGGCAGCGTCGTCTGCCAGCAGGCGGCCAAGGATGGAGTGGTGGCGATCTACGCCCGCGGTGTTGGTGCCGCCGGCACCGGCAAGATGTGGCGAGCTCCCGGCGATGCGGCGTTGCAGCTCGCGTTGCCTTCGTCGCGCGCCTTCGCCGGCTGCGTTGAAGGGGCCGATGCCGCGACAGCGGTGTGCGCGCGCAGCGCTTCGGTGGGTGAGGCTGCCGCCGCGGGAGCACCCGCGTGGCATCTGCCGCGTGCCGTGGTTGCGCCGGATGGAACGTTCGAGCTGGCGGGCGTCACGACCCGCGAGTTCGTTGCCGAAGCGCGCGGACCCGGTGGTTTCGCGCTCACCGAGCGCCCGGCAGGCAGCAACGAAGCCGAACCGTGGCGCGCGAAGCTAAGCCAAGGCCGCACTCTCACCGGCCGCGTGCGCGGGGGCGATGGCAGCGCCTATGCCGGCTATCGCTACCAGGTGTGCGCGTTCGACGACATGCACACCGGGGTGTTGGACGACAGCGGCGCGTTCGCATGCGCGCAACTCGGGGACCTCGTCTACGAGCTGGTCGTGACCGAGCCCGAGGCGGTCGGTGACGGCATCGTGCTGCGGCGCGGTGGCCTGCACGGCGGCGACGCGCTCGACCTCGTGGTGCCGCTCGCCGACGTTCCTGCAGCGTCCGCGCGCGGTCGCCTGCTATTGCCCGACGGCAGTCCGATCCCGATCGCCGAACTCGTTGCGTTTCCGCGCGCCTTTCCGGTGCGCAACATCGTCTGCGACGCCGAGGGGCGCTTCGAAGTGGGCGGCTTGCCCGCGGGCAGCTTCCTCGTGCTTGGTGGTCGTTATCCCTACCCGTTGGTGACCAGGTTCACCCTGCAGGCAGGGGAAGTCGCCGACCTTGGCGTGGTGGTCGCCCAACCGCGCGCGCATTGCGAGGTGAGCATCGATCCGGCCATGCCGCGCGCCGGGTTGGAGACCACCCTGGAAGTGGCGGGCCCGCCGACCTCGATGGTGGCGGTGGCACGTTGGCTGGGTGCTCCCACGACCGTGACGATGCCGGCACCGCCGGGCGACTATCTGCTGAGCATCGCGATGGGCGGCTCCTTGGTGCACCAGCAGCGGGTGACGCTGCCGTCGGCGGCCACGGTAGCGGTCGCCATTCCGCTGCCGAGCGGCGTGCGCTGCACGTTCGAGGCCCGGTTGCCGGCGGGCGAAGACTGCACGTGGTTGCGGTGGCGTGTGGTCGGCGAACCCGGCGAACGCGAACTGTGCAACGGTCCGCGCAAGCCTGGCGAGCGGCTGGTCTGGCGGGCGGCGATGCATCTGCCGAAGGGAGACTACCGCGTCGTCGCGACCAGCGATCGCGGCCAGCGCGGCGAGCTTGTTGTGCGCGTCGGCGACGATTCGGCCGGGCCGTTCGTGCTGAACCTGCGCTGACGTCAGCGCCGCGCCGGGTCGCTCAGTGCCCGCCCTCGCGCACCGCGTTCACGTTCCACTGCGGGATCGCGATTTCGACGACACCGTTCGGCGGCAGGCGTTCGAGCCTGGCCTGGCAGCCGAGGCGCGAGTCGAGACCGACGTCGCGCGCTTCGTCGAGCTGGTCCAACTCGTCTTCGCTCGGCTCCGAGAAGCACTGCTTGCCCGTGGTGATCTTCACGTGGCACGTCGAACAGGCGCACACGCCCCCGCAAGCGTGGTCGAGTGCGAGGTCCTGCGCCATCGCCGCCTCGAGGATCGACTCGCCGAGGGCCAGCCGGAACGTGCGGCTGTCGCCGCGCACAACGAGACGCGCTTCGGTCACGGCTTCTGCTCCTCGCGCAACGCTTTGGTCACTGCCGAACTGATCACGTCGTCGGCGATGGATGCGGTCAGTTTGCTCAGGTCGTCGCAGGCCTGCTTCAACACCGTGGCGTCGGCGTTCTGCACGAGCAGCTTCGCCAGCGCCTTCACCGCCTTCTGCACCGCGTAGGTCTGGTCGGGCGGCAGTTCGGCCATCGCCAGCGCCTTCTGCGTGCCGCGCACCATCGCCTCGGCCTTGTTGCGCACGTCGATCGCTTCGCGCGCGACGTAGTCGGCCTGCGCGTTCTCGATCGACTCGAACATCATGCGGCGCACTTCGTCGCGCGACAGTCCGAACGTCGGCACGATCTGGATGCTCGCCTGCACGCCGGTGCGCTGTTCGCGTGCGGTGACGCGCAGCACGCCGTCGGCGTCGACCAGGAACGTCACCGCGATGCGCGGCAGGCCGGCGGGCAGCGCCGGCAGGCCACGCAGCTTGAAGTGGCCGAGCAGGCGACAGTCCTTGGCCAGTTCGCGTTCGCCCTGGTAGATCGCGAGATCGACCGCGGTCTGGTTGTCGACACCGGTCGAGAACTCCTCGGTCACCGAGGTCGGAATCGTGCTGTTGCGCAGGATCAGCTTCTGCGTGGCGCCGCCGAGGGTTTCGAGGCCGAGCGACAGCGGAATGACGTCGAGCAGCAGCAGCGAACGGTCGTTGCCGGCGAGCACGTCGGCCTGGATCGCCGCACCGAGCGCCACGGCGAGGTCGGGATCGACGCCGGTGTGCGGCACCTTGCCGGTGAGCGCCTGCAGGCGCGCGCGCACCAGGGGCACGCGCGTGCTGCCGCCGACCAGGACCACGTCGCCGATCTCGTCGAGGCGCAGGCCGGCGTCCTTGATCGCGCGCTGAACGCAGTCGAGCGTGCGCTGCACCAACGGCGCGATCGCCGCTTCGAACTCAGCCCGCGCCACCGTGAACTTCGTCGTGCCGCGTTCGCCCAGATCGAGGTCGAGCGTCGCGCTCTCCTGGCTGCTGAGCTGGATCTTCAGGCTCTCGGCCGCGGCGCGTACTGCCTGCAGCACATACGGATCCGTCGTCGGCGGCAGGGTCTTGTGGATGCGCTGTGCCAGCAGGTCGTCGAAGTCGTCGCCGCCGAGATGGGTGTCGCCGGCCGTCGACAGCACGCGGAACACGCCTTCCTCGATGCGCAGGATCGACAC
>SXPB01000038.1 GCA_005776475.1 Planctomycetia bacterium
ACGTCGGCGTCGGTCATCACGATGACCTTGCCGTAGCGAAGCTTGTCGGATTCGAACTCGTCGGTGAGGAAGCCGGTGCCGATCGCGCTGACGATCGTCTGGATCTCTTCGTGGTCGAGGATGCTGTCGACCGCCGCCTTCTCGACGTTCAGGATCTTGCCGCGCAACGGCAGGATCGCCTGGTGGGCCATGCGGCCTTGCTTGGCAGTGCCACCTGCCGAGTCACCTTCGACCAGGAACAGTTCGGCCTCGTCGCGCGGCGTCCCCTTCTGGCAGTCGGCCAGCTTGGCCGGCAGACCGCCGCCTTCGAGCGCCGACTTGCGCCGCACGAGGTCGCGCGCCTTGCGGGCCGCTTCGCGCGCGCGCAGCGCATCGAGCGCCTTGCCGTAGACGGCCCTGGCAGCGCCTGGGTTCTCCTCGAAGTGCGTGCGGATACCGTCGCCGACGACAGTCTCCACCACCGACTGTACTTCGCGATTGCCGAGCTTGATCTTCGTCTGCGACTCGAACTGCGGATCCGGCACCTTCACCGAGATGACGGCCGCGAGCCCTTCCTTGAAGTCCTCGCCCGTCGGCACCGGGTCCTTCTCCTTCAGCACCTTCTCCTGCCGCGCCCAGTTGTTGAGCGCGCGCGTCAGGGCGGTGCGGAAGCCGACCATGTGCGTGCCGCCCTCGATCGTGTTGATGTTGTTGACGAACGAGAAGACCGACTCGTTGTAGCCGTCGTTGTACTGCAGCGCGATTTCGACGCCGTAGACCTTGCTCGGGTCCTCGGCCGAAGGCACGTCGCGCTGGAAGTAGATGACGTCCTTGTGCAGCGGCGACTTGCCGATGGTGAGGTCCTTGATGAACTCGACCAGGCCGTCGGGAAACAGGAACTCTTCGCTCTTGTCGGTGCGCTCGTCGTGCAGCGTGATGTGCAGCTTCGCCGCGCCCATCAGGTAGGCCAGTTCGCGCAGGCGCTTGCGCAGGATCTCGTACGAGAACTCGGTGACCTCCATGATGGTCGGGTCAGCCTTGAAGCGCAGCATCGAGCCGGTGTGGTCGGCCTTGCCGATCACCGCGAGCTCGCTCGCCTTCTCGCCCTTCATGTAGGTCTGGCGATACAGCTTGCCGCCGCGGGCGACCTCGACGTCGAGAACCGCCGCCAATGCGCACACGCAGCTGATGCCGACGCCGTGCAGGCCGCCTGACACTTTGTAGCTGCCCTTGTCGAACGTGCCGCCCGAGTGCAGCTTGGTCAGGATCACCTCGAGGGCGGGCTTGCCGCTCTCGTGCATGTCGACCGGGATGCCGCGCCCGTCGTCCTTGACCGAGATCGATCCGTCCTTGTGCACGCGCACGTCGATCCGGGTGGCGTGGCCGGCGAGCGCTTCGTCGACCGAGTTGTCGACTACTTCCCACACCAGGTGGTGCAGCCCTCGAATCGTGGTGTCGCCGATGTACATCGCCGGGCGCTGGCGCACTGCCTCCAGACCTTCGAGGACCTTGATCGAACTGGCGTCGTAACGCGGCTCGGCGAGCTTCGGATTCGGATCAGACATGTCCTGTGCCTCCCAGTCGGAACGTCAACTGGGCGATGGGTTGTGCGGGAACGAGTTGGTTGATGCGAAGGCGGATCTCTTCGCGGCGGAAACTGAGCAGTTCCGCGTAGAGCGGCGCCGAATCGACTTCGATGACGAGCTTGCCGGCGCGGCAGCCGACGACCTGGCAGTGCGGGCGATGGGTCGAACTCAAGATCTGGTCGAGGGCATCGTTGTAGGCGCTGCGCGACTTGCTGCGTCCCGCTTGCTGCAGGATGCCTCGCAGGAAATCACCAGCTCGTTGGGGTTCGGCCAAGGTCAGGCGCCGCTGATCGGCATCACGACGTAGGTGTAAGATTCGCCCAGGGTGAACTTTGCCGGCATCGAATCGTCCGACATGTCGAGCCGGACCTGGTCGAGCTGGCAGACGCGGAGTGCTTCGAGGATGTAGTCCGGGTTGAAGTTGATGCTGCCGCCCGAACCCTTGACCACGCAGTCGATCGAGACGTCGGCGCGGCCGCGAGCCGAGCTCTCGGCGGTCATGCGCAGCGACTGTTCGCCGACTTCGAAGCGGACCATGCGCAGCTCGGCCGAGCACAGGATCGCCGCGCGCCGCAGCGCCCCTTCGAGCACCGAACGCTGGATCTCGACCGTGGTGTCGGCGGACTTGGGCAACACGCCTTCGTAGTCCGGGAAACGGGTCTCGAGCAGTTGGCTGACCAGCTGGGTCTTGCCGGTCGTGAACACGATCTGCTTGTCGCCAGCCTCGATGCGCAGCATCTCCTTGCTGCCCTCGCTCAACGCCCGGCTCAGCGTGTTGAGTGCGCGCAGCGGCACCACCACCTTGAACTCGGACTTGGTGTCGACGTTCTCGTAGCTGATCGCGAGGCGGCGACCGTCCGTGGCCACCATGCGCACGCAACCGGCGGCGGCGTCGAGCAGCACGCCGTTGATGGCGTACCGGGTCTCCTCCTTGGCGGCGGCGAACACCGTCTCCTGGATCATGCGCAGCATGCGCCCGCACGAGATCTCCAGGCGCTTGCCCGACTTGACCGCGACTTCGTCAGGGAACTGTTCGGGGTCTTCGCCGAGCAGCACGAACGAACCGCCGCCGCTCTCGATGCGGCACCGGTTGTCCGAGCTCTCCAGCGTCACGGTGGGGTCGGTGATCTCGCGCAGCAGCGCAGCACTCTCGCGCGCCGGCAGCAGCACCGTGCCCTTGCGGCCGACCTTCACCGCGTCGAGGGTGACCTTCGCTGCCATCTCGAGGTCGGTGGCGAACAGCGTGATGCCGTCGGCTTCGGCGCGCACGCGGAAGTTGTAGAGGATCGGCTTCGTGGTCTTCGCGGGCACGACAGACGACACCACGTTGACTGCTTCCTGAAGAGCGGTGCGGTCACAGAGGATCTTCATCGTTCGCGGATGGTCTCGGTTGTGGTGTCTCTACCGTGCCAAGGGTCGGTCCACGGGTGGTTGCTGGTCGCGCAACACGATGAGTGGAGGTCAGAGAGAAATTCTCTCTCTTCAAACGTCATCCGTCGCGTCACGAGTGTGGGAACGATACCGGTCGAACCGCCTCAGATCGAAGCATTTGGCGGGTTCCGAGGCCATCCACGGAGTCTGGAAAAGCCTCGGGAAAACCCCGAACGCCGTGCACTTGTTCACCCGCAAAACCGCGGCTCGGCGTCGCCGAGAATCGCTGGGCAGAGTCGTCCACGAGTTTCCGCGAACCCTCCAAGGAGCTTCCCTGGCTTCTGCACAGGTTTCGCGACACGGCTCGGGGCTGGCCGTGCTACAGCGAGTAGCGCGCGACTCCAACGCGTCAAAAGAAGGCGGCACCAACCAGCAACCCGATCGTCGATCGGGTTCGGGGCCTCGTCAGCAGCGGCTAGGTGCGGAACGAACGCGTCAGCAGCCGGTTGCTCAAGCCGTCGAGCAGTTCCTTGAACATGCGGTCCTTGCCGGCCCGCTCGCGGATCTTGTTCACCGCGTAGAGCACCGTCGTGTGGTCGCGATTGCCGAAGATGCGGCCGATGTCTTCGAGCGAGCACTCGGTGTGTTCGCGCAGCAGGAACATCGCGATCTGGCGCGGCAGGCTGACCGTCTGGGTCCGGCTCTTGCCGGTGAGTTCGCGCGCCGTGATCGCAAACTCGGTGGTGATGGTCATCATCACGTCGTCGACCGAGACCTGGGCATGGCGCGCCGGCATGCCGCGGACACAACTTTCCGCCAGGCCGAGAGTTATCGGCTGGTCGGTGATCGCCGAGATGCCGACGACCTTGATCACGGCACCTTCGAGCTCACGGATGTTGGCGGTGACACGTTCCGCCAGGAAGCGAGCCACGTCGTCGGGCAGGTCGATGCCGCGGCCGGCCGCCTTGCGCTTCACGATCGCGGTGCGGGTGTCGAAACAAGGTGCTTCGACTTCGGCGACGAGACCCCACTTGAAGCGCGACACCAGGCGCTCTTCGACGGTCGGGATCTCCACCGGCGGCCGGTCCGACGACAGCACGATCTGCTTCTGGCCGTCGTAGAGGGCGTTGAACGTGTGGAAGAACTCGTCCTGCGTCTTCTCCTTGTTGGCGAGGAACTGGACGTCGTCGATCACGAGCACGTCCGCACTGCGGTAGTGCTCACGGAACGTGTCGAGCGTCTGGCTCTGGATCGCCTGGATGAACGCGTTGGTGAAGTCCTCGCAGCTCATGTAGAGCACGCGGGCGTTGCTGTCGCGGCGCTGGACCGTGTGGCAGATGGCCTGCAGCAGGTGCGACTTGCCGAGACCGACGTTGCCGTGCACGAACAGCGGGTTGTAGGCACAGCCCGGGTTCTCGCCGATCGCCAACGCGGACGCGTGCGCCAGGCGGTTGCACGGGCCGACCACGAAGCGATCGAACGTGTAGTGCGGGTTGAGCTGGCCACCGTGACGGCGGGCGGTTGGCACGCCGTTGGCTGCTGGCGCGCTGCCGACCGAGCCCGGGGCCGGCGGTGCCTGCCGCACGTCGCGTGTGCGCATCAACTTCTCGACCTCATCCGCCGCCGACATCGGCGTCGGGTGCGAGGCGACCGGCTGGGCGAAGGCGAGGCTGTCAAAGCCGTCCTCTTCGCGCTGCGACAGCAGGATCTTGCGCCGTTGGCCACCGATGGCGGCCAGGGCTTCCTGCAGCACGGCGAGGTAGTTCTTCTGCAGCCAGTCGCGCACGAACTGGCTGGTGACGGAAAGTTCGACTTCCTGGTCGTCAGCCCGCCGGACATCCAGCGAGCGGAACCACGTGGCCAACTGCTCGCGCTTCACGCGCGACGACAGCTGGTGGATGAGCGACCGCAGCAGGTCCCGCTGTCCGTGGGCAGTCTGTGTTGGCGGTTCGGCCATGGGCTGCACGGAGTCGGGAACTTGGGCGTCCACCATGGGGATCAAGGGAGGTTGAGTGGCTTTGGGTGGGGTGGGGTGTACAGACCGGTAGCGCACAACAACTCACAGACTTCCTGGCGGACTGGGAGTCCAGACTCCTGGGGGTCTGGGTCCCAACGAGAGGGTTGGCTGCGCTGCGAAGAGCTGGACCGTTCGTCGGTTAGGCGACCGCGAGCGGCTGACGACTGACCGTCGCCGTCTTAGCGGTCCCAGGGACTCTTGCAAGAGTGCGCGCACAACTTTGCTCGTCGTTTCCTCACACGTCTTCACAGGCTTCTCGCAAGCTCTGCACGCTCGCCCACAAACGGCAACCACTTGGGGCGCGTCGTCGCATCGAAGCGGTGTCGAAGTTCACCTCAGATTTTTTTCTGTCGCATGCGCACGACGGCGCCGGTTCGCGCACCGACCGCTCGCGTCGCTTCGACATCGTTGCGCCAGCCGAAGCTGAACCGCACGCATCGACGCGCGTCGTCATCGTCGAGTCCGATCGCGGTGAGGATGCGCGGCGGACTCACGGCCCCCGACGAGCAGGCCGAACCATGCGATGCGTGGATGCCCGCCAGATCCAGCGTTGGCACGAGGTTGCGGCCATCAACGCGCGCGAAGAGGACCATCGCCGTGTTCGGCACACTGTTCGCAAGCGGAGTCAGCACGCGATGCTCGACGCCGCTCGCAGCAAGGCCGGCGAGGAACGCATCGCGGGCGCGCGCCATGTCGGCAGCACGCGCCGGCTGCTCGTGCAGTGCGTGCAGGATCGCAAGCGCATTGGCGCTGGCGAGTGCTGGACTCTGCGTGCCTGGTCGAAGCCCGAGCTCCTGGGCACCACCGCGCAGCAACGGACGCAAGCGACGATGCAAGTCGTGGCCGAGCAGCACACCGTGACCGCGCAGGCCACCACACTTGTGCGGCGACAGCGCGACGACCGCGCCGGCGGCGACGATCGGAAGAAGTGGCAGGCGACCGAGCGACTGCGCCGCATCGACGAACAGCGGCACACCGCGCGCGACTGCCAGTCGGGCAGCTTCCTCTACCGGTTGCACCGTGCCGAGTTCACTCTGGGCATGCACGAGGCAGAGGAGTCCGAACGGCGCCTCGGGATCGCGCACGACCACGCGTCCGTCGCGATCGATACCTAACGGGCGTTCGCCTCGCAGCTTCGCCGGCTCGTGCACGGCCGGATGCTCTACCACTGCGCACAGCACCGGCAGCTCGGCATCGCCGAGTCCCAGCACGGCCAGGTTGGCGGCTTCGGTGCCACCGCTGGTGAACACGACGTCGGCTGCCGCCACGTGGAACGCGTCGCCGATGCGCTGCCGGCTGTCCTCGAGCACTGCGCGCGCACGGCGACCCGACCCATGCGGGCTCGCCGGGTTGCCAGAACAGCGACGCTCGGTCGCGAGGAACTCGGCAAGCACGTCGTCGCTGGCGGGTGCCCCGGCGTTCCAGTCGCAGAAGGCGATGTCGTCCGGCTGACCCACCGCACTCATCCCAGCACGCGCTTGTAGATCTTCTCGTAGGCCTCGACGACACGATCGGTGGCGAAATGCTCGACCGCGCGCCGTCGCGCCAGGTTCGCGAGATGTTCGTGCTGCCCGTCGTCGTGCAGGATCGTGAGTGCGGCTTTGGCCATCGCCTCGGGTTGTCCGAACGGGACCAGGCGTCCGGTGTCGCCGATCACCTCGGCCACGCCGCCGACTGCGGTGCTGACGCATGGCACGCCACAACTCATCGCCTCGAGGATCGACAGGCCGAAGCTCTCGGTCTCCGATGCCGACAGGAACAGGTCCGCCTGCGGCAGCAACTGTTCGAGGTTGTCCTGCATGCCGAGGTGCTCGACCTTGTGCTGGCAACCGAGGTCGGTGGCGACCGCCATGGCGTGTTCGCGGTCGGGACCGTCGCCGATCAGTACCAGCCTGGCCGGCAGTTCCTTCCGGATCGCCGCGAACGCCCGCACGATGTCGGCGACGCGCTTCACCGGCCGGAAGTTCGACGCGTGCACGAGCACGCGTTCCTGGTCGGGACGCTCGCGCCACGGGCGGCGGCCGTTGGGCTTGAAGCGATCGACGTCGACGAAGTTGTGCACGACCTCGACGTCCTTCTTCACGCCGAACACGAGATGGGTCTCGTCGGCGAGGAACTTGCTCACCGCAGTCACCGCGTCGGATTGTTCGAGCGCGAACCGCGTCGGCCGCATGTAGGCGCGGTCGCTGCCGACGACGGTGATGTCGGTGCCGTGCAGCGTGGTCACGAACTTGAGGCAGCCGCCGCAGATGCTGCGCGCCAGGAACGCGCTGACCGCGTGTGGGATCGCGTAGTGCACATGGAACAGGTCGACGCGCGCTTCCTCGCGCACTTCGACCATGCGGGTCGCGAGGGCCAGGTCGTACGGCGGGTAGCGGAACAGCGGGTAGGCCGTCACCGCGACCTGGTGGAAGCGCAGCCCTGGCACGCCACGGCGCAGCCGGCCCGGGCGGTCGTAGCTGAGCAGGTGGACTTCATGGCCACGTTGGGCGAGGGCGTGGGCCATTTCGGTGGCGACCACGCCACTGCCGCCAACGGTCGGGTAGCAGACGATGCCGATGCGCATTGGCGCAGGATCCTAGCGCGCGCGCGGCCGTGACCTGCGGAGCAACCGGCGTTCGATCTGTGCCAGTTCTTCCTCGTGGTCGGGATGGACGCCGCTTCGCCGGCAGCGTCGGACGTAGGGCAACAGCCCGGGTGCGCCCAGCAAGTTCATTGCGGTGGCTCAGCAAGGCGCGCAGCGCGAGCCAATTCTCGTTCGCGAACGCGGCGACGCGACCTGCTTCCGTCGCCATGTCGGGCCGGCCGCGGCAGTTGTCGAACCACGCCAGCGTGGCGCGATCGGCGCGACCAATGCGCCGACGCAGCGCGCCGTGCAGTAGCTGTAGGATCGCTGCTTCCGCTGCAAGGGGAGTGGGAGTCGCGTCCGTCGTCTGGTTGCGCACGCCGCCAGTTCACGCCGGGCGCCGCGTGGTGTCCAGCGCCGCCGTTCAGCGGTCTTCGATCACCAGCGTCTGCGGCAGCTCGATCGCGATCAGGAGGTTGTCCTGGCCATCGAGGTCGACCTGGCAGTTGCCGCGGAAGCCGGCGACGAACTCGCACAAGGTCTCGGCGCGCTGGCGCAGGTGGCGATCGCGGTTGCCGCCGCGGCTCTCGAGTTCGAGCACGACACCATCGTCGTCGCAGCGGGTGGTGATGATCAGTTCCCCACCGGCGTCGAGTCGGCCGGCGGCAATCACCAGGGCGCGTTGCACGGCGTAGGCGAGTTGGCCCGGCGTGCAGGCGATGCCCGGCAGTTCCTGCGCGAGGCGTTGGCGCACGACGATGGGCGTGCCGAGTTCTTGCAGGCAGGAAGTCACCGCGTTGGCGACGACGCGATTGAGGTCGCAGTGTTCGGGCGCGTTGCAGCGTTCGACCAGCGAGCCGACCAGTTCTTGCAGCGTGGCCGCTTCGTTCTCGAGAACGTCGGCGAGGTCGTCGTCCTGCTGGTCGTCGCCGAGCTGCTGGATCTGGAAGGCGCGTTCGTCAATCCGTCCGAGGCACTGGCCGAGCAGCGTCGTCAGGTGATCGAGATTCGGCTCGCGCTTCATGTCGGCGCTATCGGCTGTTCACCGATGCGGCATGAGGCGTGAAACGACAGTCTCAGGCCGAGGCTTCGGCATCATGGGGGCGCTTGCGACCCCGCCTACCGGACTGCGTCCATGAGAAGTAGAGTTGCACCGATGAGCAGTCTCCGCGCGCGCGTCCACAATGGTCGCCTGATCGTCGATGAGCCAACTTCTCTTCCCGAGGGGACCATCCTGGACTTGGTGCTGGATGACGAAGGCGACGACTTGGATGACGAGGAGAAACAGGCTCGAGATGCAGCGTTGCGCCTAGCTTGGCAACAAGCCCAACGCGGCGAGTGTCGTCCAGCACACCTGGTGATCGAGGCTCTTCGTCGTCGATGACCCAACTGCTCGTATCAGCCGAGGCCGAACAGCAGATGCGCACCATCGACGCGTGATGGCGCGAGAACCGAACTGCTGCACCGAATCTGTTCTCGGAAGAACTCGCCGCGGGGTTTGCGTTGATCTCATCTTCGCCGCGGATCGGACGGAGTTGTCCGGTCCGTGGGTTACTTGGGCTGCGGCGAGTGTTGCTGCGTTCCTGTCGATACCACGTGTACTACGTGCTGCACGGCGACGGTGACCAGCTCTTGGTCTTGGCGGTATGGAGTGCCGTGCGAGGCCACGGGCCTCGATTCACCCCGAAAACCACCTAGGAGTCAGCGTCAGGCCGAGGCTTCGGCGGCTGGCGGCGGTGCGTCGCCTTCGCGCGCAGTCGGCGCACTCGGTGTCGCTGCCGACTTGGGTGCAGGCGCCCCCACCATCGCCAACAGCTCGGTCGCGAACGCTTCGTAGTCGCGGGCGCCGTTGCTGTCGGGAGCGTGCTCGAAGATGGTGCGGCCAAAGCTCGGCGCCTCGGCGAGCTTGACGTTGTTGCGGATGCGGCTCTTCGCCAGCAGGTTGCCGAAGTGCGCCTCGATCTCGCGCAGGAC
Organism: Planctomycetia bacterium; assembly: GCA_005776475.1. Classification (GTDB taxonomy): domain Bacteria; phylum Planctomycetota; class UBA1135; order UBA1135; family UBA2386; genus UBA2386. The sequence continues at coordinate 9,494 of SXPB01000038.1, forward strand.
CTCGGTGCTGAGGTTGGTGCGGGCGTCGAGCATGCACGGCAGCACGCACGCGACCTTCAACTGCGGGTTGAGGCGCTTCTGGACGAGCTGGATGACTTCCATCAGCTTGGCCATGCCCTGCAGCGAGAGGTACTCGGCCTGCATGGGAATGACGACGTGGTCGGCGGCGACGAGTGCGTTGGCGCTGAGCACGCCGAGCGACGGCGGGCAGTCGAACAGGACGAAGTCGAAGTCCTTGGCGCCGGGGAACGCTTCGAGGGCTTCGCGGAGGATAGTCTCGCGACCGATGCGGTTGGCGAGCACCTGTTCGACGCCAGCGAGGGAGGTGTCGGCCGGAACGACGGCGAGGTTTGGCAACGTCGTCGGTTGGACCAGGTCCTGCAGGGGCGCGTCTTCGAGCAAGAGGCTCGTGAGGGTGTTGCTCTCGAGGTCAGGGCGCTTGTCGACGTGGACGGTCAGGTTGGCCTGCGGGTCCATGTCGAGCAGGAGAACGCGGTAGCCCTTCATGGCCAGACCGGCGCCGAGGTTGGTCGTGGTAGTCGTCTTGCCGACGCCGCCCTTCTGGTTGATGACCGCGATGCGCTTCATGGGTTGCTCCGGTGGGATCGGACCGCGGCGGCGGGCTGGTTGCCAGAGGCAAGTGGGCATGGGCGAGGCTGCGCAATCCGCAGTCCGTCCAAGCAGCCGCTTCGACAGCGGACGTGTTGCCGGATCACGAACGCACCCCGCGCCGGCCATACGAGTCGAGCGCCCACCGACAGCGAGCCGCGATCAGCTCCACCACCCGTTCGAGCATCGCATTGCCTGATAGCCGCCGATCGCGCTCCACGATCCTGCGCGCCCGCTCCGGCAGCACTTCCGCCAGCTCGCACAGCCGTCGTCGCACGGCCGGCGGCGCCAACCCCACCGTCGCCGCGAACCGCGTCCAGTGTTCTGCCGACACCTCGTCGAAGCGCTCGCAGCCATCGATCCGCATCGCCAGCGGCGTCGCCCGTTCGGTTTGCACCAGCGTGCACTTCATCGCGAAGGCCGGCGCCAACCGCACCGATGCCGCCGTCCGCACCAGCGCCGCGTTTTGCGCATGGGCATTGCCATCA
>SXPB01000292.1 GCA_005776475.1 Planctomycetia bacterium
TGGTGGCCGAGGCAGATGCCGAACACCGGCAGCTTCTTCACCAGGACCTTCGCGGCGTCGATCGCGTAGCGGCAGACGGCCGGATCGCCGGGGCCGTTGCTGAGGAACACACCATCGGGCTGCAGCGCGAGCACTGCTTCGGCCTTGGTCTCGGCGGGCACGACGATGACGTCGAGGCCGCAGGCGACCAGCGAGCGCAGGATGTTGCGCTTGGCGCCGAAGGCGTAGGCGACGATGCGACGGCGCTTGCTGCCGCCCGACGTGGCCGGGGGCTTGGGCGAGAACGCCGACTCGTAGCCGCGGTCCCAGGTGTACTGCTGCTGCGTCGTGACCTTCAGCACGTGGTCGACGTCGGCGACCTTCGGCGCCTTCTTCACCTTCTCGACCAGCTGCGCGTCGGTCGAGTTCATGTCGCGCGTGATCAGCACCCGCTGCTCGCCGCGATCGCGCACCGCGCGCGTCAGCATGCGCGTGTCGACGTCGTCGATGCCGGGCACGCCGTGTTGCGCGAGGTAGTCGCTGAGTTCGACCGCCGAACGGAAGTTGCTGGCGCGGGTGCACACCTCGCGCACGACCAACCCCGACAACCACAGCTTGCCCGATTCTTCGTCCTCGCTGCTGACGCCGTAGTTGCCGATGTGCGGCTGCGTCAGCAACACCGTCTGCCCGCGGTAGGAAGGATCCGTCAGGATCTCCTGGTAGCCGGTCATCGATGTGTTGAACACCAACTCGCCGAGGTTGTCGTTGGCCGAGCCGAAGCCCCGGCCGACAAGAACGGTTCCATCCTCCAGCACGAGGCGGGCGCGGGGACGGGACGTCTTCGGGTCAGGCGGGTGGGTCAAAGTTGCGAGGGCGGCGAGGCCGTTCTCCGGTTGATTTGCGACGCGAGATAGCCGGCCCCGAAACCGTTGTCAATGTTGACGACCGCCACGCCGGAGGCGCAGCTGTTGATCATCGTCAGCAGGGCCGACAAACCGCCGAACGACGCGCCGTAACCCACACTGGTGGGCACCGCGATCACCGGGCGATCGACGAGGCCGGCGAGCACCGAAGGCAGGGCGCCTTCCATGCCGGCGACGGCGACGATGGCGTTCGCGGCGCGGATCGCCTCGATGCGGGCGAGCAGCCGGTGCAGCCCGGCGACCCCGACATCGGGGAAGGTCTCGACGTGGTTGCCGGCGATGCGCGCGGTCACTGCCGCCTCTTCGGCGACGGGAAGGTCGGCGGTGCCGGCGCTGACGATGGCGATGCGGCCGATCGACGCCACTGCCTCGGGCATCACGGTCAGGCAGCGGGCGCGTTCGTGCCAGACCGCCTGCGGCAGCCGCTGGCGCACGGCCGCGGCGTGTTCGGGCGTCGCGCGGGTCAGCAGCACGCGGTCGGCGCGGGTCAGGATCTCGACGGCGATCGCGGCAGCGTCGTCCGGGCGCTTGCCCTGGCAGAACACGACCTCGGGGAAGCCGCAGCGGCGGGCGCGGTCGTGGTCCACCGTCGCAAATCCCAGGCTGCCCGCGGCAGCGAGCGGCGACCGCAGCGCGGCCACGGCGTCGTCGATGCTGCGCGCCCCGGTGCGCACGTCGGCGAGCAACTGGCGCAGGGTCTGGTCGGGATCGTGGGTCACGTTCGCCCCGCATGCTGCCCGACCGGCGCCGTTCAGGCGAGTGTGCGGCGCAGGAACTCGGCGATCACGACGATCTCGTCCCAGCCCACTTCGTGCTGCATCGGGTAGCTGCGGAAATCGACGGCGTAGCCGCGCTTCTGCAGCGCGTCGCGGGCGGCGGCGCCACGCGCAGGCACCACGACGCCGTCGGCGCTGCCGTGCACCTGCAGGATCGGCGTGCTTTGGTTCGCCGCCGTGCGTTCGGCGTCCAGCGACGACTCGCCGACCAGGTAGGTCGACAACGCGACGATGCCAGCCAGCCGTTCGGGATGGCGCAGGCCCGCGAACAACGCCACGGCACCGCCCTGCGAGACGCCGGCGAGCACGATGCGTTCGCTGGGGATGCCGCGGGCCCGTTCACGCGCGATCAGGTCGGCGGTGCGGGCGGCGGAGACGCGCATGCCGGCTTCGTCGTGGCGGCGGGTGAGATCGACTTCGGTGATGTCGTACCACGCGGGCATGACCATGCCGCCGTTGATGCCGACCGGGATCTCGGGCGCATGCGGCAACACGAAGCGCACGCCGAGCGAAGCGGGCAGGCCGAGTTCGTGCACGATCGGCGCGAAGTCGTGGCCGTCGGCACCGAGGCCGTGCAGCCACACGACGCTGGCGCGCACCGGCCCGTTCGGGTCGATCTCGACGCAGGGAAGCAGTTCGGTCATCGGTCGGGTGCGCGGTCGGGAGTCGGGGCAGGCGGCAACGAGCGCGGCCTAACGCTTCGCCTTGCCGCCGGACTGCGGGGTCGCGATCGCATCGAGATCCAGCGGCGAACGTTCGCCGCAGTTCCACGCCACCGTTGCCAGGCTCGCGATCATCGCCGCATTGTCGGCGCACAAGGCGAGGTCGGGCAGCACGAGGTGCAGCGAACGCAGCCGCGGATCCCCGGCGAGGCGTTCGCGCAGCCGCTGATTGCGCGCGACGCCGCCGCCGATGCACAGCGATCGCACCGGGAAGCGTTCGCAGGCGCGACGCATCTTGGTGACCAGCACGTCGACGACCGCTTCCTGGTAGCTGGCGGCGAGGTCGGCGAGTTCCTGCCCTGCCGGCGGTGCTTCGCGCGGCGGCGCGCCCTGCGGCCGCAGCGTGTAGAGCAGCGCGGTCTTCAGCCCGGAGAACGAGAAGTCGAGCGAGTCGGCGCTGAGCAACGTGCGGGGCAGGTCGAAGCGCGTGCGGTCGCCGGTGCGGGCCGCTTTCTCGATCGACGGACCGCCGGGGTACGACAGTCCGAGCAGCGAAGCGCCCTTGTCGAAGGCTTCGCCGGCGGCGTCGTCGCGCGTCGAGCCGAGCCGTTCGCTCTTGCCCGGTTCGGTGAGCAACCACATCGCGGTGTGGCCGCCGGAGGCCACCAGCGCCAGGGCCGGCAGCGGCATCGCCGGATCGGCGAGCAGGCCGGTGTGCACGTGCGCCTGCACGTGGTCGACGCCGAGCAACGGCTTGTGGAAGCGCCACGCCAGTGCCTTCGCGGCGGCGAGTCCGACCAGCAGGCAGCCGATCATCCCCGGCCGGTGCGTCACCGCGATCGCGGTCAGTTCGGCCGGCGTCACCTTGGCGTCGGTGAGTGCCTGCTCGACCAGCGGCAGGATGCGTTCGGTGTGGGAACGGCTCGCGACTTCGGGCACGACGCCGCGCCACCGCGCATGCAGGGCGATCTGCGAATGCACGACGTTGCTGCGGACGATGTGGCCATCCTCGACGACGGCGGCAGCCGTTTCGTCGCACGAGGTCTCGATGCCGAGGATCACGGTGGGCACGCGGACGAGCATGCCGGGTTCGCGCCGTCGCTGCTACTTGTCCTTGTCGGCCCGGCCGCCCTTCGTGTTGGCGGGTACGGCGACGCGTTGCTGCAACGCCGTCACGGCCTGCGCCAGTTGCGCGTCGTTGGCCGGTTGCGGAGGCCCGGGCACGGTGATGCCGTGGCGAGGCGCCATCGCCGCGAACGCCGCGCGATGGCGGACCGGGCACTCGCGCTGCTGCAATGCCACGTAGACCGCTGCTTTCGCCGCATCGTCGATCGGCGCGGCGAGGTCGGGCGCGATGCCGCCGGAATCCGCGGCGCCCTCGGCGGCGTTGTGGTGGCGTTCGATGTCGCGACCGTTCGGCGTGCGGTAACGGCCGGTCGTCAGCTTGAGGCGGAAGTCGTGCCCCTTCCATTGGTAGACGGTGTTGACGAGGGCTTTGCCGTGCGTGCGCACGCCGACGACGGCGGCGCGGCCGTGGTCCTGCAGCGCACCGGCGAGCACTTCGCTGGCGCTCGCCGAGTGTTCGTTGACGAGGACCACCAGCGGCAGATCGGGATACCGGCACGTCTCCGGCTTCGCTTCGTGGCGTTCGATCTCCACGTCCTTCCGGCGGAACTGCGTCACGATCAGGCCCGAACGCACGAACGCGCGCGCGATCGCCAGGCACTCCTCGAGATTGCCGCCGCCGTTCCCGCGCAGATCGAGCACGAGCCCGAGCAGCGGGCCTTCGTGCCGCAGCGCATCGATCGCAGCGAACAGTTGCGGCGCCGAGTCGGGGTAGAAATCGGTCAGGTGCACGTAGCCGAA
>SXPB01000293.1 GCA_005776475.1 Planctomycetia bacterium
CTTGGCGCGCAGCACCTTCTCGCCGTCGGCGTAGGTGCCGGCCTTCATCGCGCGCAGCAGCTGCAGGTTCTCAGCGACCGAGCGGCTGCGGCATGGGCTCGCGGTGCCGGGGGAGGTCACCGTGCCGCGGGTGGCGGCGATCTGGTCGGCGTTCTGGTCGTCGACGTAGGCGAGGCCCTTCTCGACCAGGCGCTCGGCCCACGCGTAGATCTGGTCGAAGTAGTCGGCCGCGTAGTACATCGCGTCCCACGAGAAGCCGAGCCATTCGACGTCGGCCTTGATGGCGTCGACGTATTCCTGGTCCTCCTTCGCGGGGTTGGTGTCGTCCATGCGCAGGTTGCAGCGACCGCCGAACTCCTTGGCGACCGAGAACGACAGCGTGATCGCCTTCGCGTGGCCGATGTGCAGGTAGCCGTTGGGCTCCGGCGGGAAGCGGGTGACCACCTGCTGCACCTTGCCCGCTTGCAGGTCCGCGCGGATGCGGTCGCGGATGAAGTCGGAGGCGGGAGTGGGTTGTGGGGCAGTGGTCATCGTGCGTGGATTTCTGGCGAGCAGGATCGCGCGGGCTCCTGGGGAATGCAATGCGCGGCACGACCGCGGGGAGCCGTGGGCATTGGGCGCATGGTCCGTTCGCGACGGCGACGTATGCTGCGACGTCGCCGATGACGGTCGCTCCAGACAAGCCGTTCAATCCCCAAGACCCGTTGGCATTCCTGCCGCGCCAGGATCGCCACAAGCCCAAGTGTGGGCCGGTGCGCAAGTCGAAGATGGGCAAGTGGCGCATGTCGGTGCTCATCGGGGTGCACGTGCTGATCGCGTTGCACATCCTGCATTGGAAGCTGACGGGCTCGACGCTGACGCCCGTCGAACCGTCAGAGGCGATGCAGACGGTGGAACTGGGTCGCATCAACGCCGGGTTCCTGTTCTTCCTCGCCTTGATCGCCGGCACGCTCGTGTTCGGTCGCTTCTTCTGCGGCTGGGCCTGCCACGTCGTTGCCTTGCAGGACCTGTGTGCGTGGTTCCTGGCCAAGCTGTCGCTGCATCCTCGTCCGCTGCGGTCGCGGCTATTGGTGTTGGGCCCATGGGTGGTGGCGGGGCACATGTTCGCGTGGCCTCTGGTCCAGCACCTGATCGGCGAGAAGCCGATACCCAAGGTGTCCGATTGGACCTGGCACCTCAAGACCGACCAGATATGGCAGACGTTCCCGGGGCCGATCATGGCGATCGCGACGTTTGTCGTGGTGGGCTTCCTGATCGTGTGGTGGCTCGGGGCGAAGGGATTCTGCACGCATGGCTGCCCGTACGGGGCGTTCTTCGCCACCGTCGATCGCTTTGCGCCGGTTCGCATCAAGGTGACCGATGCGTGTGACGGCTGCGGGCATTGCACGAGCGTCTGCACCAGCAATGTGCGGGTGCACGAGGAGGTCGCCAAGCACGGCCAGATCGTCGATCCCGGCTGCATGAAGTGCCTGGACTGCGTGTCGGTATGCCCGAAGGAAGCACTCTACGTCGGGCTCGCCGCGCCGAAGCCCTTCGCAATCAGCCAGCAGCGCATCCAGGCGCGTGCCGACTTCACGTGGTGGGAAGAGGTGCTGCTTGCCGTGGTCGCCGTGGTGGCGACCCAGTGGGGGTGGCGTGGGGCTTGGTTTTGCGAGTCGATCCCGTTCCTGTTGGCGGTTGGGCTCGGGGTCGTGACCGCCGTGTTCGCGTTGTTGGCGTTGCGGTTGGTTCTGCAGACGAACGTGAAGTTCCAGCACACCGTGCTGAAAGCAGATGGCCGGTGGACGCGCTCCGGCGGTCTTGGGATGGCCGGACTCTGTGTCTGGTTGTTGTTGACCCTGCACACCGGAATCAGCCAATGGCGACGCGAATCGCTGCACGAAATGATGGACACGTTGCCGGTGCAAGCGACGCCAGCACAACTCGAAGACCTGCTGGCGCGTGCGGAGTCGATCCACGCGAGCGAAGTGTTCGACGACCCGTTCGTTGGCGAGATGCTCGGTCTCTTGTTGTGGCGACTCGGCCGGCAGGCCGAAGGCGGCGCGGAACTGATGCGCAGCTATGAGGCCAACGGCGAGTTGGACCTCGTGTATTCGAACCTCAATCTGGCGATCTACTGCGCGTCGACGGGCGACAAGCGGCTCGATGTGGCGGAGAAAGTGGTGCGCAAGGTGCTGTCGGTGCATCCGCAGCACGCGATGGCGCAACGCATGCTCGAGGACATCCTGCGGATGCAGGGCAAGTGATTCCTGCGGTCCCTGGTGATCGACGGGTGGTCGGCCGACGCGTCCGGCGTCAGCGCCGTTCGACGAGTCGTAGCGTCGTGCCCGGCGACGACTCCTGCACGCGACCAATCCCCGGCGCGTAGAGAATCAGGTCGGTCTCTTCGCCACTCGATTCGGCGACGACAAGGCAATTGCCGAACGTGCCGGCCGGCACCGAGGCTTCGCCGTCGAGCGACAGCACGAGCACCAACTCGTCGCCGTGTGGCAGCGCCAGCGTCAACGCGTCGCCGGGCTCAGGCTGCGCCGGCAGCCAGCGAACCGGCCGCGCGCCATCGCGACCCGCGAGCCAACTGTCCTCGGCCAGCGGCTCGTGCGTCAGGGGGTGCAGCGACTGTTCGCCGAACAGCCACACGCTGCCGTCGCTGGCGCCGCTGAACCACTGGAACGTCGTCTCGACCAGTTCGTCGTCGAGCAAGCGATCCTGCACGAGCACGAAGCAGCGCACGCCGTCGATGACTTCGAGCCCGGGTGCCACCGACACTTCTTCCTGCACGCGGTGGCCGTCTTCCTCGCCGAAGTAGCTCCAACTGCGGCCGGCCTGCAGCGGGAAGTAGAGGTGGTCGTCGGCGAAGGCGGCGTCGAAGGTGTCGTTGGTGGTTTCGTTGGCCACGACCGGGGCCGGCGAAGATGCGTCGCAAGCAGCCAACGCGATCATGCACAGTCCGGGGATGAGAGAGCGGAACATGGTCACCTCGGGTCAGGCGGACTTGGGAAAGGGAGTCGTGGGATTGCGCTGCGGCTGCGGCACGGCGAGGGCCACCGGGCCTTCGACGCGGGCGGTGAAGGTGCCGTCGGTCGCCTGCGTGCAGGCGACGCGCAGTTGCAGCACGTTGGCCAGCGCGTGCACCAGGGCGAGGCCAAGGCCAGCGTGGTCGGCCGAGGCGCGGCTCGCCTCGGCGCGCCAGAACGGTTCCTCGAGCCGCGGCAGCTCGTGCGCGGCCAGTGGTGCTGCGGCGTTGCTCACTTCGAGCCAGAACCGGGTGTCGTCACCACCGGCCCGCAGCTGCACCGGCGTTCCCGGCAGACCGTGCGAGAAGGCGTTGCCGAGCAGGTTGTCGAGCACGATGCCGAACTTGCCGGCATCGGTATGGACCCGGAGTGCGGCGTCGATGTCGATGGCGACTGCGTGTTCCGGCTGCAACAACGCCGTGCGGCGCAGGGCGTCGTGCACTGCCGGCAACAGTGCTACCGCTTCGAACCTGCCGAGTTCGGCCCCGCCCTGGCAGCGCGCGAGCAGCAACAGGTCCTGGATCACCCGGCCCATGCGTTCCGACACGGCGGCGACGTCGCCGAAGAACGTGCGCACCGCGGCGGGATCGTCGGGCCACCGGCGTGCCACTTCGGCCAGCGTGCGCAGTTCGGCGACCGGTGTGCGCAGTTCGTGCGCGATGTTGCCGGTGAAGCGGCGTTCGCGCTGCAGCGCGTCGTGCAGGCGTTCCAGCAGCGCGTTGGTCTGGACGACGACGGGCTGCAGTTCGGTGGGGGCGTTGCCGAGCGTGATGCGGCGTTCGGCGGTGTCGACGTCGAGCGTGCGCACCTGTTCGGCGATGGCGCGCACCGGCCGCAGGCCGCGCTGCACCAGCAGCCGGAACAGGACGGCCCCCAGGACGAGCGTGAGGCCGACCACGATCCACGTCGTCGTGCGCAGTTGGCCGAGCGCCTCGACGAGCGGCTCGTCGCCGCGCAACACGACCAAGACCATCGGGTGCGGTGCCTCGGGCACACGGATCGGGGTGGACGCATCGACCGCGGCGACGGTGCCTGTCCCCTTGGCCTTCTTGCCCTTGCCTTTGCCCTTGCCGCCGAGTTCGGCGAGGAACGGGTAGACCACGAAGCGCGTGCTGCGGCCATCGGCGAGCACGGCGTCGCCGAACCACGGGTCGCCGAGCACGCGGTCGAAGACGAGGTCGTTCGTCAGGTGCTTGCTGCGCAGCACCAGGAGGCCGTCGGCCATCGACACCTGGAAGTAGTCCGGGTGCGCATCGCGTTCGAACTCGGGATGGAAGCGGGCCACGTAGTCGAACTCGACCTTGCCGTTCTCTTGTTCGACCAACGTCGCCAGGTTGCGGGCCTGGTCGAGCAGCGAGCGGTCGAACTCCGCCGCGAGACTCCGGTGCGCCGCGCTCGCGACGAACACGTGCGCGCCGCCGACCAACGCGACGACGGCGACGACGAGCGCCCACGTCAAGCGATCGGCGAGGGAGCGCGGGGCGATCATGGCAGCAGGTAGCCGTGGCCGCGGCGGGTCTGGATCGGGTCGTCGGCGCCGGTGGCGACGAGCTTGCGGCGCAGTTGGTGGACGAACACCTCGACGGCGTTCTCGGAACCGTGCTCGGCGTCGGGATAGAGCCGATCGACCAGTTCGCGTTTGCTGACCACGTGGCCGCGTTTGCTCAGCAGGCACTCGAGCACGTGGTACTCGCGTTGGCTGAGCTCGATCGTGGTGTCGCCGTTCCGCACCGTGCGCGCCGCGGTGTCGATGGCGTAGGCGCCGACGAGCTGGATCGGGTTCTTCTGGCAGGTCTGGCGGCGACCGAGCGCGCGCAGTCGCGCCACCAGTTCGTCGAACTCGAAGGGCTTCACCAGGTAGTCGTCGGCACCCGCCTGCAGCCCGGCGACGCGTTCCTCGACGCGGTCCTTCGCCGAGAGTATGAGCACATGGACCGACGAGCCGTGCGCGCGCAGCTTCTTCAAGAGCGTGATGCCGTCGAGGAGCGGCAGCATCAAGTCGAGTACGATCGCGTCGAAGCCGCCGTAGAGCGCGTGGTCGAGGCCGAGCCGGCCGTCGGCGACCGCCTGCACCGCGAAGCCCGAACGCGCTAGCCCATGCTCGAGCGAGCGGCGCAGACGTTCGGAGTCTTCGACGAGCAGGATCTTCATCGCTGGGAAGTGTAGCCCCGTTGGCGCGGGCGGAACGGGATCCAGGATGCACGGCAACCTTAGGGGACGCTTAGGAACGGCGGCGGCGGCCACCGCCCCGCGCCATCGGCCAGACGGCGTCGGCGCGGGATGCGGGAGCCCCGTCGCCCCGTCTCACAACTGGCTCGAACCTGTGAGTTCGCTGGTTTCGTCGCTCGCACCGACCCTGTGTTCGCGCACGAGGCCGAGACCCGGTGCGTAGTACTTGTATTCGAGCGCGTCGGGCTCGAGCGGCGTCCAATCCAGGGTTTGCAGGCAGCCAGTGCGGGTCTGGCCGGCGACCACGAGGGTCAGGCCGGTGGCGACGACGAAGGCAATGTCCTCGGCGGCCGTCGCGTAGTACTCCTGGTAGTGCGCCAGCCCGATCGTCGGCACCGCCGGCATGATCAGGCCCGGCCGCGCGACCTGGCCGAGGTTCTGGATGTCGAGGCCCGCTTCCCACGAGCCGTCGTGGTTGATGCCGAGCAGGTTGCCCAGTTCGTCGTACTCGTAGTTGTCGACAGCCTCGCCCATGTACCAGACGTTGCCGGCGCTGTCCTGTGCGTACCAATCGCGCGCCACTTCGTGCAGTACTCCGTCGAGCCGCTTCTCGTAGAGCGCTTCGACGCAGGCGATGCCGAGCACGATGCGGCTGTTCGTCTGTACGGTGACCACGATCGTCTCGAGGCCTTCGTCGGTGGGTTTCTCGTAGTTCCAGGTGCCGCCGGCCGGCAACGGGAAGAACGGGTGCGTCACCGTGGTCGAGGCGACGAACGTCGCCGCGGCGAAGTCGGGGACTGCGGTCGGGCCGAGCGGGAACGAGCCTTTGTGGTCGAGCGAGCCGCCGTCGTGCAGCACGGCTTCGTGCACCAGGCCGTGGCCCGGCGCGAAGAACTTGAACTCGATGCCGTCCGGCTCGAGCGGGTTCCAGTCGAGCACTTGCAGGCACTCGGCGAAGGTGCGCCCGTCGGGCAGTTCGACCTCGGCATCGGTGGCGACGACGTAGCCCATGTCGATCGCTTCGCCGACGTAGTACTCCTGGTGGTACGAATCGCCGCGCTCGGGTGCTGTAGGCAGGAAGAAGCCCGCCTGCGCCACGCTGCCGACACCGGCGACGTCGAGGCCCGCTTCCCAGGAGCCGTCGTGGTCGATCTCGACCAGGTTGCCGGCGGCGTCATAGCGGTAGTTGTCGACGGCTTCGCCCATGTACCAGACGTTGCCGGCGTCGTCTTGCGCATACCAATCGCGCGTGTCCTCACGCAGGACGCCGTCGCGGTAGACGCGATCGCGCACCACGGCGCAGGCGATGCCGAGCACGGTCTTCGTCTCCGCCAGGCGTTCGACGACGACCACTTCACTGCTCTCGTCAGCGTCCTCGAAGTAGACCCTGGCTACGCCCGGGGTGAAGCCGGCGTAGGGATGGTCGATCGCTTCTGGGTCGCTGAACGCGGCGGCAGCGAACGACGGCACTGAGCCGGTGCCTGGCCGGAAGCTGCCCAGGCGCTCGCCGAACGTCGCGTCGGCGATGTGTTGTTCGCGCACCTTGCCAATGCCCGGCGCGAAGAACTTGAACTCCTGGCTGGTCGGATCGAGTTGCGACGCATCGCGGATCTGCAGGCACGCCACCGTGGTGCCATCGACGAGTGTGACCGGCGCGTCGAGTGCTACGACTTCAGCGGTGTCTTCGGCGATGCCGCGGTAGTACTCCTGCAGGAACTTCTGGCCAACGCGCGGCGCGGCTGGCATCAGCCAGCCCGGTTGCGCCAGGACGCCGCGCCCGGCCACGTCGCGACCGGCTTCCCAGGCGCCGTCGTGGGTGATGGCGACGACGTTGCCGTTTTCGTCGTACTCGTAGTTGTCGACCTCTTCGCCCATGTACCAGACGTTGCCGTCCTGGTCCTCTGCGTACCAGTCGTGGGTGTCTTCGAGCAGCCGGTCGTCCTCGTACACGCGGTCGCGCACGACGGCGCACGCGATGCCGTTGACGATGCGGGTCGCGGTCAGCACCTCGACGACGATCGTCTCGATGTCGCCGCTCGCCGGATTCTCGATGCGGAACAGCGTGCTGGTGCCCGGCACCAGCGGGAACCAGGGATTGGTGACGGTCGCCGAGGTGGTGAAGCGGGTGGTCGAGAACGTCGGCGGCTGCAGACCAGTCGACTTCGAGCCACCGCCGCTGCACGCAGCGAAGGCGAGGGAGAGGAACGTCGCGGCCAACGTGGCGCGCGAGCACGGCAACGAACGGAAGGAGGACATGCGGCAGAACCGGGGAAGGGCGACCAGGAAGTCCGATCGCGATGGCGCCACTTCATGTCGTGACCCTGAGGCCCTGCTTAGGCGGTTGGGTCGGCCCTTGACGCCTTCGCGCTGCATCGGCTAGAAAGCCGCGCGACTACTCATCCAGACCAGCCGAGGGCCGGGCCCGACGACGCTGGGGCAACCACATGAACTCGCGAGAACGCTCGCGAATCCTCGTGCAGGTGCCAAATCCCGCGGCCAGCCCTTCGTGCTCGTGTGAGCAAGGAGGCCGAAAGATGAGTCTGCCAGCGACGCGTGCGTCGATGCAGACCCCATCTGCTGGCAGCGAGAACTGGGAACGGGCCCGAGGACATCGACCGTGACCCATCCCGTTCCGCCGCTTCCCACGACCACGATCGCCCCGCCGTCGGGCGACCCCTTCCACTCGTCCGGCCAGTCGCCGGGCGTTCGCACGCTGCACCTGCTCGGCCCGGGCGCCGTCGGCAGCGCGTTCCTGCAGCAACTCACCGGCTTGCCGGTGCGCACCGTCGCGATCAGCGACTCGTCGGCGACGGTGTTCGATCGCAACGGTGTGGCCGTCGACAGCGTGTTGCGCCACAAGGCCGCGGGCGGGGCGCTCGCCAGCCTGCCGCGCACCGAGCGCATTCCGAGCGAGTTGGCCGTGCGCGTCGTCGCCGCCGACATCGTCGTCGACTGCACGCCGACCCGCGCTGCCGACACGCAGCTCGCGGTGGCGCGCGGCCGGGCGGCGCTGCAGAACGGCTCGTTCCTGGCGCTGTGCGGCAAGAACGCACTCGCGGCGCAGGTTCCCGAATGGCTGCTCGGCGCGTTCCGGGGCCGCGTCGGCGTGCACGCGGTGCTGGGCGGTGCCGGACAGCAGCTGGTGCGCGAGCTGTTGGATCTGCGCGAACATGCGAGTTCGCTGGCGTTGGTCGGCAACGTCACCACGACGGTGCTGGTCGCCGCGATCGAACGCGGCGCTTCGCTCGAAGCGGGCATTGCCGACGCCACCGCGCGCGGCCTGCTCGAACCCGATCCGACGCTCGATCTCGACGGCAGCGACGCGGCGACGAAGCTGCTGCTGACGTGGGGGGCAGTGTTCGGGGAAAGCTGGCAGCAACCGCGCACGCTCGCTGCCGTGTCGCGCCAGGACATCCGCTCGCTCGACGTCGAACTCGTGCGGCAGCGGGCAAGGCGTGGCGCCACGACGCGCCTCGTCGCGCGCGGCAGCCGTGCCGGCAACGACCTGCGGGTCGCCTACGAGGAAGTGCCGGCGGGCTCGCCGCTCGCGGCACCGCCCGATCGGGTCGTCTACGGCTACGAACTGCCGCAAGGGCTGCGGGTGCACACCGGCCTCGCGGTCGGCCACGAACGCACGGCGGCGGCCTTGCTTGACGACGTGCGCGCGTTCCTGCGCGCGGAGGTGCGGTCGTGAGCTCTGCGATCACGTTGCCGCGTGGGGCCGAACTGTGCCACTTGCCGACGCCGTTCCCGCTCGCGCACGGCGGTACCTTGTCCGGTGCGGTGCTGGCGTACGAACGGCAGGGGCCGGCCACGGCGCCGGTCGTCGTGGTGCTCGGGGGCATCTCGGCGGGGCGGCACGTGGCCGCTTCGACGGCCGCACCCGAGCGTGGCTGGTGGGAGGGCATCGTCGGTCCGGACGAAGCGATCGACACGACCCGGTTCTGCGTGCTCGCGTTCGACTGGCTCGGCGGCGTCGGTTGCTCGACTGCGCCCACTGCCGGCGCCGCGTTCCCGTTCGTCGGGGCGGCTGACCAGGCGGCCGCGGCGTGGCATCTGCTCGACCAGTTGCAGGTCGAACGCGTGCATGCGTTCGTCGGCAGCAGCTATGGCGGCATGGTCGCGTTGCACGCGGCGGCGCAGCGGCCGCAGCAGGTGGCGCGGTTGGCCGTGCTCGGCGCCGCGCACCGCAGCAGTGCGCAGGCCAACGCCTGGCGCGCAGTGCAGCGGGGCATCGTCGAACTCGGCCAGCGGACCGGCCAGGAACGGCAGGCGTTGGCGTTGGCGCGGCAGCTGGCGTTGACGACGTACCGCACGCCCGGCGAACTTGACGATCGGTTCGGTGGTCGCGGCGAGATCCAAGCGCACGACGTGCGCTTTCCGGTGCAGGACTGGCTCGATGCGCGCAGTGCCGAGTTCGCGACGCAGTGGTCGGCGGCTTCGTTCCTGTGCCTGAATCGTTCGATCGATGCGCACCGCATCGATCCACGCACGGTGGCGGTGTCGACTTCGGTGCTTGCCTTCGGCGGCGACCAGCTGGTGCCGCCGGACGACGTGCGCGACCTCGCGCTGCAGTTGCCGGCGTTGCGCATCCATCGCGAGATCCGGTCGCGCTACGGCCACGACGCGTTCCTGAAGGAGACCCGGGCCGTGGGCGCCTTCCTCAAGGAGGTGCTGTCGTGAGTTTCTCTCCCGAGACCCTGGCAGTGCGCGCCGGCATCGCCACCGACGCCACGCACGGTGCCGTGGCGCCGTCGCTGGTGTTGTCGGCGAACTTCGCGTTCGCCGGCTTCCAGCAGAAGCGGCAATACGACTACACGCGCAGCGGCAACCCGACGCGCGACGAGCTGGCGACGGCGTTGGCCGCGCTCGAAGGCGGCGCCGGATGTGTCGTCACTGCGACCGGCATGGCGGCGATCACGTTGGTGCTGCACCAACTGCGGCCCGGCGACCTGTTGGTGTTGCCGCACGATGGCTACGGCGGCACCTGGCGCCTCGTCGATGCATTGGCGAAGAAGGGGCACTTCGAGGTGCTGTTCGTCGACCAGCGCGATCCGGCGGCGCTCGCCGCGGCGCTGGCCCGGCGACCAAAGCTCGTGTGGTCGGAGTCGCCGAGCAACCCGCTGCTGCGACTCGTCGATATCGCCGGGTTGGCGGAAGCGTGCCATCGCGTCGGCGCCCTGCTGGCTGTCGACAACACGTTCTTGTCGCCGGCGCTGCAGAACCCGCTGCATCTCGGCGCCGACATCGTCGTGCACAGCACCACGAAGTACGTGAACGGCCACAGCGACGTCGTCGGAGGTGCCGTGGTGGCGAAGGATGCGGCGCTGCACACGCAGTTGGCGTGGTGGGCGAATGCACTGGGCATCACCGGGGCGCCGTTCGACAGTTGGTTGACGCTGCGTGGTCTGCGCACGCTGGCGGTTCGCATGCGGCAGCACGAAGCGAATGCGCACCACCTCGCCGAACTGCTGGCGCGGCATCCGGCGGTGGCGCGCGTGAACTACCCGGGCTTGCCGACGCATCCCGACCACGCCTTGGCGCGCCGCCAGCAGCGTGGCTTTGGCGGCATGCTGTCGTTCGAACTGGTGGACCCGACGGCGGTGCCGCACTTCCTCGACGGGCTCGTGTGCTTCACGTTGGCGGAGTCGCTCGGCGGCGTCGAGAGCCTGGTGGCGCATCCGGCGACGATGACGCATGCGTCGATGACGCCCGAGGTGCGGGCCCGCGCCGGCATCGGCGATGGGCTGCTGCGGCTGTCGGTCGGCATCGAAGCGGTCGAGGATCTGGCCGCGGACCTGCTGCGGGCGCTGGAACGGGCCCATCGCCGACCGGCGCCGATGGCTGTTTCGGGCTGACCGGAGCTACGCAATCGGCGGTGGTGTGCGGTAGCGTGGGGCGACCAGAAGCCGCCATGATCCACCCGCTCGCCGCCGTCGCACCGTCGATCGTCGTTCCTCCCGATTGCAGCATCGGCGCGTTCGCCGTGGTCGAGGCCGGTGTCGTGCTCGGCGCCGGAGTGTGCGTCGGCGAGCACGCGGTGCTGCGGGCCGGCGTCGAAATCGGCCCGGGCACGCTGATCGACAGTTTCGTCGTCGTCGGCGGCGCGCCGCAGATGCGCGGCCAGGTGCCGGTCGGTGGGCGGGTGCGCATCGGCGCGCGTTGCGTGCTGCGCGAGGGCGTCACCGTGAACCGGCCGACGCAGGCGAACGGTGTCACCGTCGTCGGCGACGACTGCTTCCTGATGGCGAACAGCCACGTCGGCCACGACTGCGTGGTCGGCGACGCGGTGACGCTGGCCAACAACGTGATGCTGGCCGGCCACGTGCACGTCGGCGACGGCACGTTCGTCGGCGGTGGCGCGGGCGTGCCCCAGTTCGTGCGCAGCGGCCAGGGCGTGATGGTCGGCGGCAACGCGGCGATCTCGTACGACGTGCCGCCCTACGCGATCGCCGCCGAACGCAACCAGATCCACGGCCTCAACGTGGTCGGGCTGCGGCGCAGCAAGATGCCGCACGCCGACGTCGTCGACCTCAAGCGCTGCTACCATTCGGTCTATTCCGGGCCCGGCGACTTGCGGGCGCGGGTGTCCGCGTTGCTGACCGAGCGGTGTTGCCAGGAGGACAAGGCCGGGCGGCGCTTCCTGCAGTTCTTCGCCGGCGGCAAGCGCGGCTTCTGCCGACCGCGCGACCGCAAGCGCGATGAGGAAGGTTGCGGCGCGATGGGCGGCTGAGTCAGGCGCGCGGCCTGGCGAACAGCGCGACCAGCGTGCCGATGCCGACGCACGCCACCGCACCGACCAAGTTGTACCAGAGGAACGCGACCTCCAGCGTCCAGTGCACCCCGAAGGTCACCAGCAGGCCGCCGAGCAGGCCGGCCGAAGCTGCCGTGCCGGTGGCGCGTTTGTGGATCAGCGCCAGCAGGAAAACGCCGAGGATGCTGCCGTAGAAGAAGGAGCCGATCAGGTTGACCTGCTTCAGCAGCGAGCCGCCGCCGAGCATGGTGGCCGCCAGGGTGGCGGCGATGCCCCACAGTGCCATGACGATGCGGCTCGTGCGCACGCTGCTGACGTCGTCGGCGCCGGGCCGCAGCCAGCGACGGTAGAAGTCGACCATGGTCGCCGAGGTCAGCGAACTCAGGGCCCCGGCGGCGCTGCTGATCGCAGCGGCGAGGATCGCCGCGACCATCAGCCCCAGCAGCCACTTCGGCAGCTGGCTGAACAGGAAGTTCGGAAAGATGTAGTTCTCGTCGGCATCGACGCCGAGCGCGCTGCGCGCCCGGTCGCGGGCCGCGCGGGCGTCGATGGCAGCCTTCTGCAGTTCGGCCACGCGGCCGCCGCCATCGTCGCTGCCAACCACGGCAAACAACGCGGTGCTGCGGCGGGCATGGGCAGCGGCGTGATCGCTCGCGGCGGCGTCAAAGGCAGCCCGACGGTCGGCGGGCAGGGTGCCGACCTTCGCCTGGTGTTCGGGGTTGAACAGCAGCGGTTCGCTGTGGGTCGCCTGGTGCAGGTAGAGCAGGCCACCGAGGAACAGCACCATCAGCTGCAGGGGCACCTTGGTGAAGCCCGACATCAGCAGCGCGCGACGCGAGCTGTCGACGGACTTGCTCGACAGCAGGCTCTGCACCTGGACCTGGTCGCAGCCGAAGTAGCTGAGGAACAGGAACAGCGTGCCGAACAGCCCGGTCCAGATGTTGTACTCGTCGGACCAGAACGACTTGCCGGTGCTCGCCGCGGCGCCGAGCGCCTCGCGCGAGAACTCGGTGAGCTTGGGCATCGCGGTCCATTCCGGATTGGTGACCTCGACGGCGTTGAGTTTGCCGAGCGAGCCGAGCCCGTCGACGACGCCCAAAACGCCCAGCGTGCCGATCGTGTCCCACAGCAGCATGGCCAGGCACGCGACGATGCCGACGACGATCAGCACCATCTGCTTGACGTCCGTCCAGACGACGCCGCCGACACCGCCGGCGACCGTGTAGGCGGTCGTGACGAGGCCCGTCACCAGCACCATCGGCGTGATGCCGATCCCGGTCATCGCCGAGAACACCACCGCGGGGGCGTAGAGCACCACCGCGAACGCGAGGCATCGGGAGATCAGGAACGTGAAGCTGGTCAGCGCGCGCGTGACCGGCCCGAAGCGCCGCTCAAGGAACTCATAGGCGGTCAGGATCGGGTGCTGCCGGTACATCGGCACGAACCAGATGCACAGGATCACCATCGCGAACGGCAGCGCGAAGTAGAACTGCACCCACTCGAGGCCGCCGTTGTAGCCCATGCCGACGCCCCCGATCAGGGTGATCGCCGACAGCTGGGTCGCCATCACCGACAGGCCGGCTGCCCACCACGGGATGTTGCGGCCGGCGGCGAAGAAGCCTTCCATCGTCTTCTCGCCGATCGTGCGGCGCACGCCGTCCCAGATCGTGTAGGCGGTGATCAGCAGGAACACCAACCAGGCGACGAGGGTCATCGGGCGCTCCCGAGCGGCACGTTGCAGGTGGCCGAGAGCAACCAGAGCAGCGCGATCACCAGCACGGCCAGCCCGATCGTGGCGCAGTAGGTGCGCGCCCAACTGCCGAGCGGGGGAGGCGAGTCGCTCGGCGCCTGGTTTGGATCGACGTGCATGTCCGTAGCGAACCGCCGAGCGTCCCGTCGATCCAGGGTCCGTGCGTTCTTCCTGCGTGGTGGCGGTCGCGTCGGGGTCGCCTATGCTGCGCTTCACGTGACGAACGACCCGATCTACCAGGACCTAAACGAGGAGCAGGCGGCCGCAGTCGCGCACGGCACGGGCCCGCTGATGGTGTTGGCGGGAGCCGGCTCCGGCAAGACGCGCGTCGTCACCCGCCGCATCGCGCGGCTGCTGCGCGATGGCGTGCGCAACGGCCAGATCCTGGCGATGACGTTCACCAACAAGGCCGCCGGCGAGATGGCGCGCCGCGTGGAGGAACTGGGCGGCGGCTACGTGCGCGTGGCGACGTTCCACTCGGCGTGCGCCCGCTTCTTGCGCGCCGACGGTCGGCTGCTCGGGTTCCCGCCCGACTTCTCGATCTACGACACGCAGGATCGCGACACGCTGATCCGCGAACTGATGGACGACCTCGGCCTGTCGTCGGCCAAGGTCAAGCCGTCGCTGCTCGGCCAGTGGATCAGCAAGCTGAAGAACGCGGCGATGCAGCCGGGCGATCTGGGCGGCGGCGACGACATCTCGCGCCTCGTCGAGCGCATCTGGACGCCGTACCACGAACGCATGCGCAAGGTCGGCGCGATGGACTTCGACGACCTGCTCGGCAACTTCCTGCAGATCCTGCGCGAGCATCCCGACGTCGCCGAACGCTACCAGCAGCGCTTTCCGTGGGTGCTCGTCGACGAGTTCCAGGACACCAACCGCGTCCAGTACGACCTGCTCAAGCTGCTGTGCCCGAACCCGGGCAACCTCTGCGTGGTCGGCGATCCCGACCAGTCGATCTACGGCTTTCGCGGCGCCGAGGTGCGCAACATCCTGCAGTTCGAGGACGACTACCCGACCACGACGACGGTGCGGCTGGAGCAGAACTACCGCAGCTCGGCCAACATCCTGCGCGCCGCCGAGA
The DNA here is from genome assembly GCA_005776475.1 of Planctomycetia bacterium. Taxonomy (GTDB): domain Bacteria; phylum Planctomycetota; class UBA1135; order UBA1135; family UBA2386; genus UBA2386. The sequence goes on from SXPB01000293.1 coordinate 14,772, forward strand.
CGGTGATCGCGCACAACACGATGCGCAAGCAGAAGCGCCTGCGCACCGAGGCGCCGCCGGGGGCGCCGCTGTTGCGCCTGAAGGCCGGCGGGTCGAGCGAAGAAGCGAGCACCATCGTCGACTGCATCAAGGCGCTGGCGGCGGAGGACACGCCGCTCGACCAGGTCGCCATCTTCTACCGCGCGCACTGGCTGTCGCGTGGGCTCGAACAAGCGCTGAAGGACCAGGGCCTGCCGTACGAGATCGTCGGCGGCCTGACGTTCTTCGAACGGCGCGAGATCAAGGACCTGCTCGCCTACCTGCGCGTGCTGGTCAATCCACTCGACGACGTCAGCATGGGCCGCATCGTCAATGTGCCGCCGCGCGGCCTCGGCAAGGCCGGCATCGAACGGCTGCGCCAGATCGCGACCACCGAAGGCATGTCGTTGCGCGAAGTGGTGGGCGAGGCGTCGCTGCACGGCGAGTTCGGACCGAAGGCGCGCAAGGGCCTGGCCGAACTCGCGCGCACGCTCGACACCGCCCAGCAGGCCGCGAGCCACGGCGCGCACGGCGCCCTGCGCGTGATCATCGCCGGCACCAACTACCTGCAGCATGCGACCAGCTTCGGCGACGCCGAAGACAGCACGCGCGAGGAGAACATCGCCGAACTGGTCAGCGACACCGTGCAGTACGACAAGGCGCCGCCGGTGCGCGTCGATGCCGACGACGACGGCACGATGCCGAGCGACGGGCTCGCCGGCTACCTGCAGCACGTGGCGTTGCTGACTTCGGCCGACACCAAGGGCCAGGGACCGGCGGTGCGCATGATGACCGTGCACGCCGCCAAGGGGCTCGAGTTCGACCACGTGTTCGTGGCCGGGCTCGAAGAAGGCACCTTCCCGAGCATGCGCGTCCAGGACGATCCGGAAGGGCTCGAAGAGGAACGCCGGCTGATGTACGTGGCGCTGACGCGGGCGCGCAAGACGCTGTTCCTGTCGTCGGTGCGCGACCGCATGGTCAACGGCGAGATGATGTCGATGCGGCCGTCGCGCTTCCTGAAGGAGCTGCCGCCCGACTGCATCGAGAACTACACGCCGTCGTGGCGTCGCTACGAAGCGGACGACGATGGCGCCCGCAGTTCGGGCTGGAGCGTCACGCCGGATCCGGAAGCGTTGGCGGCGCTGCGGGCGGGCGTGCGCGTGCGGCACGACCTGTACGGCAACGGCGTCGTGCGCCGCCTCACCGGGCAGGGCATGCGCACGCAGGCCGTGGTGCGCTTCGACGACGGCGTCGAGCGGGTGTTCATGCTCGAGTACGGTGGCCTGAAGCTGCTCGAGGACATCCAGTTTTGAACGCCCGCGACCAGATCCTCGAACAGTTCGCGGCGCTGTTGCGGCGCGCCGCCGCCGAGTCGCCCGACGTGTTGGCCGACTTGCAGGCGTCCCTGGTGGCGGCGATCACCGCGGCGCTGCCGCCGGAGCCCGCCGTCGCCGCCGACCAACCGTGGCACGGCCTGGTCGGCAGTTGTCCGGCGATGCTGCAGTTGCGCGAACGCATCGGCAAGTACGCACCGGCGATGGCGCCCGTGCTGATCACCGGCGAGAGCGGCACCGGCAAGGCACGGGTCGCGCACGCGCTGCATGCACTGTCGCGGCGCGCCAAGGCGCCGTTCGTGGCCGAGAAATGGCCCCGGGGTGGCGTTGTTCGCTGTGAAACACCCTGTCCACCTCGGTGCGGGCGGGCGCGATATCGGCGAGTCCGGTCAGCGGCGCCGCGATCACAGCGCGCACGGTCAGCCCCATCTC
>SXPB01000294.1 GCA_005776475.1 Planctomycetia bacterium
CGCGGCAGCAGCGCGTAGGACGAATGCGTTTCGTAGCCGAGCAGCGGGCGGATCGCGGCGGGCTCGCGCAGCAGCGGCGTCGGTGAACGCACGTAGGGGTCGTCGGTCGTGCCGGGCTGCTGGTCTGCGCCCAGCAGGCCGAGCGCGAACACGTACGGGAACTGGCCGGTGCCCCCAGTTTCGTCGATGACGACCGCAGCGAACCGGCGTTCGCGCAACGCCGCGAACGCTTGCGAAAACAGCGACCGAACCGCTTCGCCGCCGCGCCCCGGCAGCTGCGCCATGCGCTCCGGATCGTGCAGCACGGTGAGATCCATGCCGATGCCTTCGACCTTGGGCAACTGCTGCAACAGATCGAACACCGCCTGCCCGTGCGCCCCGGCGCCCTTGCCGGCACGCGTCGAAATGTGGCCGTGCGCCGGGATCCACACCGACCCGCCCTGCCGGGCGACGAACGCAGCGAGCTCGTCGTGCGCGTGCCGATGCGCAGCCGACGGCAACCACGTCGCCGTGCCGCGCTCCATCGCGACGACACCGAGCCACACGAACTGCGCGAGCCAAATGCAGCGCAGCACGCGCCCGTTCGCCGCGGCAATCGGCCCGAGCACGCAGGCGCCGGCGAAGCCGTACATCAGCACGTTGTCGAAGCCACCGACGTGCATGCGCAACAACCACGAAGTCACCAACGCCCCACTGCCGAACGCCGCCAGGAACAGCGCTTCGCGAGCCCGTCCCGCGCGCATCTGCGCGACGCAACCCACGAGCCCGAGGGCTACGAGCGGCAGCATCGGCAACACGTCCTGCGTCCAGAACCCGAGCTTGCGGTCACCGACGATGCCGTGTTGCTGCGGCATCTCGAACAGGAAGAACGTCGACCAGCCGTCGCTCGTCCAGTGCATGAGCCCGAAGACCGCTGCGCCGGCGAGCACCGCCGCGATGCCGAACCGCAGCGCATTCCGCCAGTCGTGCAGCAGTGCGCCAACGCCGATCGCCGGCAGCCACACCAGCGCCGACTGCTTGGCCAGCACCGCCAGGGTCGCCAGCACCGCCGCCCCCACCCATCGCCGCGGCCCTCCGTGCCGCAGCACGTACGCCGTCGCCAGCACCAGCACCACGAACAACGTGTCGTTGCGCGCGAGGTCGTACCACCACGCGAGCCAGCCGTAGCCGGCGAGGAACGTCCCGCTCGCCGCGAGCCCGACGCCGACGTTCTGCGTCTCGCGCCGCACCCAATGCCCGACCAGCAGGGCGCAACCGAGGGTGCTGGCGATCGCCACGAGGCGCAGTGCGACGATGCCGTCGATCCCCATCGCGATCCCGAGCCCGCCAAGCCAGAACAGCAGCGGCGCGTAGAGGAACGGCACGTGTTCCGGTGACGGCGCGCAGTAGAGCGGCAGCCCGTTCGCCACCCGCCAGGCGTGGTCGGCCAGCGCCCCTTCCATCCACTCGAGTTCGTGCGGATAGCCGCAGCGCTGCACTGCACCGAACAGGAACACCAGCGCAGCCGCGGCAGACGCCGCGAGCAGCAGGCGCAGCAGCCACGGCTCGATGCCGCCTTGGGGTCGCGTCGTGAGGTCGGGCATGCGAGGCGGAAGCAGCATAGTCGGCGGTATGCTCGCGTGCCCGATGCGTCGAACCGGTCTCTTCGTCCTGCTCGTGGTGGTGCTGGGTGCTCTCGCAGCGATGCAATGGCTCGGCATGTTCGCCGGCGACGACATTGCGATCCCCATGGACGGGTCGCCAACCACGGCCACACCGGCGCCAGCACCGGCGGTCCGGCCCGACCCCACCACGGGCGCGACCGCGACGCCACTGGGCGATGGCCTGCAAGCGACACGAACGCAGGTGGCGCTGCCGCCGAACCCGAACCTCGCCGACGCCCCGACCGCCTGGCTGCGCGTGGTCGATCATGCGAGCGACCAGCCGATCGCCGGCGTGCCGCTGCGCACCGTGCAGACGGGCCGGGAGATCGCGTTCACCGACGAACGGGGCCTCGCCGGCATTCCCTTGCGTGAGCCAGAACAGCTCGCCGCCGTCGTCGATGGCTACCTGCTGCGGCTGGTGCCGACCCGCCTGCACTCGACCGAGACCGAGCCCCAGGTCGTGCGGATGGTGCTGGACCAGTGGTCGATCGTGCGCGAGGTCCGCTTCACGACACCGAACGGCGCGCGCGTGACCGAGGCTTTCGTGCGGTTCCGGCCCCTGGGCAACGGGAAGCAGAAGCCGACGCCGGCGCCGATTCCGGCCGAAGATGCGGTGCTGCAACGCGCCTGGGAGGAGCACCTCCTGCTGGCGCAACGACCCGTCTGCGCCGACGTGCCGGTGCAGCTCGGCACCTGGTCCGAGGATCGTGTGCATCGCCTCACTGACGGCGCCGCCGTGCGCTTCCTGGCTCCCGGCGCGTTCACGCTCGAAGCGGCAACCACCAGCGGTCTCGCCGCCAAGGTCGATGTGCGCGTCGACGCCGCGCCACGCACGAACGCACCGGCAGTGCGCGTGGCGATGGCCGCCGGCGCTTTCCTGACCGGCACCGTCGTCGATGCCAGCGGCACGCCGCTGGCCGACACGCGCCTCGTGCAGCAAGGCAGCGACCCGCTCGGCCTGGTCGCGACAACGAGCGCCAACGGCACCTTCCGCTTCGGTCCTCTGCCCGCAGGCCCGCTCACGCTGCACGTGCACCACGGCGAGCACCAACCGCTCGCGTTCGGGCCCATCACGGTTCCGGGCGAAGCCGTGCGCATCGCGCTGCAACCCTTGTCGCGTTCGGCACTGCGCGGCCGCGTGCGCTCGCATCCCAACCACCGCCCGCTCGCGGGGGCCACGGTGGTTTGGACGCCACCGACCGGAACACCCGTGACCGTGAAGACCAATGCCGAAGGCCAGTTCGTGTTGCCGGCAACCGGCAACGTCGATGCGCGGTTGACGATCCTGGCGGTGGGCCACGTCGAGCGCGTCGAAATGGTGACGCCGGGAGCTGCGTTCGCCGACTACGACGTGTGGCCGGCCGCGGCGATGGAACGTGTCGCCGCGGGCCTCAGCACGATCTTCGCTGGCAGTGTGCTCGATGCCGAAGGGCGCCCCGTCGCTGGCGCCTTCGTGCGATGGACTCCGGCGCAACCGACCGCCGCGGCCACCGGGCTCGCCAACGCCGGCGCCGTACCCGGTCGTCGCGTATTGTCCGGCGCCACTCTCGAATTGCCGGCCACGGTCAGCACCGGCAGCGACGGCGGCTTCGTGCTCGAAACGACCCAATTCGGACCGGGGCGCCTGCACCTCTTCGGCAACGACGCCATCGCGGTGAACCTCGTCGCCATCGCTGGCGTCACCAGAAACGACATCCGTCTGAAACCATGACCATCCGCCGTTGGGACGAACTGAGCAACGAGACGCTCGCGCACTACAAGGTGTTCCACGTGCGCAAATCGCGCCGCCGCTCACCGCGCACCGGAGCCGAGATCGGCTTCTTCCTGATGGACACACCCGACTGGGTGAACGTGCTGCCGCTGACCGACGACGGGCAGGTGGTGATGGTTCGCCAATACCGGCACGGCAGTGAACGCATCTCGCTGGAGATCCCCGGCGGGCTGATCGACGCGCACGAAACCGATCCAGCCGCGGCCGCTGCGCGCGAGCTGCGCGAGGAGACCGGCTTCGAGGCACAGCAGATCACGCCGCTCGGCGTGATGAACCCCAACCCGTCGATGATGACCAACCGCTGCCACGCGTTCCTGGCCACCGGCTGCCGCCGCATCGGCGACCTGCAAATGGACCCCGGTGAGGACATCGAAGTCGTCACCGTTCCCCTGAGCGATCTCGACGGATTGGTGGCGCGCGGCGCCATCGACCACGCGATCGTGCTCGCCACGCTTTCGTTCTGGCGAGCACACATGTCACGTTCCAGCCTATGAACGCACTCGGCGGCAGGTTCTGCTGCCGACCGGCCACAGGCCCGCGTCCACGCTCCGACTCCCGAAAATGCCCATGCAGCGCTCCCTGCTCTTCGGCCTGATCCTGCTGCTGCTCGGCCTCGGCGTCGCAGCGTTCTGGTTCCTGCGTGGCGACGAACTGCACGTCACCCCCGGAACCACGACTCCGACCGTCTTCTCTACAGGCGAGGGTTCGACCGGAACCTTGGCACCTGGCCCGGTGGAGCCGATGCCCGACACGGGCGTGCGCGAGGCCATCGCCAGCAAGGACGGTGATCTTCTCGACGACCCCGAGATTCGCGCCGGCTTGTGCGGCTTCAAGGGTCGCGTGGTCACCCACCGCAAGGTGCCGGTGCCCGACTGCGGCGTGCGCCTGTATCGCGGCGCGCTCGACTCGGTGATCCCGATGCACGTCGACCTGATGGCGCCCGAGTTCGACAACGAACCCCGCTACATCGCCGGCGAAACGCGCACCGCGAGCGACGGCACCTGGCAAGTCACCGGCGTGTGGCCGCGCGCCTTCTATCTGCTGTTCGCCGGCATCGGCACCGATGCGCCGATGCACCAGATCCTCACGCGCACACCGAGTCCGGGGGAAATCGTCGACCTCGGCGACATCGTGCTGCCGGATGCCGGCGTGATCACGGGCACCGTTACCGACGAGGATGGCGAGCCGTTGGCTGGCGCACTGGTGCGCGCCGCCGACATTCCCGGCGCACTCGCTGCGTTCTTCCCGTTCGAACGCATCGACCCCGATGGTGCGCTGCTGGTGCGCGAACGCAACTCGCCGATTCGCGTGGTCGAGTTTCCGAAGTGGGCGAAGGCGGCCTTCGAGCAATTGCCGGTGCCGACGGCGCGCACCGCGAGCGACGGCACCTTCCGTCTCGTCGGCGTGATCCCGGGCAGCAACATGCTCGCGAGCACGGCACCGGAGTTCCTCTCCGACGTGAAGCCCGGCGTGCAGGTGCGAGCCGGCCAGGAGAAGGACGTCGGCACGATCCGGTTGAAGCGCGGCGAAGAACTCACCGGCAAGGTCGTCGACACTGCGGGCAAGCCGGTGGCCGACGCCGAGATCTTCGCGGGCTCGACGTTGACGATCGCGCCAGTAGATGTCGCGCAGCGCCTCGGCAAGACCGACGCCGAGGGGCGCTTCACCGGCCAGGGTTTCAGCAACGGCAAGGTCTCGGTCGCGGCGCGCCGCGGTCGGGGCCACGCATGGGTGATCGCCGAACCGCAGTCGATTCTCGGCGACGTCGTCGTCACGCTGCCGGCGACGTTTGCGGCCGATGCGACGGTGACGCTCGCCGACGGCAAGCCAGCCAAGGTCGCGCGCCTCAAACTGCTGCAGGGTCGCGCCGGCAACGGTGCGGCGGAGCTCTACCTGTTCGGCGCCGTGCCGGCGATGGACCTGCGCGAGCGCCAGAAGGAGCAGGGCGAAGGCCGCTGGCGACTCGAGAACCTGCCGGCCGGCAGCTACACGTTGCTCGCCGATGCGCCTGGCCACGCGAGCGGGTTCGCGTCGTTCGAGATCACCGACAAGGACGCCGCCGTGGCGATCGCATTGACGACGCCAACGTTGTTCGCGGTGCGCGTGCTGACGCTCGACGACAAGCCGGTGCGCAACGCTGCGATCTACGTCGAGGCCCGCGGCAATCGCGCCACCCAGATGCCGACGATGTGCGGTCGCACGGGCAGTGACGGGCTCTTGCGCATCGACACCGTGCAAGGCGACACGATGCGAGTCAGCGCCGAGCATCCGCGTTGGGGCGTCGTGCACGGCGAAGCGAAGGCAGGCGAAGAACTGGTGATGCGCATGCAACCGCCGGGCGCCCTGCGCGGCCTCGTGCGCGAGAACGGCAAACCGCCGGAGCCGGGCAAGTTCACCATCTCGCTCGAACGCCGCCGCGGCGAAGGCGAAGTCCGTGGCCCGATGGAAAGCGTGCCGGTGCTGCTGACGCCGGGCCTCGACGGCACCTTCGCCGCCACTGCCCTGCAACCCGGGACCTACTCGGTGGAGGCGATCAAGGCGCTCGACTCGCTGCGCTCGCCCGGCGGCATGATGGCGATGTTCCAGGATCGATTCATGATGCGCGATACGCCGCGCGCCCAGACCCTGGTCGTCGCCGGCGGCACCGCCGAAGTCGTGCTCGAGGCCGGTGAGAAACCGATCGATGGCCCCGTGGCGACGTTGGCGGGCACCTTGACGATCGATGGCCGCATGGGCAACGGCAACATCGTGCAAGCGAATGCCGGCAACCGCCGCTTCACCGCGAAGGTCGATGCGCGCGGCCGTTTCGAAATCGGCAAGGTGCCGGCCGGCGATGTGTTGGTGTCCGTTGCGGCAAGCAGCGGCGAACTCAACTTTGGCCCGAACAACAACCTCTGGTCGTCGCAGATCAAACTCGCCGCCGACGAAGCCCGCGAACTCACCGTCGACATCCTGACGACGTCGCTGCGCGGCAATTGCTACAGCCCCGATGGCACGCCGCTCGCCGGCACGTTCGTGCAGGCTCGCGGCAAATTGAAGATCGACTCCTCCCGCAGCAACGAGGTCTGGTTGCATGCGACCACCGACGCCAACGGCGAGTTCCACTTCGCACAGGTCGCGGAAGGAACCTGGAACCTGACGGTGCGCAACGGCGGCAGCAACGGTGCGCGCGGCAGCCTGCCTGGCATCACCGCCACCAGCGGCGTGCCAGTGACCGGGTTGCGCATCCAGATGGCTCCAGCGGTCGTGATCGCCGGTCGCATCGACCTCGCCGTGTTCGGCCAGAAGAAGCCGGAACGCGGTTGGCTGCGGTTCGAGCGCCCGCGCGAAAACCGCGCCGAAGGCGACGACGACAATTCGGCCTGGGCAGAGGTCAAGTTCGAGGATGGCAGCTTCCAGTGCGAAGAGCTGACTGCCGGTCGGTACGCCGTCTCGCTGCAGACGCAATTGCCCGACGGGCCCTGGGGTCAGTACTCCTGCGACGTGATCGACGTCAGCAGTGCCGGCGTGCGCGATCTGGTGTTGCGCCCGATTCCACCGCCGCCGCGCCAACCGAACGAACGTCGCCTCAGGTGAGGTCGCCGGCGACCTTCTGTCCGATGGCGAAACGCAGCGAGCCGACCATGCTCGCTGCCGATTCGGTTTCGACCGCGACCAGCATGCCCTTCTTGAGCGGCACCGACTGCCGCGGATGGCCGGTCAACAGCGCGCCCAGCAGATAGCCGAGGTGCGGCTCGTGGCCGATCATCGCCACGGCTCCCGTCTGCGACAGCGACTCCGCTTCCAACAGACTGAGCGCGACGCTCGACGCGCCGTGTGGCAGCAGCGCTTCCTCCACGCGGACTTCGCCACGGAACCCGACTGCCTCCACGAACACTTCGGCGGTCTCGCGTGCGCGCCGCAGCGGACTGACGACCACCAGATCCGGCGGCGGCACCAGTCGGCGCCACGCCGACGCAGCCTTGCGCAACCGCTTCCATCCTTCCTCGGTCAACGCGCGCGCGTGGTCGGCCAGCATGGGACCGCCGTCTTCGGCGATGCCGTGACGAAGCAGGTAGATGTGCACGGCGGCAGCGTCGCGCCGGGTTCGAGTCCGCGCAACGGGACATTGCCCGAACGCGACCGCGCAGCACCGGGGCGCCATCGCTATCGTGCGTCCTCGCGCCGACTCGGCGCCAAGGAACCCGATGCGTGTCACGTCTTTGCTCGCCGGCTTGCTCGCCGGCCTCGTCACGTTGCCGCTGATGCAGGACCCGGTGCCAAAGCCGGCGCCAACCCCTGCTCCCGAAACCGCACCGGCCGTGCCCACCGCGCCCATCGCACAGTCTGCCGAGAAGCCCATTCCCGGACGACCGCCGCGGCACCCGTTCGAAGGTGTCTACGAGCTGCGCCAACGCGTCGTCAGCGGCACTCCGGATCGGTTGCCCAGCCATGGCTATCTCGCGATCACGCAGCGCCACCTGTTTCTCACCGTCGTGGCACCAGGCCCCGATCCGGATCTGCCGCTGGTGCGTTCGAGCGTTCGCACCTGGCAAACGAAGGGCGACCTGACGCAGACGACGATCCGCCTTGGTTGGCTGACCGACAAGGATGGCGGTGTCGTGATCGAACCGGCGGGAACCGAAGAACCGCGCAAGCTCGCACTGGTCCAGGGCGGCATCCGCGTCACGCAGGACGAACGCAACTGGCTCGAATTCGAACGCGTCGAGTGACCGTCAGGCGGCTGGCGCCCCGGAGTCACTGGCGCCGCCGCTGCCACCGCCACCGCGGCGGCGCCGTAGCGCGGCCAACTCCGGCGAGCGCAGCGCCACGTGCGCGAGCCAGTAGACGAAGATGCCGACCACGATCGGCAACGCAACGTCGCCGAACGCTCGCTCCATCGTGCTCGCGTCGGCATCGCCGACCTTGGCGAACGGCAACACCGCGCACATCGCCGCGGTGGCGATCGCGGCACGCAGCCACGCGCCGCCCAGGTCATGCGCCGGTGCCGCATGCCGCCGGAACCGGAACGCGAGGATCGCCGCGTTCAACAGCGCCGACAAACTGCTCGACAACGTGAGGGCGGCGGTGCCGAGCGAAGTCGTCAACACCAGCACCAGATTGAGCGCCGCATTGACGACCACCAACCGCGCCGCCACGCGCGCCGGCGCCCCGGTGTCGCCGAGCGCGTAGAAGGCCCGGGCATAGAGCTGCGCCAACCCGATGAACGGCAAGCCGGCCACGAGGCACGTCGAAGTCAGCACCGTCGGCCCCACGTCGGCCTCGGTGAACTTCTTGCCCAGGAACAACACGCGCACCACGTCGTCGCCGAGCACGATCAGCCCCGCTGCTGCCGGCAACGTGACCAGGATCGTCGCCGCGGCCGCGAGATCGAGCGTCTTGCGCATGCCGGCGCGATCGACGTCGTTCGCTTCGTGCGCGAGCTTCGGAAACACCGCGACCGCCACCGACATCGCGGTCAACGCGTGCGGGAACAGCAGCAACCGGTTGGCGAGGTAGACGTAGGTGACCGCACCCGGCGCGACCAGGTAGTAGGCCATCAGCTGGTCGAGCAGGCTGCTGATCTGGTTCAGCGACATGCCCAGCACGGTCGGCCCCATCGCCACGAACACGCCGAACGCCGCCGTGCCGCGGGCCGGCAACCGGAGGCGCGGCCACAGCAGCTCGCCGCGTCGCCACAGTGGCAGCATCACCAACAGCAGTTGCAGGAACCCGCCGACGGCGAGGCTCCACGCGATGAAGTTCGCGATGTCGACATCGACGGTGATGCCGAGAGGTCCTGCCACCAGCACCGCCGCGATCCAGAACACGTTCAGCACGATCGGCACCGCGGCCGGCAGCGCGAAGTGGCCGAGCGTGTTCAGCGCACCCGAGCAAACCGCCGTCAGGCACACCGGCAGCGAGTAGACGAACAACACCGAGTTGAGCGACAGCAGCAGGCGCATCGCCGGCACGCCGCCCTGGTCCGGCGCGGGCAACCATTCGGCCGGCATCACCTGCGACGCGACCGCCACGAGCAGGCACACCGGCGTCAACAACGCCATCACCGTCCCCGCCACCTGCGCCAGCAGTTCGCGCGCCGCCTCGGGGTCGCTCCGCCGCAGTTTCGCGTAGGCCGGCACGAACGACGCCGACAACGCGCCTTCGCCGAGCAACCGTCGCATCAGGTTGGGCAGCGTCCACGCCAGCAAGAACGTTCCCGCGACCCAATCGGCGCCGAGCGCCTGCGCCATCAGCCGGTCACGCCACAGCCCGAGAATGCGCGACAGCAGCGTGAAGCCGGTGATCGAGCTGACGGCGCGGACGAGTCGGTTCATGAGGCGGCGATCGATCGGCGGATCCATCGTTGTGCGCGCCCGCCGCCGCGGAACAATCCACGCCGCTCGGCCACCCGCAAGCAGGCGCCGGGCAATCTCGCATGGGCCGCAGGATCTTCGTCGGTGACATCCAGGGTTGTCGCGAGCCGCTCGAGCGCCTGCTCGCGGCGGTCGGGTTCGTGCGCGGCCAGGATCGCCTGCTGCCGGTCGGGGACCTCGTCAACAAGGGGCCCGACTCCCCCGGGACGCTGGCGCTGCTGATGCAGCTCGCCGCCGAACCCGTGCTGGGCAACCACGACCTGCATTGGTTGAGCCGCAACAAGACCGCCGATCCTCGCCAAAGCAGCTGGCTTGCCGGCCAACCGATCGTGCGCACGTTCCCCGACGTGCTCATGGTCCACGCTGGTCTGCATCCGCGCTGGGACGAAGACCGCCTCGGCGCCCTGACGCAGGCCGAAGTCGATTACGCGGTGAACGTGCGCTACTGCGACGCCGATGGCAACCAGCCGCCGGACGACTGGCCACCGCCAGGGCCGCCGTTCCGACCGTGGGACGATTTCTATGCGGGCCGCCGCCGTGTCGTGTTCGGGCACTGGGCGCGTCGAGGCCTGGTCGTGCGGCCGCAGTGCGTCGGGCTCGACACCGGCTGCGTCTACGGCGGCAAGCTGTCGGCGTGGATCGCCGAAGAAGACCGCATCGTGCAAGTCGATGGCTGGCACCGCGGCGGCTAGCCGAGGTGGCGCTGCACTTCTTCGCGCACGATCGGGATCAGGTGCGCGGCGAGCTTCTGGTTGGCGTAACACGCGAACGCCACGTTGGTGGTGGTGTCGAGCGGGGCATCGATGGGCTTGCCGAACGGATCGCACACGACGCAGCCGGCCTCCATGGCGATTGACATCGTGACGATGTCGTAGGGACGGCAGCACAACGACGATTGGATGCCGAGCTTGCGATGCACCAGCGGTCGCACATCGAGCACGAAGCGGTCGCGCCCGAACGTCACCTCCGCCATCTGCCCGCCCGAACTGATGTACTGGTCGGTGTAGACCTCGGCCTTGTCGGCGTTCCAACCGCCGAGCGATCGATGCAGGATCGCTTCCTCGAGGCGCGAGATGATCTCCTTGCCGCCTTGGAAGAAGTTGCTCACCGACGCGAACCCGTGGCGGAGCGTGGTCGCCTGGCTCGGCACCAGGGCGAGCGGTCGCAATTGTCCGGTGCCGAGATCACTGCGTTCGGCATGCGCGCCCTTGCCGCGGATCGCCCAGAGCGTGTCGCTCGTAGATTGGCGCGTCGTCGGCAGCTCGGTCATCACCGCGACTTCGACATCGGCGAGGCGCGTGTTCTTGCCGCGATCGGGGGCGACCCCCATCAGGCACCACGCCGAGCGCTTGTCGAACATGAGGCCGCGCGTGCCGTCGATCGGATCCGCCAACAGCCGAAACGGCGGCCCGCCGAGGCCCGGACGGCCGAATTGCATGCCATCCGGTTGAAGGCCTTCGGCGACGAGCACGAAGTGCTGCGTCTTGCCCCATTCCTGGCAATGCTGGATCAGGATCTCCTCGACCTCGGCGTCGATGCCGAAGATCGTGTCGCCGGCGTCGTCGCGCACGGTGCGCGACCAAACGGCTTGTTCCTGGCTGCGCATGTGCGCTCGCAGCGCCGCGCGGATGTCGGCTTGCAGGCCGCGCAGTCTTGCCGCCAGCGCATTGAGGTCGAGGGTCGCCATTCGGATGTTGCGGCGAGATGGTATACCGGTCCGCCGCGTAGGCCCTTAGCTCAATGGTCAGAGCTGGCGGCTCATACCCGCTTGGTTGCAGGTTCGAGTCCTGCAGGGCCTAC